>CAZMLQ010000036.1:0-17333 GCA_964567195.1 uncultured Haloferacaceae archaeon | reverse complement strand
TATCCTTCGGCCTTCGGGTGGCCGTAACCGCGATTCGAATTCGCGCCGGCCCACTGCCGTTCCCGCGCTCACGTCTCTCGACGGCGCGGCCGTCGGGTGGTCGTACCCGCGTTCTCGCGAGCGAAGCGAGCGAGAGCCAGCGAGACGGGCGGTGCGAGTCTCGCGTGATTCGAATTCGCGCCGGGCGATGTCAGCCTCGGTACTTTCGACGGGTCACCCACACGAACGGCCGGGGTCGACCGATCGAGGTGGTCGCGACGAGCGTCGATCACGACCTCGCTCGTCGGGCGAGACCACGCCGCCCCCCGGACGGACGCCACGGTCGACCGAGACGACCGTCCGGCGACAGGAATATACGTCTACGTACGGCCCAATAGCACATGGGAGACGAACTGACCCGACCGCGCGACGGTCACGTACGCGGCGGTCGGGCCGAGCGGGGGGTGCAGCGGCGGGTCGTCTGGACGGATCGGACGGAGCGGTGTGGGCTCTGTGGCGGCGAGTTCCGACTCGACGAGCCACACTACTACGCGGAGCGAGGGGACGAGACACGCCTGTTGCTCTGCTCGCTCGGCTGCGTCGAGAGCCACAAGGGATCGTAGGGGCGGTCGGCGGGAGGGGACCGGACCGGACGTGCCGGCGGCGGCACACGCGAACCGGGACCCGGAGGGGCGTGGGGGGCGGACGCCGGGACCGCGGGGACACGCGCCCGAGTCGCCGGGGTCGTCGTCCGGACGTCGCCCGGAGCCACCGGGCCCGACGGGCGGTCGCGACGACGGACGGGTGGATCGCGGGCGGACGATCAGGGCGCCGGCAGGTCGAAGTAGCGGTGGTGGTGGCGGCGACAGCCCGGGTTGAACGCCGCCCCACAGTCCGGACAGACGTGCTCGGCACGCAGATACCCGTGGACGGTCAGTTCGGCCCCACAGACCCCACAGAGCACCGCCGGTCGGTCGAACGCCGAGCGGGGCCAGACCGACGGCGCGTGGTCCGCGAGCGCGTCGTGACAGGCGTGACAGGGGTGGTACCGGTCACAACAGCGAAAGCGGATCGCCACCACGTCGCGCTCGCCGCCGTAGTGGCGACAGCGGGTCGCGCCGTCGACGCCGACGCCGTGGACGGTCGTGCCCTCGACGACGACCGCGTCGCGCTCGTCCGGGGGCGTGTCGGATCCGGTCACGCCGCCCCTTCGGGCCGGGGTGGCAAGTGTGACCCGACTCCGGTGGAGCTACGTACCTCGCGGTCCTGTCCGGCTATCGTATGCCCGAGAGGATCTCCCGGGCCGACCTGCTCGGGGAGCTCCGTCGCGTCGCGTCGGAGCTGGGCGGGCCGCCACGGATGGCGGAGTTCGACGCGGTCGGGGAGTACTCGGCCGCCGTCTACAGCCGCCGGTTCGACGGCTGGGCGGCGGCGCTGGCGGCGGCCGACCTGGAGGAGCCCGACGCCGCGACCGCGGCGGTGAGCTGTCCGGACTGTGGCACGCGCCAGCGGATCACGAGCGCGCGCGAGCGGTTCGTCTGCACCGGGTGTGGCGCGAGCAGCGCGTTCTGGCGGGGCCACCTCGCCGGGCTGGCGGCCAGCGAGGTGATCGCGGCGCTGGCCGAGGGCCCACGGACCTGGGCGGAGCTGCCACGCGGGCCGGAGGGCGCCGAGCGGTCGTTCGTCCGGCGTCTCGACGCGCCCGCCTCGTCGAGCCGGAACAAGCCCCGCGGTGGCACCCGCAACGTCTACTTCCTGTTCGGGGACGAGCGCCGGGCGGTCGAGCGGTTCGCCGACCTCAACGGGTCCTACGTCGCCTCCTGCGTCGCCGACGGCTCGAATCCCCTCCGGCGCAACTGGGACGACGACGTCTACCAGCTCCTCCTCCAGCAGTGGTACTGGGGTGACCACGACCGGCCGCCCGCGGGGGAAGGCTAAAAGTCGCCGCCCGCCGACCCCGCCGTATGGACTGTCCGGAGTGTGGTGGGGCGCTCGCCGCATACGTGCTCGAGGGCCGCGAGGCCGCGGTCTGTGAGCGCTGTGGCTGGGTCGGGATCGAGGCCGAACACCGGGGCGAGCCCCGCTCGGCCGAGTCCTGGGGGGACGCGCTCGACCGGTTTTACGA
Source organism: uncultured Haloferacaceae archaeon (assembly GCA_964567195.1). Classification (GTDB taxonomy): domain Archaea; phylum Halobacteriota; class Halobacteria; order Halobacteriales; family Haloferacaceae; genus CAZMLQ01. The sequence goes on along the minus strand of CAZMLQ010000036.1, from coordinate 15,229 downwards.
CCGCCACGCCGAGACCGAGCGCCGCACGGCCGATCTGCCGACCGTCGCGGCCGCCGGCGGGGACGACGCGAGCGACGAGCCCCCGAACGACGGCGGCGAGCGGGGCGCGAACGCGGCCGACGACCGCGAGACGGAGACCGGCGACGAGGACGGAGCGGAGCACGAGACGGACGCGGACGGACGCGAGACGGACGAAGACGGCGCCGACCTCGACGACGCGGCGGTGACGGCGCTCGTCGAGGACGCGGTCGCGGAGGCCGACGACGGCGCGGTCACGGGGCTGATCGAGGAGGCGGAGCCGGACGGTCGGACGGGCGAGGACGACGCGGACGGGACGACGGACTGAGCGTCGGGCTCAGTCCTCGGCGGGGGTCTCGGCGGCCCCGCTCTGGTGGTCCTCCTGCTCGTCGGAGCGGGCGGCGACCAGCGAGCCCCGGGCGACGCTGTAGAGGGGCTCCTCGACGCTGCGGACGTCGCTGATCGAGAACGGCATCGACGCCTCGCGGAGGTGGTCCTCGAACAGCTTCTCGAAGCCACGGGGGCTGGAGGTGCCGCCGGTGACGACGACGGGCACGTCCAGCCCCTCCTCGACGTCCTCCTCGTCCACCTCGCGGGCGATGTTCTCGATGACGTAGTCCAGCAGGTTCTCGTAGTAGATGGCGAGCGCGCCCTCGACGCCGCCGACGTCGGTGCGGAAGTCGAGCTCGAAGTCGTCCTCCTTGATGCTGGTCACCTTGTCGACGGGCGTGCCGGTGGCCTGGGCGGTCTGTTCGTCCACCCAGTCGCCGCCGCGGGCGATGGAGAACTTCATCACCGGCACGGCGTAGTACGAGAGACAGACGTTGGTCATGCCGGCCCCGAAGCTGACGCCCAGCCCGGTGAAGTTGTGGTTCGCGAGCTCGGAGTAGATCACGGCCATCCCCTCGTTGATCGGCTCCGGATCGTAGCCCAGGTCGCCGAGCATCGACTCGAGGGTCTTCTCGTGGTAGAGCGTCGACAGCTCCGAGTCGATCGGATCGGCGGGCGAGGAGTAGTAGAGGCGCTCGTTGGGCCGCGAGGGCTCGCCGACCACCTGCTCGGTGATGAGCTTGATCATCGGGATCGCCGAGGACTCCTCGGAGGAGAGGATGCCGTGTTGCATCGGCCGCCGGGTCTCGCTGTTGAAGATGGTCGCGAAGTTGAGGGCGTCGTCGCCGACGACGTAGACGTTGTCGTCCTTCCGGATGTGGAGGACGTCGCTGCGCGACAGCATCTGCTCGGCCATGTCGCTGTACTCGATCTCGACGAAGGAGTTTCGCTGCTGGACGAAGACCGTCTCCGACCCGTCCTGCTGTGCCGAGATGATGTTCATCGTCCCGACATCTAGGCCCTTGGCCATGCCCGACGTGGCGTCCACCGCGCCCATAAGCGTTCCTCAACCTGTCTTCTCCGGCACCAGACGCGCGTCTGACGGGTTTAACCGGCCGTTAACGCGACCGGTGCGTCCGCGGATTCCGTCACCGCCCCAGCGCCGACCGGAGCCGAGCGAGGAGCCCGTTGCCTTCGTCGTCGGTCGCCGGCGCGCGGTCGGGATCGCCGTCGGCGCTCGCGGCCGCCTCGGCGCGTTGCTGGTTCCGGAGTTCGGTCAGCGCCGCGGTCTGGTCGTCGACGCCGGTGCCACTCGACGTCTCGCGCTCGCGGCCCTGGAGCCGGCGCAGCCCCGAGACGGCGTCGTCGACGTCGGTCCCCTCGGCGGTCGTCGTCGTCGCCGTCGCCGAGTCGACGTTCGAGCGCACGTCGTCGGGCACCTCGGTGTCGAGTTCGAGACGGCGGGTCTCGCGCTTCTCGACCCCGCCCCACGAGAGGTCGGCGTCGGCCATCGCCGCGTCGATGTCGCGCCGGACGTCCTCGTCGGAGACCGACTCCGCGTCGGTCGCTTTCTCGGCCTCGGCCTCGGCCGACCCGTCCGCGTCCGTCGGCCCGGCGTCGGCGGCGCGGGCGGCCTGGCGGGTCTGGACCTGGTGGCCGACCAGCGCCGCACCGGTCGCACCGACCACCGCGACCAGTCCGACCGCGTACAGCGCGACCCCCTGGGCGCTGTAGTCGGGGGTGCGCGAGACGTTCCAGTGCATCGGGTAGACGGCGACGAACAGCGCGATCGCGACCAGACAGACCGCCGCCCCCGCGCCCGCGGCGTAGGTCATCCGGCGGTCGCCCGGCAGGAGCACGACGATGCCGAACAGGAGGCCGGGGAGCCCGCCCGCGCTCGCGACCACCGCCACCTCGCGCAGCGCGAACGCGGTCTCGCCGGGCGCCGAGACCAGCGCGCTCAACAGGAAGACGAGCACCCCGACCGCCCCGAGCGCGATCCCGCCGAAAAAGAGGGCGAAGCCGAGGTAGATGTCGGTCTCGGCGTCGGGATCGCCGACGTAGCGGCCGTACAGGTCCTGGAGCCGGTCGTCGAGCGTGGCGTCCGCGCTCATCGTCCCCGGCTACAGGCTCGTCCCCTATCACTGTTGCCCGGCGTCTGACGCCCGTCGCGCGCCCGTAACCGAAGGCTTATCATCGATCCTCCACCGACGACGGCCGATGGCGCTCCGCCGCCCCCCGCCCGGGCCGGCGCTCGTCGGGGTCGGTCTGGCCGTCCTCCTGGCGACCGCCACGCTCGGGCCGGTTCTCGCCGCCTCGGGCGTCGGGGCGAGCGCCGGCAGGGATGCCCCGACGACCGTCGTCGGCGTCCAGGGCGTCGGGAGCTACACCGACGGCGGCTACGTCGCCCGGCTGAACGGCACCCGCGAGGTCTGGCGCGAGGGCGGCGCCGACACCTACTTCGACGCCACCGCCCGCGCCGACGGCTCGGTCGTCGCCGCCTACGCGAGCGCCGACGCCGAGCGCTGTGGCCCCTACGGGTCGCCCTGTGCCCGGACGGGCGTCCGGGTGGTCGAGCCCGGGCCCGGCGGTGGTGCGCCCGCGACGACGACGACGGCCTACGAGTTCCCCGTCCGGAGCCACACCAACAGCGAGGTTCACGACGCCGAGCCCCTGCCCGGCGGGGGCTACGTCGTCGCGGACATGGACCGCGAGCGGCTCGTGATCGTCGAGGACGGCCGGATCACCTGGGAGTGGCGGGCCACGGAGCGCTACGACCCGCCGGCCGACCCGACCCGGACCGACTGGCTCCACCTCAACGACGTCGACCGGATCGGCGAGGGGCGCTTTCTCGTCTCGGTGCGCAACGCCAACCAGCTGCTGGTCGTCGAGCGCGGGACCGGCGTGGTCGAGGTGATCAACGCCGACACCGACGACGACGGCGTGCTCCGGGGCGATCCCGACCTGCTCCACCGCCAGCACAACCCCCAGTGGCTCGGCGACGGCGCCGTCCTCGTCGCCGACAGCGAGAACCACCGGATCGTCGAACTCCACCGCACGGCCGACGGCGACTGGGAGCGGGTCTGGACGCTGCGGGGGGCCGGCGGCAGCCGCTTCGACTGGCCCCGCGACGCCGACCGCCTGCCGGGCGGGACGACGCTGATCACCGACACCCGCAACGCCCGGCTGGTCGAGGTCGACGAGTCCGGGACGGTCGTCTGGGAGGCCCGCTTCGACTACCGGACGCTGCCCTACGAGGCCGACCGCCTGCCGGTCGGCGAGCCGGTCGGGGGCCCCCGCTACGGCGTCGAGGGCGACGAGACGACCGGGACCACGGCGGACGGGACCGACGCCGGAGCCGGCCCCACCACCCCGGTCGCGACGGCGGCCGACGGCCCCCGGCGGGTGCCGGTGTTGACGCCCGCACTCCGGCTGCTCTCGGCGGCCGTCCGGCTGCCCCGCTGGTTCGCCGAGGCCCACCTCCTCGCCGCGGTCGCGGGGCTGGCGCTCGTCGGGGGCGGCGTCGTCGTGGGCTGGCGGGGCCGCGGCGGCGAGCGGTAGCCGGGGCGTTTTATCGCCGGCGGCCGAAGGCAACGGCATGGACGTCCCCGACGACGGCCTCGACTGGGCGCTGACCGGGACGGGCGTCGACTACGCCTGTCCCGGCTTCGACGTGCGCCGTGACGAGGTGACACTGCCCGACGGCACCGAGACCGAGTACCACTACGTCGACGAGCCCGAGACCGTGGTCGTGCTCCCGTTCGACGGCGACGAGGTCGTGACCGTCGAGGAGTGGCGCCAGGCGGTCGGCCGGACGAACGTCGCGCTCCCGGCCGGCGGGGTCGAGCCCGGCGACGCCGACCTCGCGGCCGCCGCCCGGCGCGAACTGACCGAGGAGACCGGCCACGAGGCCGAGCGGGTCGAGCGCCGGCTGAGCGTCGAGCCCTCCAACGGCGTCTCCAACGCCGTCCACCACCTGTTCGTCGCGCGGGGCTGTCGCCCGACCGGCGAGCGCGACCTCGACGCGAACGAGAGCATCCGGGTGCGCCGCCGGCCGTACGACGACCTGCTGGCGGCCGCCGTCGACGGCGACCTCCGGGACGGCCGGAGCACGCTTGCACTGCTCCACCACGAGCTGACCAGCCGATGACCGGCGACGACGGGGGAGGCTTTCGCTGGGTGGACGAGAGCGATCTGCACGGCGAGGACGGGGGCGAGACTCCCGAGACGGCCGGCGGGCCGGTCGCGGCCCTGCGCGCGCTGGTCGCCTCGGTCGCCGTGGCGGTCGTCGGGCTCGGCGTCGGCCTGGCGCTCGTCCTGGCCGCGGTGCTCGGGGCTGGGGCCGCGGGGCTGGCGCCGACGCCGGTGGTCGTGCTGGTCGTCTCGCTGGTGCTCGTCCAGGGGGTGACCTTCGGCGGCGTGGCGCTGGTCTATCTCCGGCTGCGGGGCCGGCGGCTCTCGTCGGTCGGGCTGGCTCGGCCCTCGCTCCGCGACGGGGTCGTCGTCTTCGCGGGCTACGTGCTCGCGCTGCTGGCGGCGCTCGGTGGCGCGGTGGCCGTCTCGCTGGCCGGCGTCGAGGCCGGCACCAACCAGGCCGCGGACGTCGCGCTCGAGAACCCCGAGGTGTTGCTGGTGCTCGTCCCGGCCTCGTTCCTGCTGATCGGGCCGGGCGAGGAGCTGCTCTTTCGGGGCGTGGTCCAGGGCCGCCTGCGCGAGACCCTCTCGGCGCCGGTCGCGGTCGGGCTGGCCTCGGTGCTGTTCGCGGGCGTCCACTTCGTCGCGCTCTCGGGCTCGTCGGGCGCGCGCCTGGTGACCATCGGCGTGCTCCTGGGCCCGAGTCTGGTCTTTGGCACCGCCTACGAGCTGACCGACAACCTCGTCGTGCCCTCGCTGATCCACGGCGCCTACAACGCGACGCTGTTCTCCCTGCTGTACGTCTCCCTGCGGTTCGCGGGCGAGATGCCCGCACCCGGGTAGGCCGCGGACGGCCGGGAGCGACACGCTTAGGCCGGGACTCGGCGAAGGGAGGGCGTGACCGATGTCTTCGAGGTGGACCGCTGGGACGGGGCCGGCCGGCTCGGCCGGCTCGCCGTCCCCCGGGCGGACGTGACCGTCACCACGCCCGCCCTCCTGCCCGTCGTCAACCCCAACGTCGAGACCGTCGCCCCCGGCCGGCTGGAGCGCGAGTTCGGCGTCGAGATGCTGATCACCAACGGCTACATCGTCCACACGACCGAGGGGCTGCGCGAGCGCGCCCTCGAGGTGGGGCTGCACGAGCTGCTCGGCTTCTCGGGCGCGATCATGACCGACTCGGGCTCGTTCCAGCTCGCGACCTACGACGACGTCGACGTGAGCACCGACGAGATCCTGCGCTTCCAGCGCGAGATCGGCAGCGACGTGGGCACGCCCGTCGACGTGCCCACCCCGCCCGACGCAGACCGCGACCGGGCGTGCGAGGAGCTACGGGCGACCGAGCGCGCGCTCGCGGACGCCGAGGCGATCGACCGCGGCGAGATGCTGGTCAGCGCCCCCGTCCAGGGCTCGACCCACCTCGACCTGCGCGAGCGGGCCGGCCGCCACGCCGCCGACACCGCGCTGGACGTCTTCCCCGTCGGCGCGGTCGTCCCGCTGTTGAACGCCTACCGCTTCGCCGACGTGGTCGAGGTGGTCCGGGCGGCCAAGCGCGGGCTCGGGCCCGCCGCCCCCGTCCACCTCTTCGGCGCCGGCCACCCCATGACGCTCGCGCTCGCGGCCGCGGCCGGCTGTGACCTGTTCGACTCCGCCGCCTACGCCCTCTACGCCCGCGACGGCCGCTATCTTACCGTCCGGGGCACCCGCCACCTCGACGAGCTCGCGGAGCTCCCCTGTCCCTGCCCGGTCTGTACCGGCCACGACCCGGCCGGCCTGCGCGAGCGCGCGCCCGAGGAGCGCGAGCGCCTGCTCGCCGAGCACAACCTCCACGCCAGCCTCGCCGAGATCCGCCGGATCAGGGCGGCGATCAGGGCGGGCGACCTGTTCGAACTCGTCGAGACCCGCGCCCGCGGCCACCCGGCGCTGTGGGACGGCTACCGCGCCCTGCTCGATCACGCCGACGGGCTCGAACGGACCGACCCGGCCAGCAAGGGCACCTTCTTCGCCGTCTCGACCGACGGCGCCCGCCGGCCCGAGATCGACCGCCACCACGACCGGCTGGCGCGGGTCGCGCCGGCCGACGACCGCCGGCTCCTGCTGACCGTCGGCGACGCCGGCTCGGCCGCGGGCTTCGACGAGGTCTGGCGGGTCGTTCCCCCCTTCGGACCGGTGGCGCCCGCGCTCTCGAAGAGCTACCCCCTGACCGCCGAGACCCCCGCACGCCCGGACCGGGCCGCCCGCGAGGCCGCCGCCCGCGGGGTGGCCCGACTCGCCGCGGCCTGCGAGGCCGAGCTCGTGCTCGCCCACGACGGCTGGCCGGCGAGCGCGCTCTCGCGCCTACCCGAGCGCGTGACCGTCGAGCGGCTCGGCGGCGCGCGCGACGGCGCGCGCGACCCCTGAACGGGGCGAACGCAACGCGTATGTGCCGGCCGGGCCGCCCCACCGTATGACCGACGGCTTCGAGATCCACGCCCGCGACGGGGCGGCACGGCGCGGCGAACTCCGCCTGACGACGCCACTCGCCACCCCCGCGCTCGTCGACGACATCCTCGTCGACGCCGGCTCGCGCTGGCGCCGCGAGCGCGCGGTCCCCGAGGGCGACCCCGACGCGCTCACCCTGTTGCCCCACCGGGCCTTCCCCGCCGGCACCCCCGAGGAGGTGCAGGCGGCGTTCGCCGACGAGCCCCCGGCGATCGACCACCCCAGCGCGACCGTGGTGACCCCCGAGACGGCGGCCGACCTCGGCGTCGACGCCTACGCCCTCTCGACCGCGTCGGGGCTGGTCGGCCACGCCGCCGCGGTCGCCGAGGCCGTGATCGCCGTCCGCCGGGCGATCCCGCCGGACGCGGCGCTGTACGCGCCCGGCGTCGCCACCCCCCGCACCGTCGCCGTCCTCGCCTACGCCGGCGTCGACCTCTTCGACGCCAGGCTGGCGCGGATCCGGGGCCGACAGGGCCGCTACCTGACGGGCGAGGGGGAGTACCGGATCGACGAGGCCGGCGAACTCCCCGGCCGGTTCCCCTCCGATCCGCCCGCCGACGCGTTCGACCGCGACGCCGCCGTCGCCCACAACGTCGGCGCGCTCGAGGCCGAACTCGCGACCGTCCGCCGGCGGATCGCCGACGGCCGCCTGCGCGACTACGTCGAGGGCCAGGCCCGCCACGCCAACTGGCTGACCGCCCTGGTGCGCGAACTCGACGACGAGTGGGCCTACCTCGAGCGGCGGACCCCCGTCGTCCGGACCGCGGAGCTCGACGCCGCCAGCGAGGAGAGCCTCGACCGCGTCGAGATCCGCCGGTTCGCCGACCGGGTCTGCTCGCGCTATCGCCGCCGGTTCGACGGCCCGCTCGTCCTGTTGCCCTGCTCGGCGCGCAAGCCCTACGGCGAGTCCGACTCCCACCGCGAGTTCCGCCGGGCGATCGATTACCGCGCCCACGTCGCCTCGATGACCTCGCCCATCGGGGTCGTCCCCCAGGAGCTCGAGCTGACCTACCCCGCCCAGCACTACGACGCGGTGGTGACCGGGCGCTGGACCGCGGGCGAGCGCGAGTTCGTCGGGCGCGTCCTCCGGCGCTACCTGGAGCGTGCCGACTACGACCGGGTGATCGCTCACGTCCCGCCGGCTGGCTACCGGCCGGTCTGTGCGTCGGTCGCCGACGAGGTCGACGCGACGGTCGAGTTCACCGTCGGCGACGACGGGCACCCGACCGACGACGACGCGCTCGCGGCGCTGTCGGACGCGCTGGCGGGCGAGTCGCGCTACCGCAAGCGCGAGCGCCAGCACAACACCCTCCGGGCGATCGCGGACTACCAGTTCGGCCCCGCCGCCGGCGACGACCTGTTCGACGATCCGGTCGTCACCGGCCACTACCCGAAGCTCCAGGCGCGCGAGCGCGACGGCGGCGACGACGACGAACCCGACCAGCTCGCCGCGCTCGTGCCCACCTACGGGACGCTCGCGTTCACGCTCGCGGGCGCCCGACGGGCGCTGGCGCGGGACGTGCCGGTCGGGCGCGTCGAGATCGACGCGTTCGTGCCGCGAGGAAGCGTGCTCGCGCCCGGCGTGGTCGACGCCGACGACGGGATCCGGCCCGGCGACGAGGTGGTCGTCGAGGGGCCGCGGGCGTTCGCCGTCGGCCGGGCGGCCGCGAGCGGGCCGGAGATGGCCGCGAGCGAGCGGGGCGTCGCCGTCGAGGTGCGCCACGCGACCGAGCGCTAGCGGGGCTCGACCGGCCCAGGACACCCGGCGGACGTAGACGTGGACGCGGTGGCGGGGCGCTCGGCCGCCCGGCCGGTGGCGCCGACCCGCGGGAGCCTGACGCGAAAGCTCGTGCCGTCGGGGCCGGTCTCGACGAGCTCGAGGCTGCCGCCGTACAGCTCGACGAGCGTCCGGGTGAGAAAGAGCCCGTAGCCGCTCTCGCCCGAGAGGTCGGGCTCGAACAGCCGCTCGCGCACGCGATCGGGGATGCCGCGGCCGTCGTCGGTGACGCGGACGGCCACGGCCTCGGCCTCGACGGTGGCGACGACGTGTACGGCGACCCCGTCGGCGCCCGCGACGCCGTGTTCGGCGGCGTTGGTCAGCAGGTTGGCGAACACCCGGTTGACCAGCCCGCCGGCGTGGACCCGGGTCCCGTCGGGCACCGCCACGTCGATCCGGACGCCGTCGTGGGTCGAGGCGACCGCGCGGGCCTCGGTCCGGATCACCGAGCCCAGATCGATCGGCTCGACGTCGGGCTGGTGGTCGGTCGCCCGGAGCACGTCGCGGATCGACTGGACGAACCGGGCGATGTCGTCGCTGCGGTCGGCGATGGTGCGCAGGCGGTCGCGGTCGGCGTCGGAGCCGGGCGCGCGCTCGCGGAGCAGTTCGGCGTTGCCGTGGATCACGTTGGCGGCGTTGAGCACCTCGTGACGGAGCGCCTGATTCAGATGCTCGAGCCGGCGGCGCTCGCGCTCGACCCGGTCGGCCCGCAGCCGGGAGCGGGCGCGCTCGCGACCGTACTGGCGGGCGCGGACCTCGAACACGCCGGCGACCAGCCCGCTCGCGGCCCCCGTCCCCGCGGTGATGTAGAGCAGGAGGAACCGCTCGAGCGCCGAGAGCTGTTCGGCGAGCACGACCGCCGCCACGCCCGCGACGGTCAGAAAGAGCACGAGTCCCGCACCCATCCAGAGCGTCACCCGCGGGATCAGGTCGGTCGCCACGTCGGCCCGGAACGACCAGATCGCGCCGACCGAGAGCGCGACCACCGGCACCGCGAGCAACAGGACCTCGAGATAGCCCCGAACGCCGAGTTCCGAGCCCGCGGCGTTGATCGCGACGAAGTAGTACATGTAGAGCCCGACGAACGACGCCAGCGTCACCACCACCGCGCCCCGGGCGAGCGAGACCCGATCGACGTCGACCGCGGGGCAGAACACGAGCGGCTCTCGCTCGGCTCGGCTGTTGAGCGTTCCTATGTGTGCTCGTCGCTCGGCCCGTGAGACACGTGCTCGTACGGAGATCGGCCGTTCGACGCCCCGAGCGTCCGATTCGAGCGAACAGGTAACTCGCCGGGGGCGGACAGCCCGACCGGATGCCGGCCAGCGTGCGCGACCGGCGCGGGGTCGTCTGGTACGTCGGGGTGGCGGCGGCGAGCGGGCTGGTGTTCGTCGCCGGTCTGGCCGTCACCGAGCCGCTGGGCGAGGTGGCCGTCGATGTCGATCTGAAGCCGTTCTTCCTGCCGGTCCTACCCGCGACGCTCCTGCCCTACGGGATGACCTCGCGCTCGGTGGCCTCGGGGGCCGCCGTGGGCGAGGCGCTGCTCGACGTGCTCGAGGGCTACGAGGTCGACGATCCGTTCGGCTTCCTGGGTTACGTCGCCGGCTTTCTCGCGTTCGCGTGGATCGTCCACCGGGTCGCGCCCGCGCCGACCGACCGGCGCTGGCTGGTCGTCGCCGCGCTCGTTGGGGCGCTCGTCCAGGCCGCCTTCGAGGGGCTCGCCTTCCTCCTCGTCGGCGGGGTCGGACCCGCGGGCGCGGCGGCGAGCGTCGCCGGCAACACGCTCACCCACGGCCTGCTCGTCGGGGCGCTCCCCCTGATCGCGCTCGTGGCGGTCGTCGAGTCACGCGTCCGGGCGGTCGGCGACGCGTGACGGCCCACCGACTTTTGTGCTCCGACGCCGTGGCGACGGTATGGACGAGACCGTCTCGCTCGGGGTACCAGAGCCCATCCTCGACTCGCTGCCCGACGAGGACGAACAGGCCCCACAGGACATGCAACGCGCCGTCGCGGGGCTAGAGCGCCGGCTCGGCGACGCCGTCGCCGCCGCCGACGACGAGAGCGAGGCCGCGGCCCACGCGGTCGACCTGATCGAACAGCTCGACGACAGACGCGAACGCTACGACGAGTTCGTCCCCGAGCTCCGGGCGTGGGGCCAGTCGCCCATCTACGCGATCGCGTGGCGCAACCTCTACGCCGACCTGATCGCCCAGCTGGGCGAGCACGACTGGCTCGCACCCCACATCGACCGCGAGCGCAACGCCCGACTGGTCGAGGACGGCATCCGCTTTGGCTCGGGCCCGGGATCGGGCTCGGACTCGCGCTAGTCCCGGAGGGAGAGCCAGCCCTCGGGCTGGTCGGGCAGGCCCTCGATCCGCAGCTCCGGCCGACCGTCGGCCACGCGGACGTCGATTCGACCGTCACAGAGCCCCTCGATCGTGTTGACCGCCCGTTCGTCGTGGGAGTCGGCGTCGAGCGCGAGCAGCGCGATCCCGTCGGTCGCCGAGACCCGGCCGGCGAGGGTGTGGACGAACCGCGAGACGGTCCGGAGCTCGGAGTACATCAGGAGCGTCGAGACGGAGAGCAGGCCGACCCGGATCCGGGCGACGCCGGCGTTGTCGAGCGCCTCGTAGAACGCCGAGGTCCGCATCCCGACGCCGGTCAGATCGCCCGGCGTCGAGACCCCCTTCACGTTCCGGGCGTCGGTGTCGCGGCCCTGCTGGAGGCTGACACAGTCGACCACACAGACGCGGTCGCCCGCCTCGCCACAGCCGTAGTCGCGCCGGTCCGCCAGCAGCGTCCGGCCCGTCGAGTTGGTCGAGACGACGATGGCGCCCTCGTCCTCGGCCGCGGGGGTGGTCCCCCGGAGCACCAGCTCGTCGGCGCCGTCGACGTTGCCCCCGCGCACGGCGATCGTTCGCCCGCCCCGCACCGGCGCGAGCGGCAGCCGGGTGAACTCGTAGCGGCGGTCGGCGCTCATCGCCCGCCCTCCTCCGTCTCGGTCCCGCCACCGCCGCCGGCATCGGGCTCGACCGCGACCGCGACGTGTGGATCGGTCTCGTCGGCCGCCGCCAGCCGGCGCCGGAGCTCGAGCTGTTCGGCCGCCTCGGCCGCGATCCGCTCGAGGTCGGCCGCCCCCGCCTCGTCGAACGACCGGGGCTCGTCGTCGTAGATACAGACCGTGCCCAGCGCCCGGCCGGCCGGGGTCCGCACCGGTGCGCCGGCGTAAAAGCGGATCCCGAGGTCCTCGATCGACGCCACCCCGTCGAACCGGGGATCGCCGTGGACGTCCTCGATCACCGTGACGTCGTCGTCGAGGATGGTGTAGGTACAGACCGACTCGTCGCGGGGCGTCCACCCGTCGGCGATCCCCTGGCAGGCGAGCAGGTGCTGGTCGCGCTCGCCGACGATGTTGACCGACGCCATCGGGACGTCGAACCGGCTCGCGGCCAGGGCGGTCAGGCGATCGAGCGCGCGCAGGGTGGCCGCGTCGCCGAGGTCGTAGCGCTCGAGCGCGGCCAGGCGCTCGGTCTCGTCGTCGGGGAGCGGGTAGACGGTCTGGCTCCGGCGCTCGACGGTCATCGTGACCATCGAGACCAGCCGCTCGTGGGCGGCCGGTCCCGCCTTCGACACCACCTCGACCACCACGTCGTGGCGGTCGGTGTCGACCTCACCGTAGCCCGCGGCGGTGAACAACACCCCGGCCACGCCGCCGTCGCGCTCGCGGGCGCTCGCGACCAGCGCCAGCCCGTCGCCGTCGGGCAGGGCGGTCTCGGTCACCACGCAGTCGGGCGGCGGATCGAGCGCCGCCCGGGCGGCGGCCGCGTCGGCCGCGGTCGTCACGTCGAAGCCGGCCTCGGCCAGCGCCGCCGCGGTCGCCGCCCGGGCCTCGGCGTCCGGGTCGACACAGAGCACGCGTCCCCTCGTCATCGATCGAAGCTACCCGCGGTCGTGACTTGAGCGGTTCGGCCGTCCGGGCGGGCGGGCGACGCGCCCTTTTTGCCCCCGGCGGCCGACGGACGGTCGTGCACGTCGAACTGAAGCTCTTCGCCACCTTCCGCCAGACCGTCGGCGCGAAGCGTCTCGACCGCGACCTGCCGGCGGACGCCACCGTCGGCGACCTCCTCGAAGGGCTCGAGGCGGAGTACGAGGGCCTCACCGGACGGCTGCTGGCGGACGACGGGCTCGCCCCCCAGATCAACGTCCTCAGGAACGGCCGCGAGGTGCTCCACATGGACGGCCCCGAGACGACCCTCGAGGAGGGCGACACGGTCGCGATCTTCCCGCCGGTGGCCGGCGGGCACGGCCGGGGATGAGCGCCGAGCGCGTCGAGCGCAGCTACCGCGGCATCTCCGTCCGGCTGGCGATCCAGTATCTCGAGGGCCTGGGCGGCGACCGGGTCGGGCCCGAGCGGGTCGAGGGACCGGGCTGGACGGCCGAACTCGCGGCCGACACCGCGAGCGTCGGGCCGACGCTCACCCTCACCGAGGTGACCGTCCGCTTCGAGGGCGACGGCCTCGACGACCTGGTGGCGCGGTTCTCGCGGAAGGCGATGCGGGCCGGGGGGTGACGCGGGCGTGAGCGGCGGGCCGGCGGCCGGCGACCCGATCGACGGGCAGGCGCTCCTGCTCGCGGCCGCGACGGCGAGCGTGGCCCCCGGCCGGCTGCCGGCGCTGGTCGATCGCGCGGCCGAGCACGTCGCCGGGCGCCGCGGGCGCTACCGCCGCCGCCGCGAGCGCGCGCTGGCCGCCGACGGCCGGGTCGTCTACCTCGTCCCCGAGGGTCACTGGCGCGGGGTCGGCGACCGGATCGGGCTCGCGCCCCGCGAGGCCGACGCCGTGGCGCGCGCCCACGCCGAACAGCTCCGCCGGCTGGCCCGCCGGGCCGACCGCGCCGACGAGTTCGAGCACGCGCTGGAGCTGCGCGAGGCGGTGGTGCTCGCCCGCGACGAGGAAACCGACGGCGATTAGACGCCCGCGGGGTGACGACGGTCGTGACCGGAGACGAGGCGGGCGAGCGGGGCGAGCGCGGGGCGTTTCGCGCCGGCGTGGTCCGGACCGCACCGCTGGTCGTCGGGGTGGTGCCGTTCGGGCTGGTGGCGGGGGTCACCGCCGTCGAGGCCGGGCTGAGCGCGCTCCAGGCCGTCGGCATGTCGGTGTTCGTCTACGCCGGCGCCTCGCAGCTCGCCGCCATCGAGCTGATCGGCCGGGCGGCCTCACCGCTCGTCGTCGCGGCGACGGTCGCGATCGTCAACGCCCGGCTGGTGATGTACTCGGCCTCGATCGCGCCGTCGCTCGCCGCGGCCGGCCCCCGGCTGCGCGCGGTCTGTGCCTACCTGCTCACCGACCAGGCCTACGCCGTCTCGACCGCCGAGTTCGGCGAGCGCCGCGACGGCCGGGGTCGCGTCGCGTTCTACCTCGGCGCCGCGCTCACGATCTGGCTGCCCTACCAGCTCTCGACCGCCGCAGGCGCCGTGCTCGGTCGGGTCGTCCCCCCGGCGTGGGAGCTGTCGTTCGCCGCGCCGCTGGTCTTTCTCGCCCTGCTCGTCCCCGCAATCGAGGATCGGCCCTCGCTGGCCGCGGCCGCCGTCGCCGCCGTCGCCGCCGTCCTCGGCCGGGGGCTGGCGCTCAACGTCGGGCTGGTCGTCGCCGCCGTCGCCGGCGTGCTCGCGGGCGTCGCCGTCGAGGCCCGGACGGGCGACGACGGGGGAGGGCCGGCGTGAGCGCCTACCCGCCGCCGGTCGTCTGGGCGCTGTTCGCCGTCGCCGGGCTGGTCACCTTCGCGCTGCGGTACTCGTTCGTCCGGCTGCTCGGGCGGGTCGAGGCCGTGCCCCCGCGGCTGGCGACCGCGCTCCGGTACGTCCCGCCGGCGGTGCTGGCGGCGCTCGTGGCGCCGGTCGCGGTCGGGCCGGGCGCGCCCGGCGGGGCCGGGGCCGTCGGCCCGGCCGTCGTCCCGCGGACCGCGGCGGTCGCCGTCGCGGCGGTCGTCGCATGGCGCACGGAGAGCGCCGTCGCCACCATCGCAGCCGGGATGGGGGCGCTCTGGCTGATCGGGGCGCTCTAGCCGTCGGCCGTCAGTCGTCGGCGGGGGCGTGGCCCTCGCCGCCGTCGCCGGCCCGGACGCCCGTGCCCGGCCCGACGTCGATGTCGAGCTCGTCGAGGCGCCCGTCGGGGACGACGCCGTCGACCCAGCCCCGGTGCTCGTAGTACTCGGCTTTCATCCGGTCGAGCTCGCAGAGCTCGCCCTCCGAGCCGCCCTGTCCCGGGATGGCGTCGGGCGAGCCCTCGACGAACCGGGCCGGCAGCGAGTCGTCGCTCCCGTCGAAGCCCGCGAGGTTGTTGTAGTAGCGCTCGAGCGTGTAGATCCGCTCGCCGGCCGTCAGCAGGTCCTCCTCGCTCACCTCGAGACCGGTCATCCCCTCGTACTGCTTGACGTACTCCTCGATGCCCTCGGCGAAGGCGTTGAACTTGCAGATGTCGAACGAGTCCGAGATGG
>CAZMLQ010000035.1:0-17727 GCA_964567195.1 uncultured Haloferacaceae archaeon | reverse complement strand
CGCGCCCGGTCGAGCAACGCCTCGTCGCTCCCGTCCTCGACTCTCATCGGATCACCTCGGGTCCGCGGCAACATGAACGGCCCGGAAGGGGTAGCGTTGTTAGGCCCGGGCCCGTAGCAACGGTGTGGCCCCCACGACCGAGACCGACCGGGACCGGACCGCCGCCGGCCGCCGGCTCCTGCTCGCCGTCGGCGGGGTGGCCGTGCTGCTCGCCGCCGGGGTCGGGCTGTTCGTCGGCGCACAGAGCGCCGACCGCGGCGTGTCGGTGACGGTCTTCGGGCTGGTGGCGCTGCCCGACTCGCCGGCGGTCGTCGCGGTCTACGCCGGCCTGCTGGCGGCGGTCACGCTCGCCGCCCTGTTCGGCGCCGTCACGGTCGCCTCGCGGTTCGACGGCGACCGCGCGTGAGCGACGGGCTCTTGTTCCGGCGGCCCGATCCCCACGGTATGGCGACCCACGCCGACGGCGACGCAGAGCCCCCCGCCGACGACGGGAGCGGCGGCCGAAACCGGCGGCGGGCGGCGCTCGCGGTCGCGCCCTTCCTCGCGCTCGGGCTTCTCGACGTGCTCTTGATCTACGGCTTCGGGATCGAGCCGCTGTGGGCCTTCGCCGTCCTCCCGCCCATCCTGTTCGTCACCGTCCTCGCCTGGATCGCGTTCAGCACCGACTTCCTCGAGGACCGCACCTGAGCCGGCTCTACCGCCCGGTGTCGTACTTGTAGGTCGCCTCGTCGGGGTCGATCCCGAAGTCCTCGGCCGTCTCGTCGCCGCCGGACTCGTCGGTCTCGCGCGGGCTCGCGGTCTTGAACGCCTCGCGCAGGCGGTCGGGCATCCGGAACCGGTCGATCGCGAGCCGGGTGCCGACCGCCTCCGTCGTCCCGGTCTCGTGGATCTCCGACAGGCGTGCGCGCAGGACCGCCGGGAGCCGGTCGGTCTCGACCGGCCGGAAGCCGAACTGCGAGAGATAGCCCGGCTGGTCGGTCAGCGAGTGGACCGTCTCGAAGCCCGCGTCGCCCGCCTCCTCGACCAGCCGCTCGACCACGTGGGCGCCGACGCCCTGGTCGCGCCAGCCCTCGAGCACGCCGATCCCGGTCAGCTCACAGATCTCGCCCTCGTCGGTCCGGTGGATCCGGAGCCGCCCGAAGCCCGCCCGGTCGTTCGTCCGCTCGTCCACCGCGATCACGTAGTCCCGCGACCGGAACGCGACGTCGTCGAGCCCCATCGACTCGATCCGGTCGAGCAGCCAGGCCTCGTCCCTGTTCTTGGCGTCCCGGACGTACATGAGGCTCCGTAGCGCCGCGACGGACAAAAAGGGTGGGCGGGCAACACAAGATGGTAGTCGGTCGACGCGGTAGGGTGTCGCATGGTCAGCTCCGACGCCGCCACGCCGGAGGAGATCGTCCACGAGCCCGACCCGGCGTTCGTCGAGGCGACGAACGTCCGCCGGTTTATGCGCGAGCACGGGATTCCGGACCGCGAGGCCCTGCTCGAGCGGAGCTGTGGCCTCCCCGAGGAGACCCCCGACGACGCCGGCATCGAGTGGTTCTGGGACGTCGTGGTCGAGCATCTCGGGCTCGAGTTCTTCGAGCCCTACGACGCCGTCCGCGACGACACCGACGGTCCGCAGTTCTCCGAGTGGTACCCCGGCGGCCGGCTCAACCTCGCGCACAACGCGCTCGACCGCCACGCCGACGACCCCGAGCGCCGCAACAGGGCCGCCCTGGTCTGGGAGGGCGAGCCCGGCGAGGTCCGAGAGCTGACCTTCCACGAGCTCCGCCGCCGGGCCGCGCAGGTCGCCAACGCCCTCGCCGCCCGCGGGGTCGAGGCCGGCGACACCGTCGGGATCTACATGCCGATGGTCCCCGAGGTGGTGGCGGCGCTGTACGGCTGTCTCGAGCTCGGGGCGGTCGCGGTGCCGATCTTCTCCGGCTTCGGCGTCGACGCCGTCGCCACCCGGCTGGCCGAGCCCGACTGCTCGGTGCTTCTGACCGCCGACGGCTTCTACCGCCGGGGCGACATCGTCGCGCTCGAGCCGACCGCGGCCGCCGCGCTCGAGCGCTCCCCGAGCGTCGAACACGCCGTCGTCTACGAGCGCCTGCCCGAGGCCGACCGGGCCGGGACGGCGCTGTCGGACGCCGTCCGCGAGCGGTGGCGAGAGGCCGTCGGCGGGGCGAGCGACGCGTTCGAGCCCACGTCGCTGCCCTCGAACCACGAGTCCATGCTGTTGTACTCGTCGGGGACGACGGGTGCACCGAAGGGGATCGTCCACACCCACGCGGGCGTGCTGGTCCAGACGGCCAAGGAGATCCACTTCGGCTTCGACCGCAAGCCCGGCGATCGCTTCTTCTGGCTCTCCGACGTGGGCTGGATGATGGGGCCGTGGACGCTCGTGGGCAACCACGCCCTCGGCGGGACGGTCGTGCTCTACGAGGGTGCGCCCGACCACCCCGCGCCCGACCGGCTGTGGGCGATGGTCGAGCGCCACTCGATCACCCAGTTCGGCGTCTCGCCGACCGCGATCCGCGCGCTCCGGCGCCACGGCGACGAGGCGCCCGCGCGCCACGACCTCTCGAGTCTGCGGCTGCTTGGCTCGACCGGCGAGCCCTGGGACGAGGACGCCTGGCGCTGGTTCTACGAGCACGTCGGCGGGGGCGAGATCCCGATCGTCAACATCTCGGGGGGGACCGAGATCTGTGGCTGCTTTCTGATGCCCATGCCCGACCAGCCGCTCAAGCCCTGCACGCTCGGCGGGCCGGGCCTGGGGATGGCCGTCGACGTGGTCGACGCCGACTGCGAGTCGGTCGCCGGGACGGGCGAGCGGGGCTATCTGGTCGCGCGAGACTCCTGTCCGTCGACGACCCGGTCGCTCTGGGAGGGCGACGAGCGCTACCTCGCGGAGTACTGGTCGACCTGGCCCGATGTCTGGGACCACGGCGACTGGGCCCGGGTCGACGACGACGGCTTCTGGTTCCTGCTGGGCCGCGCCGACGACGCGCTCAACGTCGCCGGCCGGAAGGTCGGCCCCGCGGAGGTCGAGGCGGCGGTCACCGCCCACCCCGGGGTGGCGGAGGCCGCCGCGGTCGGCGTCCCCGACGAGACCACCGGCACGGCCGTCGTCGTCTACGCCGTCACCGCCGGGGCCGACGAGAGCGAGGCCCTCCGGGCCGACCTGCGCGAGCGCGTCGGCCGCGACCTCGGCAAGCCCTTCCGCCCGCGCGAGGTCCGGTTCGTCGACGCCCTGCCGAAGACCCAGAGCGGCAAGGTGATGCGCCGGCTGGTGGCGAACGTCCACGCCGGGACCGACCTCGGCGACACCAGCAGCGTGGAGAACCCCGCGGCGCTCGAGGAGATCCGCGCCGCCCGCTAGAGCGGGACGGACCCGAGCGAGAGCCGCTCGGGCTCGGGCCCCCCGCCGACGCCGACACGCCCGGCCGGCCCGTCCTCGCCCGGCAACACCACCGTGGCGCCGGCCAGAAGCGGCGCGAGCACACCCGCGACGACCGCCCGCGGGTCGGCGAGCGACGCCCGCAGGACCACGCTGTCGCCCGGTCCGAGTGTGTCGCCCGCCACCGACCGGGCCGCCCCGACCAGCGTCGCGTGGTCGTACCGGTCGCCCGCCCCCGTCGCGAGCGCGGGCGTCGCCGGCTCCACCGCGGCCGGGTGGACGACCGGGTTCTCGGACCAGACCTGCTCCTCCCAGTGGTCGGTGGTCGACCGGGCCGGGGCGCCGCCGTAGACCGCCAGCCGGCTCCCGGGCGGTGGCTCGTGGCGGCGCTCGTCCCCGACGGGCACGACCGTCGCCCGGGCGTCGCCGTCGGCCCGGACCTCGAAGCGTCCGACCGCGCCCAGAAGCGTCGCCCCGAGAAAGGTCAGAATCGGCTCGGGCAGGGGCTCGGGCGCGATCTCGACGCCGACCGGGGTGGCGCCCTCGTCCGGCCCGCGCACCCCCAGAAAGCGCAGGAAGTTGCCGGCCTTGTAGGCGGTCGTGAGACAGTCGCGGTAGCTGGTGATCCGGTCGCGGCCGTCGCCGGTCGTCCGGAGCGCGGGCGCGGGGTGGCGCCGCTCGCGAGCCAGGAGGTCGGCCACCGTCGTCGCGTCGGGCGCCGACGGGGGCGCGTCGCCGGTCACGGTCGCGACACCGATCCCGGCCCCGGCGCGGGTGCGGGTGTGGCTCCCGGCGCCGACGCCGCCCCGCCGCGCGTCGTCGGGGTCACAGGCTGTTGCGCAGGCGCTCGAAGAAGCCCTCCTCGACCTCGACCTCCTCGCCGCCGGCCTCGGCGAACGCCTCCAGCGCCTCGCGCTGCTCGGCGTTCAGGCGCTCGGGGACGACCACCTGGACGTGGACGAACAGATCGCCGCGCCCGCCGCGACGGCGCCGGCGCCCGCCCTGGAGGCTCGGCATCCCCTCGCCCTCCAGCCGGAACGTCTCGCCGCTCTGGGTGCCACCCGGGAGGTCGAACTCGGCGGTGCCGTCGAGCGTCGGCACCTCGATCGTGTCGCCAAACACCGCCTGCGGGAAGGAGACGGCCGCGCGGTGGTGGAGGTCCTCGCCGTCGCGCTCGAACTCGTCGTGCTCGCGGACCCGGACCTCGACGAGCAGATCGCCGGACGGCCCGCCGCGCTCGCCCGGCGCGCCCTCGCCCTCGACGCGCAGGGTCTGGCCGTCCTCGATCCCGGCGGGCACGTCGATCCGGAGGGTGGCCCGCTCGCGGGTGACGCCGTCGCCGCCACAGTCGGCGCAGGTCTCGCTGTAGATCCGCCCCTGGCCCTCACAGCGAGGGCACGAGCGGGTCTGTTGGACCCGGCCGAGCGGCGTCTGCTGGACCTGGGTCACCTGGCCCTGGCCACCACACTCCCGACAGGGCTGCTCGTCGGCGTCGGGGGGGTGGCCCGCGCCGTCGCAGGTCGAACACCGCTCGGGACGGCTCACCGACACCTCGCGCTCGACGCCCTCGGCCGCCTCCGCGAGGTCGATCGTGACCCGCGTGACCACGTCGTCGCCCTGGCGCGGACGGCTCCCGCCGCCGAAGAACTCCTCGAAGATGTCGCCGAGCCCGCCCATCCCGCCGGCACCGCCCATCCCGCCGAACGGGTTGGTGCCCGGGCCACGGGCGCCGCCCGGACCGCCACCGCCGCCGGCCCCGGCCCCGGCCCCGTTCTCGACGCCGCCGTGTTTCTCGGCCTGGACGAACCGCTCGTGGCCGAGCTGGTCGTAGATCTCTCGCTTCTCCTCGTCGGTCAGGACCTCCTTCGCCTTCTTGATCGCCTTGAACTTCTCCTCGGCGTCGGGGTCGTCGCTGACGTCCGGGTGGTACTCAGTCGCCTTCTCGCGGTAGGCCCGCTTGATCTCGTCGACGTCGGCGTCGCGGGAGACCCCGAGCACCTCGTAGAAGTCCTCGCTCATCGCTCGTCGTCCGCTAGTCGGTCACGACACTTCAAAAGAACGGGTGCGCCGGACGGACGCGACCGCCGCCGCGACCGGGACGGCGGCCTCGCGCCGGCCGTGTCGGCGGGCCCGACAGGTCGTCGTCGACGGCGCTCAGTACGGCGGCGACTCGGCCTCCACCACGCCCGCCAGCCCCTCCAGCTCGTCGGCCAGGAGCACGAGCAGGTCGTCGTGCGTGACGATCCCCGCGAGCGAGCCCTCGCCGTCGACGAGCGGGAGCCGCCGGACCTCGGCCGTCAGCATCGCCCGGGTCACCTCGAAGATGCCGTCGTCGATCCCGGCCGTCGTCGGGTCCGCGCTCATCACGTCGGCCGCGGTCGTCTCCCGCGGGTCGGCGCGGGGCTCTAACACCTTCATCGCGAGGTCGCGATCGGTGACGATCCCCACCGGTCGGTCCTCCTCGACGACGACCGCGCTCCCGACGTTCTCCTCTCGCAACAGCGTCGCGACGTTGCCCGCGGTCTGTCCGGGGCCGACCGTCACGACGCTCGTCCGTGCGATATCTCGTACCGTCATACCCGACCGATCGATCGCCCCGGGCATAGACGGGCCGGGTGGCTCTCACGGCGTGGTACGACCGGGGAGCCGAAGGTGGTTTGTGGACCCCCCGAGTAGCGCGTGGCGATGCAGGTAGAGTCGGACCTCCTGGCGGCCGTCCGGACCGACCTGGTGCGGCTGCTGGCGGCCTGGCGCGAGCTCCTGTTCCCGTCCGACGCCGACCGGCACCCGGTCCACGCCCGGTGGAGTCACGAGTCGACGGCCGAGCGACTCGCCTTCTGGGCCTGGAGCGGGCTCGGCGCGCTCCTGATCGTCGTCGCGTACCCGTTCGTCGCCGCCGGGCTCTGGACGCGCTTTGTCGTCCGCCGGATCGGTCAGGTCGCCGCCGCGCTGGGGCTGGTCGCCGTGGTCGCCACCGTCGCCGTCGTCTGGAGTCTGCTGACCGCGCTCGCCTGGAACCAGCTCCCGACCGCGGGCTTTCGGGCCGTCCTCGTCGCCAGCGTGGTGGCGACCGCCTCCACGGCCGCCGCGTGGGGGGCGACCCGACTCGGCGGGCGGCTCACGACCGTCGGGCTGGCCTTCCCGCTCGCGGTCTCCGCGCTCTTTCTCCCGCCGGTGACGGCCGCGCTCGCCTCGCCCACGCTGGGCGAGATCGTCCTCCCGCGCAGCACCTCGCTCGCCGTCTGGCTGCTCGACAACGTGCTCGTGGTCGCGGACCTGAACAGCCTGCTGCGCCGGGAGTTCGACCTCTCCGGGCTCGGCTTCGTCGCCATGTGGTTCGGGCTCTCGCTCCCGATCGGCTGGGGGCTCGGACTCCTCGTCGCGGTCGCCAACCGGCTCCGTCCGCGCGGAGAGCGCCACACCGGGGGTCGCGAGCCGACCCAGTACCGCGGCTGAGCCGGCCTACGGCTCGCTCGCCACGTCCCGCTCGAGGTCGAGGTCGCGCTCCAGGGCCTGGCGCTGGAGCCGGTCGATGCGCTCGACCTCGGTGACGTTCGAGAGGAGCACGACCGCCGCCACCCGGTCGGCCCCGGGCCGGGGGTCGTCGCCCGCGCGCACGTCGACCGTGTCGGTCTCCGCCTCGAGCCAGCCCCGGGCGCTCTCGAAGCCCCGACGCGAGAGCGCCTCGGTCGGCCCCGAGAGCACGACCATCACCCGCTCGGCGCTGTCGGTCGCACACGGCAGGGTCAGCCCCGAGCCGAGCGCGCCCTGGACGAGCCGTTTGATCCGCCCCGCGTCGGTTCGCTCGCGGTCGTCGTCCCCGCCGCCACCCAGCAGCGAGCGGAGCCAGGCGAGCAAGCCCCCGTCGTCGTCGAGTTCGATCCACTCGTAGCCGATCGAGCAGACCCCGCCGGGCGCGAGCGTCCGGACCACGTCGCTGGAGTCGACGCTGGTGGCGCCGATCGTCGCGGTGCCGAGGTTGCCGACCGCGAACAGCGTCGTCACCCGGGCCGCGAGGTCGCGGTTCACCGACGCGTGGCGCTCGGCCCTGTCGGCGTCGGTGTGCCCCGCCCCGTCGCCGTCGTCGGCGGGGGCCTCCCCGATCCACCGGTCGTTGTCGAACAGGATCGTGCTGTCGGCGATCGGGACGATCGAGCGAAGCGCCCGCGCGGCGTTGCGCGCCGGGGTGCGCCCCTCGGCCTCGCCGGGGAGGACGCCGAGCACGTAGACCGGCTTGTCGTACATCTCCTGGAGGGCCTCGACCACGACCGCGGTCGCCCCGCCGCCGGTGCCGCCGCCGAGACCGGCGACGACGAGCACGCCGTCCAGGTCGCGCATCGTGACCGCGTCGAGCGCCCGCCGGATCTCGGGCAGGTCGGCCCGCGCGATCTCGACCGCCAGGTCCACGTCGCCGTCGACGCCCCGGCCGTCGACCGCCTCGTGGGTGTCGCCGATCGTCACCTGCCGGTCGCGGGCCACGTGGTCGAGATCGACCACCCCGGTCTCGGTCACGTCACAGACGAGCGCCTCGCCGTCGCTGAACGACCGGCTCGTCTCGCGCTCGGCGGCGCGGATCGCGTCGACGATCCGCCCGCCCGCGCCGCCGACGCCGAGCAGCGAGAGCTTCACGACCGCCCCCGCGTGCCGCGACGGGCCCCGCCGGCGCGGTCGGGCGGCCGCCGCCGGGTCGGGCGTGGTTCGGTCCGGACCACCGTTCAGACGACCGGGTCGAGGTCGTCGTTCTCGTCGGTGATCAGGTCCTGGATCTTCTGCTCGCGCTCGGCGCGCTGCTGGGCGATCTGCTCCTGGGCGTCGACGGCCTGGTTCTGGATCGTCTCGATCCGGGGCGTCTCGGTGACGTTCGAGAGGAGGACGGCGGCCGCGAGCCGGGAGGAGCGCTCGCGCGGGTCGTCGCCCGCGAGCACCTCGACCGTGTCGGCCTCCTGTTCGAGCCACTGGCGGGCGCTCTCGATTCCCTTCCGGGAGAACTCGCTGGGCGGCCCCGAGAGCACGACCAGCACCCGCTCGGCGCTGGCGACCTCACAGGGCAGGGTGAGCCGGGAGTTGGTGGCCCGCCGGACCAGCGCCTTGATCTTGGTCGCCTGGCTGGCGCCGTCCTCGAGGTGGGCGGCGGCGTCGTCGCCGTCGCGCCAGCGATCGAGCAGCCCCTCGGCGGCCCCCTCGACCGGGGTGGCGGCGTAGCCGATCGAGGAGACGCCGTCCGTGTCGAGCGTCCGGATCACGTCGCTGGAGTCCATCGCGTTCTCGGCCACCTCGGAGTCGTCGGTCTCGCCGGCCGCGAGCAGGGTGACGATCCGGGCGGCCAGCTCCTTGTTCATCTCGTCGTAGCCCTCCTCGATCGTCTGCTCGCGCGCCCGCCAGGCGTCGTTGTCGAAGGCGATGAAGTTGTCCACCTTGGTGACGAACGACTGGAGCGAGCGCGCGGCGTTCAGCGCCGGCCGACCGCCCTCGTACTCGCCGGGCAGGACGCCGAGCGCGTAGACCGGCTCGTCGTACATCTCCTGGAGGGCGTCGATCACGACCGGCCCGCCGCCACTGCCCGTGCCGCCGCCCAGCCCCGCGGCCACGAGGATGGCGTCCACCTCGTGGATCTCGATGTCGTCGAAGCCCCGGCGGATCTCGTCGATGTCGGCCTGGGCGACCTCGGCGCCGATCTCGACGTCGCCACCGACGCCGTGACCCTTCGACTTCTGGTTGGTGTCGCCGATCAGCACCCGCTGTTTTTCGGGGATGTAGTCGGGCTTGGCGAGATCCGTCCGTGCGGTGTTGATCGCGTGGACGTGGCGACAGAGGTTCCGGTTGGTCTGGGACTCGAACTCCAGCATCCGGTCGACGATCTTGCTGCCGGCGTTGCCGACGCCGATCGTGGCGAGTTTCATGGCCGTTGGGTCGTTCTCTCGCCGCCGGCGTACATAGGTCGTTTGGCTCGTGCCCACGCCGGCGTGGCCTACCCGACGACCACGTCGACGATCTCGCCCGCCCGCACGTCGACCAGCCCCCGGTTCGACAGGCGGAGCTCCGGGATCACCTCCAGCGCCAGGTTGTCGAGCTCCATCACCCCGCCGGGCAGGGCAAGCCCCATCGCCCGCGCGGCCTCGTCGACCGCCGCCAGCCTCGCCGCGACGCGTGACGCCGGCTCGGGCGAGAGCAGCCCCGCGACCGGGAGCGAAAGCGTCGTCGCCCCGTCGTCCTCGGGCCCCTCGGCCGCGGGATCGTACGCGACCAGCCCGCCCCCGGCCGCGCGCAGCCGGGTCGCGGCCGCGACCATCGCCTCGTGTGTGGCCCCCACGACGACGAGGTTGTGGGCGTCGTGCGAGACGGTGCTGGCGATCGCCCCCCGGTCGAGGCCGAAGCCGTGGACGAACCCCGTCCCGACCCCGCCGTCGCCGCCGTGGCGCTCGATCACCGCCGCCGGGAGCACGTCGGCCCCGGTGTCGGGCGCGAGCAGCCCGTCCCGGGCCGCGACGGTCGCGCGCGTCTCGGCGGTCGTCTCGCCGGTGTGATCGATCACCCGGATGCGGTGCTCGCCCGGCCCTGGCGCCGGGTGGGCGAGCGTCGCCGGCGACGGCGTCTCGAACGTCACCGTCTCCCGGCGAAACGCGGGCGGGGGATCGCCGCCCGGCCGGCCGCTCGGATCGACGACCCCGTCGACGACGACCTGCCGGACGTCCCACGTCTCGAGGTCGTCGAGGAGGACGAGATCGGCGGGCGCGCCCGGCGCGATCCGGCCGAACGGGAGCCCGTAGGCGTCGGCGGTGTTGACAGTCGCCGTCCGGACGGCGGTGACCGGATCGACGCCCCCGTCGATCGCGAGTCGCACCGCCTCGTCGACGCCCGCGTGTTCGAGCAGGTCGTCGACGTAGAAGTTGTCCGTACAGAGCGAGAGCCGCCGGTCGCCGAAGCGCTCGATCAGCGGCAGCAACGCCTCGAGGTTCCGGCTCGACGAGCCCTGTCGGAGGTGGAGCCGCAGGCCGGCGCGGAGCTTCTCGCGTGCGGCCGCGAGCGTCCGGCTCTCGTGGTCGTTGTCGAGGTGGCGGGCCGCGGCCTGGAGGCGCTCGCCCCCGACGCCGGCGAGGTGGCCATCGATCCGCAGGCCCGCCTCGCGGGCGGCGCGCAGCTTCGCGCGAAGCTCCGGGTCGCCCTCGACCAGCGCCGCGGTGTCCATCACCTCGCCGAGGGCGATCACGTCGTCCTCGGCGCCGAGGTCGGCGACCGCCTCCGGGCCGATCCGGGCGCCCGCGTCCTGCAGGTCGGTCGCGGGCACGCAGGAGGGGACGGCGAAGCGGGCCTTCAGCGGCGTCCGGTCGGCCGTCGCCCGCAGCGCGCGCACCCCCTCGACCCCGAGCACGTTCCCGATCTCGTGGGGGTCCGCGACCACCGCCGTCACCCCGCCCGCGAGCGCCCGCTCGCCGTACCGGGGCAGGGTCAGCATCGTCGACTCGACGTGCATGTGGGCGTTGATCAGCCCCGGAGCGACGTACGGCGCCGCGAGCTCGCGCGCGGCCGGACGCTCGCCGAAGCCGACGATCTCGCCGTCCGCGACCGCGACCGCCCGCTCGTCGAGCTCGCCCGCGAGCACGTCGACGACCGTCCCCCGGACGAGCAGGTCGACCGGCGCCGCGTCGCTCTCGGCGCTCATCTGGTCGCCAGCCCCCGCAGGTGCTCGACGAACGTCTCGCGGAAGGCCTCGACGTCGACGCCCAGCGCCACCTCGGCGTTTGGCTCGCCCGCCGGCCGGGCGCGCCGGTCGACGATCAGCTCCCCCCGCGCCGGGCCCTCCGTGGCCACCTCGGCCGGACAGGCCTCGAACTCGAGCACGTCGCCGAGCAGGTGCGCGCCGACGACGGCGTCGTGGACGCTCGGCGGGTCGTCGAGGACGGCCTCGGCCGCCTCCGCGGGCGGGCTGTACGCCGCCCAGCCGGCGAGGGTCCGCCCGGCATCGCCTGCCCCGGCCCACGACCGCACCGCCTCGGCCGGCGCGGTCGCGCGGTCGGTCACGTCGAGCCCGACGATCCGGGGGTCGGCGTCGCGCACCACCCGGCGGGCGGCCTCGGGGTCGGCCCAGAAGTTGAACTCGGCGGCCGGCGTCGCGTTGCCCGAGACGGTCGCGGCCCCGCCCATCACGTAGAGCTCGTCGAGCAGGTCGGGCAGATCGGGCTCTAACGCCAGCGCCAGCGCGACGTTCGTGAGCGGGCCGACAGCGAGCAGGCTCACCTCGCCCGGCCGCTCGCGCGCGTGCTCGATCAGAACGCGCGCGGCCGGGGCCTCGGCCGGGCCGCCCTCGGGCGCCGGGAGGTCGCCGTAGAGTCCGCCCGGCCCGTGGACGTCGGCGGTCACGGGCCGGCGGACGAGCGGCGCGGCCGCCCCTCGGGCGACCGGCACGTCGGGCGCACCGGCCCACGCCAGCACCGCGCGGGCGTTGTGCGTGGTCCGATCGATCGGGGCGTTGCCCGCGACGGTCGTCACCCCGACGACGTCCAGCGCGTCGGCCGCCGCCGCCATCGCCAGCAACACCGCGTCGTCGTTCCCCGGGTCGACGTCTACGAGTACCGGCCGTGTCACGTGCGCCACTCCGGCGCCGGACACATGAAGACTCGCCTGCCCGCGCGACCGCGGATTGAAAGATTTTTGCCCGCCCGGCCGCGGTGTCGTCTCACGGTAGCACGGGACGGCACGGACCACCGTGGTGCCACGACAGACATGAGCGAGACAGGGCAGGCGTCGGGCTTCGTGGATCGGGTTCGAAACGACTTCTCGACCGAGGCGTGGGTGCTGATCCCCGTCGGCGTCGGGATCAACGTCGTCGGAGGGACGATCGTCTCGACGCTCCGGGTGCCGTTGTTCATGGACGTCATCGGGACGATCCTGGTGGCGATGCTGGCGGGCCCCTGGGTGGCGGTCGTGGCCGGCGGGCTCACGAACGTCGTGCTCGGGTTCACCTCCGGACCGCAGGTGGTGCCGTTCGCGCTGGTCAACGTCGCCATCGCGCTGGTCGTCGGGCTGCTCGCCGCGCGGGGCTGGTTCCGGATCGCCGAGACGATCGGCTACTGGCGGCTGCTCGCCGCCGGGGTGATCCTCGCGTTCGTCGGCACCTTCACCAGCGCCCCTATCTCGGTGTTCGTCTTCGGTGGCGTCACGCCGGGCGCACAGGGCGCGATCACCGCCTACTTCCTCGCCTCGGGCAACGCCATCTGGACGAGCGTCATCTCGGCCTCGTTCGTCACCGAGCCGATCGACAAGATCGCGAGCGTGGCCATCGCCTACCTCATCGCGCAGTCGGTGCCGCTCCGGTACATGCCCCGGCGGGGGGCGGACGCGCTGGAGCCGGACGCGTAGCCACCCGATGATCGCGTCCACCCCGGCTCCGGCTCCGGCCACGGCCCCGGCTCCGATTCCGGTCGCCGGCCCGGCTCTCCGTCGTCCGTCGTGTCGGGGTCGGCGATGAGCGGGCGCGACGCCCGGCCGGACCCCTCGGAGCTGCTCGATCGGTCCGGGGGCGATGTCGACGGGATCGTCCGGTACCGCCCCGGCTCGGGGATCCTCCACCGCCTCGACCCGGCGACGAAGCTCGTCGCCGTTGTCGGCGTCGCCGCGGTCGTCTTTCTCCTCCCCGACTACCGGATCGTGCTCGCGGTCGCGGCCGGACTCCTGTTCGTGGCCGCCCTCGGTGGCGTGTTCGGCCCCGTCGCGAAGGTCACCGTCGTCGTGACCGCCCCGCTCGTGGCCGTCGTCCTGCCCGTCCAGGGGCTGTTCTACCCGGCCAACCGGACGGCGCTGGCGACGCTTTCCGCCGTCCCGGTCGTCGGCTCGCTGACGGTCTTTCGCGAGGGCGTCACGTTCGCGCTGCTCGTGCTCTCGCGGCTGCTCGCGGTCGTGGTCGCGATGCTGACGCTGGTCACCACCACCCACCCCAAGCGCCTGACCGACTCGCTGGTGCGAAAGGGGATGTCGAACAAGCTGGCTTACGTCTTCGTCGCCGCGCTCCAGTTCGTCCCCGACATGCGCCGGCGCTCGCGGACGATCCTCGACGCCCAGCGCGCCCGCGGGCTCGACACGAGCGCGGGGCTGGGACGGCGGGTGCGGGCGCTCGTCGAACTGCTCTCGCCGCTGTTGATCGGCACGCTCGTCTCCACCCAGACCCGGGCGCTCGCGCTCGAGTCCCGCGGGTTCACCCGGTCGGGCGAACGGACCGTGCTGTTCGCGCCGGCGGCGTCGACGCTCGACCGCGCGCTCCGGTGGGCGGTCGCGCTCGCCGTCGTCGCCGTCGCCGGCTGGAGGCTGCTGGCGTGAGCCTCGTCGAGATCGACGACGTCGTCTACACCTACCGGACGGGCGGCGACGAGCCGGCGCTGGACGGCGTCGATCTGACCGTCGACCGGGGCGAGGTGGTCGGGATCACCGGCCCGAGCGACGCCGGCAAGTCGACCGTCTGTCGGCTCGTCCACGGCTACGTCCCCAACTTCTTCGACGGCACGCTCTCGGGCCGGGTGACCGTCGACGGGACCGACGTGACCGACGCGACCATCGGCGAGATGGCCGAGACGGTCGGCCTGCTGTTCGAGAACCCGTTCGACCAGCTCACCGGCGCCGCCACCACCGTCTTCGAGGAGGTGTCGTTCGGGCTGGAGAACGCCGGCGTGCCCCGCGAGACGCTGATCGACCGGGTCTACGACGCGCTCGAGCGGACGGGGATCGCCCACCTCGCCGGGCGCACCCCCCGCCAGCTCTCGGGCGGGCAGTCCCAGCGGCTCGCGCTCGCGTCCATCCTCGCGATGGAGCCCGACCTGCTCGTGCTCGACGAACCCACCTCGCAGCTCGACCCACAGAGCACCGCCGAGGTGTTCGATCTCGTCACGAGCGTCGGCGACGAGTACACCCTGCTCGTGGTCAGCCAGGATCTCGAGCGCCTGGCCCCTCACCTCGACCGGCTGGTCGTCCTCGAGGCGGGCCGGGTCCGCCACGAGGGCCCGCCCGAGCGCGTGCTGACCGCCGACGGGATCGACCGGCTCGTCTCCGTCCCCACGCCCGTCCGGATCGGCCGGCGTCTCGGCGTCGATCCGACGCCGCTGACCGACGACGCGGCCGTCGAGGCGCTCGCCGGTCGGATCGCCGACGCCCCCGCCTCGACGTCCGGCCCCGACCCCGGCGCGACCGACGGCGGCGCCCGGACCGACCGCGGCGGCGACGCCCCCGCGATCGACGCGACGGACGTCTCGCACGCCTACGACGACGTGCGTGCGCTCGACGGGCTGAATCTCACGATTGAGGGTGGCTGTGTCTGTCTGATCGGACAGAACGGCGCCGGCAAGTCGACGTTCGCGCGCCACCTGAACGGGCTGCTCGAACCCGACGCGGGCCGGGTCGAGGTGCGCGGGCTCGACACCCGCGAGGAGAGCGTCGCCCGCCTCGCCCGCGAGGTGGGACTGAACTTCCAGAACCCCGACGACCAGCTGTTCCACGACACCGTGGCGGCCGAACTCGCCTACGGCCCCCGGAACCTCGGCTACGACGAGGACCGGGTCGCGGAGCTGGTGGACGCGGCGGTCGAGCGGGTCGGGCTCGGGGACGTCCGCGACGCCAACCCCTACGACGTGGGGCTGGCGCGGCGCAAGCAGATCACGGTCGCCTCGGTGGTGGCGATGGACACCCCGGTCGTCGTCCTCGACGAACCCACGGCCGGCCAGGACACCCGCGGCGTCGACCTGCTCGGCGACCTCGTCGACGGGCTGGTCGCCGAGGGCGTGGTCGTGCTCGTCGTCACCCACGACGTGGCGTTCGCGGCCGCCCACGCCGACCGCGTCGTCGCCCTCGAGGGCGGCCGGGTCCTGCTCGACGGGCCGCCCGAGACGGTCTTCGGCGCGCCCGACCGCCTCGACGAGACCGACGTCGACCCGCCGGCGGTGACGCGGATCGCCCGCCGGCTCGGCCTGCCGGGGACCGTCCTCTCGGTCGAGGCGCTGTTCGAGCACGTCGACGCCGACGCCCCGGACTGAGCCGGGCCCCCGACTCAGCCCTGCCGGCCCGTCTCGGCCCGCCGACCCGCCACCGCGTCGGCCGTCGGCGTCGCGCGCTGGACCCCCTCGCGCGTCACCGAGAGCGCGGCGGCCACACAGCCGTGCTCGACCGCGTCGGCGAGCGGGCGGTCGGCGGCCAGCCCGGCCGCGAGATAGCCCGCGAACACGTCGCCCGCGCCGGTCGTGTCGACCGGCGAGACCGCCGGCGCCCCGACGGTGAACGCGCCGTCGGGCCCCGTCACCGCGACCCCCTCGTCGCCGCGGGTCCGAACGACCGTCCCCTCGAACGCCGCCAGCGCCGCGTCGAGCCCGTCGGCCTCGGTCCGGTTCGGGGTGACCACGTCGACACAGTCGTGGCCGAGCAGGTCCGTCGCGCCCGCCGCCGGCGCGGGATCGAACAGCACGGTCGGTCGGTCGGCCGCCGGCCGCCCGTCGAGCCGGTCGAACAGCGCGTCGACGGTCGCCGTCGGGAGCTCGTGCTGGACGAGCAGACAGTCGTGGCGTGCCAGGTCGTCGATCCACCGGTCGACGTACCGCCGGCCGACGGCGTCGTTGGCCCCGCCGACGATCAGGATCCGGTTCTCGCCCCCGGGGCCGACGACCACCGCCGCCGTCCCGGTCGGGGCGTCGGCGGTCGTCACGGGCGTGGTCTCGACGCCTCGCTCGGCCAGCCGGGCGCACGGCTCGACCGGGAGGGCGTCGCGGTCGCGGCCGACGCGGCCGTAGATCGTCGTCTCGGCGCCCGCGGCCGCCGCCGCGACCGCCTGGTTCGCGCCCTTGCCCCCGAGGTAGGTTGCGCTCGCGCGTTCGAGCACGTCGGCGGGGATCGCCTCGACGGCCCGGGTCTCGCCCGGTCGAGGGAGGTCGTGGCGTGTCACCAGCGTCTCGAGCGTCGTGCGGTCGACGCGGACGACGCGGTCGACGTTGATGCTCCCGAAGCTGGCCACCGAGGGCATGTACGGTCGACAGCGCCCCCGCGGGCTTAAAGCTCGCTCACCCGGCGCGTCCGCTCCCTCGTCGGGCCAGCGCCGCCGTCAGGTCCATCGTTGTCACCATCCCCACGGGGCGGCCGTCCTCGACGACCGGAACGTGGTGGACCAGCCGGTCGAGCATCGTCTCGGCCACCGTCGCGGCCGGGGTGTCCCGGCTCGTCGTGACCACGTCCGTCCGCATCAGCCCCTCGACGGGGGTGTCGGGCGACCGGCCGGCGTCGACCAGCCGGAGCACGTCCGTCGCGGTCAGGATACCCGCCAGGCGGCCGTCGTCGTCGACGACCACGGCCGCGCCGACGGCGTGTTCGAGCAGCGTCGCCGCCGCCGCCCGAACCGTCGTCTCGGGCGCGACGGTCTCGACGGGGCGAGACATCAGATCGTCGACGTAGCGCTCGGCCATGCGATCGCTTGGCCCGCCCGTCAGAAGTCGGTTCGCCCGGACCAGGCGGCCGTGTTGAACTGCGAACACGATCCCGGGGCCGCCGCGGCGCCGGGCGTTACTCGTCGTCCTCGTCGTCGTCGACGTCGAAGTCGGCGTCGACGTACCCCTCGCCGTCACCGCCCGCGCCCGCACCGGCACCCGGCCCGGCGCCGCCTGCCGCGCCGGCACCCGGCCCGGCGCCGCCTGCCGCGCCGGCCTGGGCGGCCTGCTCCTGGTACATCTGCTTGCCGATCTCCTGGAGCGCCTCGGAGAGCGACTCGGTTGCCTCGCGCAGCGACTCGGCCGTGGCGTTTTCGTCCTCGAGGACGGCCTCGACGGCCTCGATCTCGGTCTCGATCTCCTCGCGGAGGTCGTCGTCGACGCTCTCCTCGTTCTCCTCGAGCAGGGTCTCGGCGCGCTGGACCGCCGACTCGGCCTCGTTGCGGGCCTCGATCCGCTCGCGGCGCTTCTGGTCCTCCTCGGCGTGGGCCTCGGCCTCCGATTTCATCTCCTCGATCTCCTCGTCGGAGAGGCCCGCACCCCCCTCGATGGTGATCGACTCCTCGTTGCCCGAGCCCTTGTCCTCGGCCGAGACGTTGACGATGCCGTTCTCGTCGATCGAGAACGAGACCTCGATCTGGGGGGTGCCCGCGGGTGCGGGCGGGATGCCCGAGAGCATGAACTCGCCGAGCAGTTCGTTCTCCTCGGCGATCTCGCGCTCGCCCTGGAACACCCGGATGTTGACCGAGGTCTGGTTGCCCGCGGCGGTGGTGAAGATCTTCGACTCCTCGGTCGGGATCGTGGTGTTTCGCTCGATCAGGCGCTCGAACAGCCCGCCCTTGACCTCGACGCCGAGCGAGAGCGGCGTCACGTCCAGCAGGACGATGTCGTCGACGT
>CAZMLQ010000034.1:6157-17808 GCA_964567195.1 uncultured Haloferacaceae archaeon | reverse complement strand
TCGCGGCTGAACGCCACGTCCCGGGCGACCTGGGTGAACCGCTCGGGCGACTCGGCGACGATCCGACAGCGCTCGACCGGCCATCTGTTGTCCCCCATCGGGTCGGTGTAGGCGCCGAAGTTCGTCTCGGCGACGATCAGCAGGTAGAGGCTCGGCCCGGTCACGTACTGCTCGCCCCACTGGTCGAACTCCATGCTCAGCGACTCGGCGGTGTACCTGATCTGGTCCATCAGCTCCTGACTGGTCGCGTACCTGTCCAGGACGCGGTCGAGTTCCTCCATGCTGGCCCGCGCCCCTGTACGGTGTCGAGGGCTTTTAGCTACGTGCTCGCCGCCCCGACGCGAGGGCGCGACGGTCGGGCCGGCCGGCGGCCTCAGGTCGTCGGCCGGTCCG
The DNA here is from genome assembly GCA_964567195.1 of uncultured Haloferacaceae archaeon. Taxonomy (GTDB): domain Archaea; phylum Halobacteriota; class Halobacteria; order Halobacteriales; family Haloferacaceae; genus CAZMLQ01. The sequence continues at coordinate 17,415 of CAZMLQ010000034.1, read as the reverse complement.
ACGGCACGTCGTAGCGCTTTCTGAACCGCTGGATCGCCTCGTCGGAGCCGACCAGGACGATCCGCTCGTCGCCGGTGAACCGTCGCCCGGGATCGACCGTCCCGGTGAAGCCGGACTCGTCCTCGACGGCGATGACCCGACAGCCGGTCTGCTCGTAGATGCCCGACGCCGCGAGCGTCGAGCCGGCCAGTGGGGTCGCCGGGACGCGCAGGAGCCGGATCTGGCTCGCCGGCGCCAGCACGTCCTCGCCCCGGAGCTCGCCGGCGACCATCCGGGCGCTCACCCGCGGAACCGAGAGCACGTAGTCCGCGCCGGCGCTCAGCGCCTTCCGCGTCGCATCGGTCTCGGTCACCCGGACCAGGATCTCGATGTCGGGGTTCAGCGAGCGCGCGAGCACCGTCGTCAGAAGCGCGTCGGAGTCGTCGGGCAGCCCGACGACGACCGCGCCGGCGGTCTCGACGCCGGCCGCCGACAGGACCGCCTCCGAGCCCGCGTCGCCCACGACGTCGACGCCCTCGCGGTCCTCGACGTCGACGGTCGTGAGCTCGAAGCCCGCCTCCGCGATCACCTCGCTCGCGGCGCGTCCCACCTCGCCCTGGCCGGCGACGACGACGCGCTCGTGGCGCCCGAGCGCCCGGCTCGGCTCGGTGAACTCGCCGAAGGCCTCGAGCGCGTCGTGTGGGCCCGAGAGGAGCAACACGGTGTTCGACCGGATGACCGCGTCCGGATCGGGCGGGAGCTGTAACTCGCCGTCGATCCACGCGCCGACGATGCTCGCGCCGGTCTCCTCTCTGATCCGCGAGTCGCGAACGCGCGTTCCGACCAGCCGGTTCCCCGGCTGGATCGGCACCTCCGTGATCTCGATCTCGCCGCCCAGCTCGATCGTGTCGGTCAGCTCCGAGCTGAACGTCGAGACCGTCTTCTCGGCGAGCCGGCGCCCGAGCACGTCGTGTGGGGACAACACGGCGTCCGCGCCCGACGCGAGCAACACCTCGCGCACGTCGCTGTCGTCGGTGAGCGCGATCACCTCGACGTCCGGATCGACCGCCCGCACGGTCAGGATGGTGTTGACGTTCGCGCTGCCGGCGTCGGTGACGACCGCCCGCGCCGTGTCGATGCTCGCCCGTTCGAACGCCGCCGCGTCCTGTGGCGAGCCGTGGATGACGGAGTAGCCCCGGTCGGAGAGCGCCTTGGCGTTTGCCTCCGAGGACGAGAGGAGGACGTACTCGATTCCGAGCTCCTCGAGCTCGTCGAGGAGCACGGCGGAGTCGCGCCGGTACTCGCAGACGACGACGTGGTCGCGCTTGGGCGTCAGCCGGTCGTCCAGGTCGACCTCGGCGTCGGTGAACAGCGGAATGATGATCAGCCGGAGGGTGAAAAAGCCGATCCCGATGCCCGAGAGCTGGGTGAGCATCACGATCAGGTACATCAGCGGGTGCGTCCAGAGCCCGGCGTCCTGGCCGTAGCCGGTCGTCGTCATCGTCTGGAGGACGAACTCGAACGAGGCGACCATCGGCTGGTCGACGCCCTCGAGACGCGCCAGTGCGACGTTGTAGACGACGGCGTACGTGCTGACGAGCACCACGAGCCCGACGAGGTAGTACGCGACGAGTCGGTTCCGACGGGAGAGATCGACCCCCGGGAGTCGCCGTGTGAGGGCTCTCATGCTGCGCTGTGTGTGACTCCCGCCCGGACGGCATAAAGTGTGCGCGACGACCGTGCGACGGCGACGCGTCCGACACCGCCGTGCGGTCCGCCCGCTGTCGCCCCTCGAATTTCTATTTCTGATGGAGTTCGAGCTACAATACGAAGACTCAAACGTATACGCCCCAGAAGCCAATATACATGCAACCCGCCGGCGGCTCGACGGTCCTGGTTCCCGTCGACGTCTCGACCACGGATCCCCTCGACGGCGGCGTCCTCGAGCATCTCCGGCCCGTCGACGTGGTGGTGCTCGGCTACTACCCGGTCCCTCACCAGACCGCGCCCGCCCACCTCAGGGCGGACCACGAGGCCGAGGCGAGCGCGCGACTCGAGGCGGCCGTCGCGCGGGTCGACGCCGCCGACCACGAGGTCGAGGGCGTGCTCGTGTTCACGAAGGACCGGCGGGACTCGATCGACCGCGTCGCGGACGAGCACGGCTGTGACGCCGTCCTCGTCCCCGGCGAGACGAGTCCGGTCGAGCGGATCCTCGTCCCGCTCCGGGGGGCGACGAACCTGGAGCGCATCGTCTCGCTCGTCGCCGACCTCGAACGGACGAGCGAGGCGTCGATCACGCTCTTTCACTCGGTCGCCGACGGGACCGACCCCGACGACGGGGCGGCCGTCCTCCGGGACGCGGTCGAGCGGCTCGTGGCCGCGGGCGTCGACCGCGACCGGCTCCGCCGTGACCTCTCGGAGACCGGCGACGCGCGGGCCGAGATCGCCACCCGCGCCCGCGAGCACGATCTGGTGATCCTGGGAGAGACCGAGCCCTCGCTCCGGGCCCGCATCATCGGCGCCACGCTGACGCCGATCCTCGACGCGATCGACGCGCCGGCGATCGTCGTCCGGGACGCCGCCTGACCGGCCGTGATCGCACCACGGGGGCGGCGGTGACGGGCGACGGAGGCAGCGAGCTCGAGCGAAACATCGGCTTTCTCGAGGCGATGACGCTGGGCGGCGGGACGATGATCGGCGCCGGCATCTTCATCCTGCCCGGCATCGCCGCCGAGGGCGCCGGCCCGGCCAGCGCCGTCTCGTTTCTGATCGCCGGCGGCGTCGCCTTCCTGGCGGCGCTGTCGCTGTCGGAGCTGGCGACCGGGATGCCCATCGCCGGGGGGAGCTACCACTACGTCAACCGGGCGCTGGGCGGGCTGTTCGGCAGCGTCGTCGGCTGGGGGATGTGGTCCGGGCTGATGTTCGCCAGCGCCTTCTACATGATCGGCTTCGGGCAGTACCTGGTCGCGCCGGTCCCCTTTCTCGACGGGCGGCTGTTCGTCGTCGCGCTCGGGCTCGTCGGCCTCGTGGCGATCGTCGGGATCAACTACTACGGCACCGAGGAGTCGAGCCGGCTCCAGAACCTGCTGATCGGCGCCGAGACCCTCGTCGTCGTCGCCTACGTCGCCGTGGGGCTGTTCTTCGTCGATCCGTCGAACCTGACGCCGTTCGCCCCGTTCGGGCCCGCCGGGATCGTCGCCACCACCGGCGTCGTCTTCGTCTCGTTTCTGGGCTTCGAGATCATCGCCACGGTCGCGGGCGAGGTGCGCGATCCGGGCCGGACGATTCCGCGGACGATGCTGCTGTCGGTCGCGCTGGTCACGCTGTTGTACGCGCTGGTGATGCTGGTCACGACCGGCGTCGTCCCCTTCACCGAGCTCCGGGACTCGCTGGTGCCGGTCTCTGACGTCGCGGTCGTCTTCTCCGGGCCGGCCGGGGTGGTGGCGATCGTCGCCGCCGCGGCGATCGCGGCCATCTCGAGCTCGAACTCCTCGGTGCTCGCGGCGGCCCGCGTCAACTTCGCGATGGGTCGGGACGCCCTGATGAGCGACCGCCTGAACGTCACCCACGACCGGTTCGGCACCCCCCACCGTGCGATCGTCGCGACCGGCGCCGTCACCGCGCTGTTGATCGCGGTCGGGCTCGAGGTCCAGGCGATCGTCGCGCTGCTCGCCGAGGTGGCGAGTTTCAGCTTCCTCGTCTCGTACTCGCTGGTCCACGTGGCGCTGATCGTCTTCCGGCGGGCCGACCCCGACGAGTACGACCCCTCCTTCCGGATCCCCGACCCGCTCTACCCGGCGGTGCCGGTGCTCGGCGTCCTCCTGACGGCGGTGGTGATCTCTCAGATGGCGCCGGGTGTCGTCCTGCTCGGGCTCGGGCTGGTCGCGCTCGGCGCCGGCTGGTACGTCGTCTACGCGCGCGACCGTGCCGTCGACACCGGGCTGTTCGGTGACGCCTTCCCCCGCGCGCCGTTCGGCGTCGGGGCGACCGCGCGGGCGCCCGGCTACCGGGTCGTCGTCCCGGTCGCGAACCCAGACACCCAGCGCGACCTGCTCGGGCTCGCGGCGGCCACCGCACGCGCCCACGCCGCCGCCGGCCGGCCGGAGCTGGTGGCGGTCAACGTCCTGCGGGTCGACCGCGAGTCGCCGGGACAAAACGTCGCGGCCGAGCGCCTCGACCACCAGCACGACCTGCTGGCGGCCGCCCGCGACGCCGCCACCGAGATGGACGTCTCGATTCGCACCCGCGCGGTGACCGGACGGCGCGTCGACGAGACCCTCCTGGACGTGCTCGCCGAGGAGCGCCCCGACCAGGCGCTCGTCGGCTGGCGGGCGAGCCCGCCCGGCGACGGCCCGCTGTTTGGCCCCCACGTCGACGCGGTCGTCCGGGCGGCGCCGTGTGAGCTCGCGCTCGTGCGCTTTCGGGACGGGACCGTCGGAACACCCGTCGCGCTCGTCGCCGCCGGCCCGCACTCGCCGGTCGCGGCCCGTCGGGCCGCCGACTTCGCCACCGTCGACGGGACCACCCCCGCGCTGGTCAACGTCCAGCCGGCCGGTGCCGACGAGGCCGCCGCCACCGCGCGCGGCGAGGCGGTGCTCACCGGCGTCGCCGAGCGCGCCGGACTCGATCCGGGAACCTACGACGCGCGGGTCGTCGTCGACGACGACGTGACCGCGGCCGTCCGCGACGTGCTCGACCGGTACGAGACCGTCTGTGTCGGGCTCTCCGAGCAGAGCGAGGCCGCGCGGCTCGCGCCCGGGACCGTCGCCGGGCGCGTCTGGCGGGCCGAGACCGGCACCGTCGCCGTCGTCCGGCGCCCGGTCGACGAGGCCACGGATCGCGACCCGGCGGCCCGACGGCCCGTCGCCGGCGAGTCGACCTGAGCCGGCCCCGACCCGTCGCCGTCACCGCTCCCGCACCGAACCGACACGCTCTTGATGCGTTCGCCGTCACGTGGCGACGAGTCCCCGCAGATGTCGACAGCGATCCCCCTCCAGACGCCCGACAGCATCGGCCTCTACGTCGTCGCCGTCCAGCTTCTCCTCGTCCTGGCCCAGCTCGCCGGGATGTGGAAGGTGTTCGAGAAGGCCGGCCGGGCCGGCTGGACGGCGCTGATCCCGATCTACAACCTGTACGTGATGCTCCGGATCGGCGAGAACAGCCCGCTGTGGCTGCTGGCCCTGCTCGTCCCGATCGCGAACCTCTACGCCCTCTACCGGATCCACGCCGGCGTGGCCCGCGCGTTCGGCAAGGGGATCGGGTTCGGACTCGGGCTCGCGTTCCTGGGCGTGCTCTTTTTCCCGCTCGTGGGCTTTGGCGACTACCGCTACGGCCGGTCCGGCGCGGTCGTCTGAGTCCGGTCCGGGTCCGGATCGGCTCGGCCGACGGCCCCCGTGCCCGTCACAGCTCGTAGGTGGCCACGTCTCCGCCACAGTCGGGACACTCGGTCACCTCGCGCGAGAGTGTCCGCCCGCACTCGCGACACCCGTGGTGGACGTCGGCGTCCGATCGCCCGCCGTCGCCGGTCAGGCGATCGAAGACTCCCATCGTGTCCGTTCGCGCGCCGTCGCCGGTGGCGGTCCGGGGCCGTCGCGGAGTAAGGTCTAATAGGGCCCTCCGAGAGCGACAGGCGTGCCAGCCGAACTCACACGACGGGAGCTGCTCGGGGCGGTCGGGGCCGCAGGGACCGCCACGCTCGCCGGCTGTGCGACCGATCCGGAGGGGGCCGTCCGCGACGCCCGCACCCGCGCCGCGGAGGTGGCCGACCGCGCGTCGCCCGCCGAGGCCTCGTCGACGCCGACCGGGTCGGACTCGCTCTACGACACCCTGCGCGTCGAGGATCCGCCGGTCCTGGACGGCTGGCCCTCGCGCAGCTACAGCCAGACGAACCTCGGCTGGAAGCCGAACACGGTCGGCCCGACCGACGGCGTCGGCGTCGAGTGGACCTACGAGACGCCCTCGGGGGCGATCATCAACAGCAGCGCCGCGGTGGTCGACGGGACCGTCTTTTTCGGCTCGAACGACGGCCGCGTCTACGCCGTCGACGCGGCCACGGGCGCGGAGCGCTGGATCGCCGCGACGGGCGACGCGATCCGCGACAGCAGCCCGACGGTCGTCGACGGCCGGCTGTTCGTCGGCTCGAACGACGGCTCGTACTACGCCTTCGACGCCGCGACCGGCGATCGGCTGTGGTCGTACGCGACCGACGGCTTCGCGATCAGCTCCGCGGCCGTCGCGGACGGGCGCGTCTTCTTCAGCTCCCGCGACACCGGCGTCTACGCCGTCGACGCTGCGACCGGCGAGGCGCTCTGGACCGACACCGAGACCGGCGGGATCGCACAGAACGGTCTCGCCGTGGCCGACGGACGGGTCTACGTCTCCTCGAACAACACCTACGCCTTCGACGCGGCGAGTGGCGATCTGCTGTGGACCGTCGAGATGCGCGCGAACAACCAGATCAACGGGACGCCGACCGTCGCGGGCGGGCTGGTCCTCGGCGAGTTCGGCCTCTACGTCGGCGCGATGACGACCACGGGCCGGGCGCTCGGCGGGGCGATCCGGCTGCCGGAGAACGGGTGGGCCAGCCCCGCGGTCGCGGGCGACACCGTCTACGTCGGGATCAAGGGCCAACAGCCCACACAGACGCTGACGGCACTCTCGGTGCGGACGACGAACGCAGTCGCGCGGGCGGACGTGCGGTGGGAGGCGGGGACCGCCCGGGGGATCTACTCCAGCCCCGTCGTCGTCGACGGCACGGTCTACGTGGTGACCGCCGAGCCGGACGTGCAGGCGTTCGACGCCGCGACGGGGACGCGACGGTGGCGTCTCGACGTCCCCGCGGGCAGCTACGTGACCCCCGCCGTCGTCGACGGCACCTGCTACGTCGGCGGCGCCGACGGGCGGCTGTACGCGATCGGCGAGACCGGGTAGCGCCGGCCGTCCACCGCACCCCCGTCGCGACGCTCACTCGACCCGGCCCAGCGCCAGAAAGCAGCCGACGACCAGGACGCCCACGGCCGCGACCGCGGGGAAGGCGACGCCGACGCCCGCCTCGGTCGCGACGAGGCCGAACAGCGCGGGGCCGGCGGCACTCCCGACCGCCGAGGTGGTCTGCATCACGCCGAAGAGGCTCCCGCTCGCGCCCTCGGTCGCGTGCTCGGAGACGAGCGCGTTCTTCACCGGCGTACAGCCGTAGACGGCGACCCCGAGCACCGCGAACGCGCCCGCCAGAAGCGCCGTCACCCCCGGCCCGGTCGCCCCGTCCACCCCCGGCAACAGCACCATCGCCGCGAGCACGAGCGTGGTGACCCCGGCCGCGGCGGTGCCGAGCAGCCGCCTGTCGACCCGGTCGGCCAGCCCGCCGACCCAGATCGAGGCGACGGCGCTCGCGGCGAGCATCAGGAAGAAGAGGCCGTTGGCCCGCGAGGCCGACTGGCCGACGCCGTCGACGAGAAAGCCGGTCGCGAACGCGTGTAACGCCCGAAGCTGGAGCGAGACACACAGCGTGAGCACGGTCAACACGACCACGCTCGGCGTGATCCGGAAGCGAAGGAGCGCCGACAGACGCCCGCGGGCACGGGCCACGGACCCGGCCGACGGGTCGGGGGCGCCGTCGGTCGCCGTTGCGTCGCCGTCCCCGACCTCGGACGCGGACGCGGACTCGGGCTCGGTGAACAGCACCTGGAACACCGCGACGACCACCAGCCCGCCGACCGCGGCCACGAGCAGGGCGCTCCGCCAGTCGACCAGCGCCGCGACCCCGCCGACGGTGACGGGCGCGGCCGCGACGCCGGCCATCCCGCCGAAGCCGAACACGCCCATCGCCTTCCCCTCGGTCGCGCCCGACTCGATGTCGCTGACGAGCGACATCCCGGCCGGGTGGTAGGTGCTCCCCGCGACGCCGGCGAGCGCCTGCGCGACGACGAGCGCCTCGTAGGTCGGGGCGGCGCTCGCGAGCCCGAGACTCCCGGCCATCCCGACGAGCCCGAGCACGAGCAGGCGCTTCTTGCCGATCCGGTCCGCGACCAGCCCCGCCGGGAGCTGGAAGAGCGAGTACATGAGAAAAAAGGCCGTCAACAGCAGGCCGGCCCGCGCGTAGCTGATCCCCAGATCGGCCACCAACAGCGGGACGATCGGGGGGAAGACGATCGAGTAGAACTCGTTGACCCCGTGCGAGAGGCTGATCAGCCCCACGTTTCGCGGGTGCCGGATGGTGCGATACTCCGCCAGCAGATCCTGCATCGGGTGGCCCGAACGTCCACCCGGCGCGACTACACGCCTGTGGTCCCGGCCCGGATCGCCGCGACCGGACCGGCGCGCCCGACGCCGCGTCCGGGGCGAGACCCCACGGACGGTCGGCCCGCCCGGGGCCGGGGCGACCGGACTCCGCTCGCCGCGACGGGACACCGTTTAACAGCTCGGGCCCGGACCGCTCTCGCATGAACAAGTGGCAGCGTCGCACCCTCTACTACTCCGCGTTGCTCGTCGTGGTGATGCTCGGGTTCGCCGGGCTCTACCAGCACGGCATGCGGGTCTACGAGGGCGAGCGGTTCTCCTTTCTCCACTCGCTGCAGGTGGTCGTCGAGACGTTCACCACCACCGGCTACGGCTCGGACTCGCCGTGGGCGAGCCCGGAGATGAACGCGTTCGTCGTGGTCATGGATCTCACCGGCGTGGCCCTGATCTTTATGGCCCTCCCCGTACTGGCGTTCCCGCTGCTCGAGGACGCGCTCTCGACGACGGTGCCGACCGCGGTCGACGACGCGGACGGCCACGTCGTCGTCTGCTCGTACACCGCCCGCGCCGACGCCCTCACCGACGAGCTCGACTCGTGGGACGTGCCCCACGTCGTCGTCGAGCCCGACCGCGACCGCGCGATCGAGCTGTACGAGGACGACCACCGCGTCATCCACGCCGACCCCACCTCGACCGCCGGCCTCGAGCGGGCGTCGCTCGGCTCCGCGCGGGCGCTCGTCGCCGACGTCTCCGACCAGGTCGACGCGAGCATCGTCCTGGCCGCGCGCGAGACCGCCGAGGACATCCCGGTGATCAGCGTCGTCGAGGAGCCCGACCGACGGAGCTACCACCGCCTCGCCGGCGCCGACCACGCCCTCTCGCCCCGACCGCTGCTCGGCGAGAGCCTCGCCTCGAAGGTCACGACCTCCGTGACCGCCGGTCTGGGCGACGTGGTCGAGATCGGCGACGACTTCGAGGTCGCGGAGCTGCCGGTCCGGCGGGACAGTCGCCTCGTCGGCACGACGCTGGCCGAGAGTGGTATCCGCGAGCGGTCGGGCGTCAACGTCGTCGGGGCGTGGTTCGGCGGCGAGTTCGTGAGCCCGCCCGCCCCGGACGCGACGATCACCGACGGGACGGTGTTGCTCGTTACCGGTCGGGACGACCAGCTCGAGGCGCTCAGGCGGCTCACGCTCTCGGAGGTCCGCCGGTTCGGGCCCGGGGAGACGATCGTCGTCGGGCACGGCGAGGTCGGCAGGACGGTCACGACCGCGCTGGACGAGGCCGACCTCCCGTACACGGTGGTCGACCGCCGGGACGTGGACGGGGTCGACGTCGTCGGCGACGCGACACAGCCCGAGACGCTACGGACGGCGGGCATCGAGGCGGCCCGGTCGGCCGTCCTCGCGATGCCGGACGACACGACCACGGAGTTCGCGGCGCTCGTGATCCGCGACGAGAGCCCGGAGACCGAGATCATCGCCCGCGTCGAGGAGTCCGAGAGCGTCCAGAAGATGTACCGCGCCGGCGCGGACTACGTGCTGTCGCTCGCGACCGTCAGCGGCCGGATGATCGCGTCGACGATCCTCGAAGACGAGGACGTGCTGTCGCTGGACAAGCAGGTCGAGGTCGTCCGGACGACCGCGCCGGAGCTGGTGGGACGGACCCTCGGTGACGCCGAGGTCCGGTCGCGGACCGGCTGTACCGTCGTCGGCGTCGAGCGCGACGGCACCGTCGTCACCGACGTCGGCCCGGGCTTCCGTGTCGAGGCGGGCGACGAGCTCGTCGTCGCCGGCACCGACGACGGCGTCCGGCGGTTCGTCGAGCGCATGACCTGAGCCCCGCGCCGATCCGTCGTCCCCGGACCTACGTGGCGGTCGCCGTCCCGACCGACGTGGCCGAGGCGGGCGCTCGTCCACGAGACGCGGGTGGGGATCCCGCGGACGCTCGCCGACGCCGACGAGACGCTCGCGGTCACCGACCTGCGCTCGTGCGTGGGCGTCTCCGACCCCGGACGGCCCGACTCCCACCCGAGCGCCGCGAGCACGTCTCCGGGAGACCGACGGCGGCGACGCGCCGGCCCACCGCGGGCGAGGCGGTGCCCGGACACCCCCGCGTGGCCCGGCGGGCCGGTCGGGAGGCCGAGGATTCAACAGCCGGTGCGCCCGAGCGGCGCGCACACGGTGTTCGTCGCCCCGCCAGCCCGCGAGTCTCGCCCCGCCGATCGCCCCCGTCCCCGGTCCACCCCGTAGATGGACGCTGCGGCGTATCTCGCCCGGATCGGGCTCGACGACCGCGACCCGGCCGCCCACCCGCCGACGCTCGAGACGCTCCGGACCGTCGTGGACGCCCACGTCACCACCGTCCCGTTCGAGAACCTCTCGATCGTCGGCCACCCCCACGGCGCGTACACGGGCGCGGGCGTCTCGCTCTCGCTCCCGGCGCTCTACGAGAAGCTCGTCGCGCGCCGTCGCGGCGGCTTCTGTTTCGAGCTCAACGGGCTGTTCGCCCGGCTGCTCGCCGACCTCGGCTTCGATGCGGACCGCTGTGACGCCCGCATCGGCGGCGACGACAGCCTCGGCCGGCCGCCGGCGAACCACCACACGATCGTCGTCCGTCTCGCCGACGGCCGCGACCACCTCGCCGACGTGGGGACGGGCACCCCGCAGGTGCGCGTCCCGGTCCCGATCGACGGGACCGTGATCGAGGACGGCGCCGGCGTCGCCTGGCGGGTCGATCCGAGCGACGCGGCGCTCTCGGCGTACGCGCTCCGGCGGCGCGAGCCCGACGCCGAGGGGTGGACGCTCCGCCACCGGTTCCGGACCGAGCCCCGACGGCTCTCGTACTTCGCGGCCACCTGCGAGTTCCTCGCCAACGAGCCCGACGGCACCTTCACCCGCGGGCCGATCGTCCGGCGGTCGACCCCGGACGGCTGGGTCGCCCTCGACCGGACCACGCTCACCCGACGAGCCGGGGCGACCGAGACCGCCACCGAGATCGCGCCGGTGGCGTGGGACGACGTCCTCGCGCGCGAGTTCGGGCTCGTG
>CAZMLQ010000034.1:0-6057 GCA_964567195.1 uncultured Haloferacaceae archaeon | reverse complement strand
TCGCGTCGGTGTGAGTGGTGGCTCGTGTCGGCGACGCGGTCCTCGCGATCTCGGAGGGCGCCCGGGACGGCTCCCGCCGACCGGCTCGGCCACCCCCGGACCGGTCGAAGTCCCTTTGTCCGCGATGGGACGATAGGGGGCATGGAGGCCGACGACGTCGACGACGTGGACCGGGTGATCCTCCACGCCCTCCAGGAGGACGCCCGCAACCGCTCCTCGGACGAGATCGCGGAGCGCGCCGGGATCGCGGGCAGCACCGTCCGCAAGCGCATCCAGCGCCTCGAGTCCGCGGGGATACTCAAAGGCTACAGCGCCGAGATCGACTACGGCCGGGCGGGCTACCCGCTCCGGATGCTCCTGTTCTGTACCGCGTCGATCCCCGAGCGGGCGGGGCTCGTCCCGGAGATCCTGGCGATCGACGGCGTCGTCGGCGTCCAGGAGCTGGTCACCGGCGAGCGCAACCTGCTGGTGACGGCCGTCGGGGAGTCCGACGACGACGTGACCCCGATCGCGCGGGAACTGCTGGAGATGGGCCTGACCGTCGCCGACGAGGTGCTCGTCCGGAGCCACGAGTCGACCCCGTTCGGCGAGTTCGATCCGGACCGAGACGGATAGCGAAACGTTCGCCGCAAGACAGTTGCGGAACTATGTGGTCGAATAGAACGACTTAACTCGCAGACTGACACACGAACGGGTGGGCCGGCCGGTCGCCGCCGGCGGGCGGTGGCGGGCCGGCGACGGGACCACGGATGAGAGAGACGCCCCACCCGACGACGGTCGGACCGCTCCCCGAGACCGAACAGACGCCGCCGCGGACCGCCGTGGTGCTCACCCGACTGGTGTGGCTGCTGTGGGTGGGGAGCCTCGGGGCGGTCGCCGCCCGACGCCTCGTCGGCGGGCCGTGGGCGTTCGGGGGGCTGGTCGTCGTCGACGGGCTGACCGTCCTGCTGTGGACCGTGGTGACGCTTCTCGCCGGGATCGTCCTCGGCTACTCGCGGCGCTACGTGGCCGGCGAGCGCGGTGTCGCCCGCTTTTTCCGGCGCGTCGTCGGGTTCACGCTGGCGGTGCTGGTGCTGGTCGCGGCCGACCACGTCGTCCTGTTCGCGCTCGCGTGGCTGGCGATGGGGCTGGCGATGGCGGCCCTGATCGGTCACGTCCGGGACTGGCCCCAGGCCCGCGCGGCGGCCCGACTCGCCCGGCGGTACTTTCTCGCGGGCACGGCCGCGCTCTCGCTCGCGCTCGGAACGCTGTGGTGGGCGACGGGCGACCCGTCGATCGCCGGCCTCGCGACCGCCGGCGACTCGCTCTCGGCCCCGGTCCTGTGGGTCGCGGTCGGCGGCCTCCTGCTGGCGGCGACGATCCAGTCCGCGCTGGTGCCCTTTCACACCTGGCTGCTCGCCTCGATGACGGCCCCGACGCCGGCCTCGGCGCTGATGCACGCCGGCTTCGTCAACGCCGGCGGGATCCTCCTGGTCCGGTTCGCGCCGCTCGTCTCGCTCGACCCGTCGGTCATGCTGTTGATCGTCGTCGTCGGGACCGCGAGCGCGCTCGCGGGGAAGCTCCTGAAGTCCGTCCAGCCCGACATCAAGCGCCAGCTCGGCTGTTCGACGGTCGGACAGATGGGCTTTATGATCCTCCAGGCGGGGCTCGGCCTCTTCGGCGCCGCGATCACGCATCTCGTCCTGCACGGCTTCTACAAGGCCTACCAGTTCCTCTCGGTCGGCGAGGCGATCGAGCGGACGAGCCCGGCCGGCGAGCGGCGGCGACCGCGCGGGCCGGGCGTCGCCGGCGCCGTCGTGACGGTCGCGACCGCCCTCGCCGGCGGCGCGCTGTTCGCCTGGCTGACGGGCAAGGGGCTCGCGGTCGACGGCGGGCTCGTGTTGACGCTGCTGGTCGTCGTGTTGTGTCTGCACGCCACCTGGGAGCTGGTCCGGCGGCGGTCGCTCCCGGCGACGGTCCGGTACGCGGCGGTTCCGCTGGTCGGGCTGCCGGCGATCGTCCTCTACGCGGCGGTCTACGCCGCCGTCACGACGCTGCTCGCCGACCTCCCGGTCGTCACCGCCCCGGCCGAGCCGACGGCCGTCCACGCCGCCGTCGCCGTCGCGTTCGTCGCGGCCTACGTCGCCGTCGAGACCGGCCTCCACCGGCGCAGCCGGCGGCTGTACGTCGCGCTCCTGACCGCGGGCCGGCCGCCCGCCGACGCCTTGCTGTCCCCACGGGAGGGTCGCGATGGACGCTGAGGCGATCCACGACGAGATCGAGCGGGCGGCGGCGAGCGTCGGGAGGGCGTGGCCGCTGCACTCGTTCGTGACGGCCAACCCCCTCGCCGGCTTCGAGGACCGGCCGTTCCCGGCGGCGGTCCGGGCGGGCGAGGGGCTGTTCGGCGCCCGCGGCTACCCGAGCGCCGGGACGTTCCGGCGGGCCCTGGCGACCGGCCGGATCGACCCCGAGATCCTGTCGGCCCAACTCGCCGACCACGGCTACGACGACGCCGACCCCGAGGCGCTGCTGGACCGGATGGCGGCGGCCGAGTCCGCGTCCGGGTCGGCGTCGGGGGCGGCGGCGGACGGCCCCGAGGCGCGGGCCGAGCGCGTCCTGACGACGTGGCTGGCGGCCGCGCTCGACGAGGGCCGGGCGGACTGGTCGATGCCGGGGCGCGAGGCCGGCTTCTACGACGCCGTCCGGTCGCTGGCCCCCCACGACCGCCGGATCCCCGACCGGGCCGCGGTGGCCGGGCTGGCGGACGATCCGATCGACGCGATCGGCGCGGTCCTCGCCGACCACCCGCCCGACCGGTGGGGGGCGATCTTCGAGCACCAGTTCGCCGCGCTCCCCGGCTGGACGGGGCTGATCAGACACCGCGCCGCGACCGAGACCGACTGGGGGGCGGCGTCGCCGGTGACGCTCGCGGGCTATCTGGCGGTCAGGCTGGTCCTGCTCGACCTGTTCGACGCGCCGATCGAGCCGCCGGCGCGACCCGTCGCGCCCGAGGACGAGGAGGCGATCTCGCTCCCCGAGCTCTGGCTCCGGGCCTGGGAGGCGACCTACCGCGACGCGCTCGTCGCCGCCGTGGCCGACGCGGGCCGGTCGCTTCCGTCGGGCTCCGACCGGGATCGGGACCCGGACGACGACCGTCCGGCCGCCCAGCTCGCGTTCTGCATCGACACGCGCTCGGAGCCGATCCGTCGCCACGTCGAGCGGGCGGGGCCCTACGAGACCCACGGCTACGCCGGCTTCTTCGGGATCCCGATGCGCTACGAGGGGTACGACGCCCCGACCGCGGTCGACGCCTGCCCCCCGATCCTCGACGCCGGCCACCGGATCGCCGACCGGCCCACGGACGGGCCGGCGCGGGCCGCCCACGACCGCTGGTCGCGGCTCCGGACGGCCGGCCGCGAGCTCCGCCACGCGCTCGGGACCAACCCCGCCACCGCGTTCGGCTTCGTCGAGAACGCCGGGCTCGGCTACGGGCTCGCGCTGGCGGCCCGGACGCTGCTCCCGACCCGCGTGGCCGACGCGCTCGACGACCGGGTGCCCGATGTCTACGAGTTCTGCACCCCGACGATCGATCGCGAGCCCGACGCCGCGGGCGATCTGCCCCTGGGGCTCACGCCCGCGGAGCAGATCGAGTACGCCGCGACCGCGTTCGACCTGACGGGCTGGACCGAGTTCGCCCGGATCGTCGTGTTCGTCGGCCACGCGAGCGAGACGACGAACAACCCGTTCGCGGCGAGTCTCGACTGTGGCGCCTGCGCCGGCAACCCCGGCGGGCCGAACGCCCGCGTGCTCGCGGCGATCTGCAACGACGAGCGGGTCCGGGCGGGGCTGTGCGAGCGCGGCCACGAGATCCCCGCCGACACCGTCTTCGTCGCCGGCGAGCACGACACCACGACCGACGAGATCAGCCTCTACGACGGCGCGGTCCCCGAGAGCCACGCGGCCGATCTCGACCGGCTCCGGGACGACCTCGCCGACGCCCGGGCCGGGGCGGCGAGCGAACGCGCGGCCGGCGTCGCCGAGACCGAGCGTCGGGCCGCCGACTGGGCCGAGCCCCGCCCGGAGTGGGGGCTGGCCGGCAACGCCGCGTTCGTGATCGGTCGGCGGGCGCTCACGGCCGAGCTCGACCTCGACGGCCGGGTCTTCCTGCACTCCTACGACCCGGCGACCGACCCCGACGGCGACGCCCTCGAGGCGATCCTGACCGGGCCGGCGGTCGTCACCCGGTGGATCAACACCGCCTACTACTTCGCGACCGTCGATCCGGCGGGCTACGGCAGCGGCTCGAAGGTCACACAGAACCCGGTCGGCAACGTCGGCGTCTACCAGGGCAACGGCGGCGATCTGGCGACCGGCCTCCCGCTCCAGTCCGTCCGGGCCGGCGCCGACGAGTCCTACCACCAGCCGCTGCGGTTGTCGCTCGTGGTCGAGGCGCCCGTCGATCGCGTGGCCGGGGCGCTCGCGCGGACCGACCACCTCGCCGGCCTGCTCGACGGCGGCTGGCTGTCGCTGACGGTCGTCGACCCCGAGTGCGAGCACCGCGCGGTCCGCTACGACGGCGACGGCGCGTGGACGCCCGCCCGCCCCGCGGCCGCGCCGGCCGAGTCCCCGGTGCCGGGCGCCGCCGAGGACTGAGCCACGCCGGGCGGGCCGGCTCGAACCACCGGACACACGTGGCCGGGCCACGACGGTCGGATCCGTGTCCTCGCTTTCCCGTCGCGCCCTCCTCGCGACCGTCGCCGGCTCGGCCGCCGGTCTCGCCGGCTGTGGCGCCCTCACGGACGACGCCCGGCCCGACGAGCCCGACCTGCCCCCGCTGTACGCCGCCGACGGCGTCTCGCTCCCCGCCGACGCCGACCCGATCACCGTCGCGGACCCGACGGGCGGCGCCGTCGCGCTGGTCCCGGCCGACCCCGCCGACCTCGGGACCGCCTGCGCCGCGCTCGACGGCGCCACCCCGGTGGTCGTCGTCGGCCGGGACGCCCAGGCGACCCTGGCGGAGCTCTGTGCGGCCGACGGTCGCCCCTACGGCCTCGCCGGCACCGGCTGGGGGCCCGACCGCCGCGTCGCCGGGGTCGTCCCACACCGGGACGGCCTCGCCACCCACCTGTTCGACGGCTACGAGCCCCCCGACGCGCTCCCCGGGGTCGTCGACCGACTGCTGAACCCGCCGGCGCCCGGCTGCTCCGTCGACGTCGAGGGGCTGGGTGGCGAGGGCGTGCGGACCGTCGGGGTCTCACACGTCCACGGCCACAACGGCGTGGCCCGCCTCGACCGCCGGGACGCGGTCGGACTGGTGCCCGGCCCGGACCGGGCGGGGCTCGTGGTGGACCTGCGGGGGACGATCCACGCCGGCGGCGCGGTCGGGGGCGACGACCGGTACGTCGCCGACCGGGTCCGCCTCGTCGTCTCGTTCGACGACCGCCTGCGCGCGGTCGCCCCGCCGGCGACGACGACCGAGGGGCTGACCGTCCGGCGCGACGTCGACCGGGCCGCCGGCGCCGTCGATCACGCGTTCGTGGCGACGGCCGACGCGACCCGGCGGCGGTTCACCGCCTGCGGGCGCTCGCTCGTGACCGCGCCGACGACGCCCGACCCGTTCTCGTACGTCGCCAACGCCCGGTTCCGGTGGCGCGACCCGCGGCTCCTGCGCCCCGACGACCGCTGGCACCACCACACGCCCGGCCGTGCGCTGTGGCGGCCCGGCGGCGGGTGAGCGGCGTCGATCGCCGGCCCGGTGTATCGACGGTCGTCGTACCCCCTATCGACGATTCGTTATCTTTATGATCGATCGTGTGCATTCGACGGACGAGTGATGCGCGGGACTCGGACATCGGTCGTCCTCGGGACGGTCGGGTCGGACGCACACGTCGTCGGGATCACGCTGCTCGAACACGCGCTGCGCGAGGCCGGCTTCGACGTAACCAACCTCGGGGCCCAGACCCCGAGCGAGGAGTTCGTCGAGGCCGCCGAGGCCGTCGACGCCGACGCGGTGTTCGTCTCCTCGCTGTACGGCCACGCCGAGCAGGACTGCGAGGGCCTGCACGAGCGGCTCCACGA
>CAZMLQ010000033.1:0-17928 GCA_964567195.1 uncultured Haloferacaceae archaeon | reverse complement strand
CGTCACCGACTTCGACCGGCTGTTTGGCTTTGTCTCCGACCTCCGGACCGACGAGGCCGCGACCGTCGAGCGGGTGCGCCGGGCGACCGACGGTCCCGCCGGCGTGGCCGACGACGACTGAGCCGGTCGGCCGGCCCGGCTCAGTACAGCGTCCCGCCGCTTGGCACCTCGGCCTCGGGCGTGACGAGCACGGGGTTGCCGTCGTCGCCGGGGACGCCGAGTGTCAGCGCCTCGGACTCGAAGCCGGCGATCCGGACGGTGCCGAGATCGGTCGCACAGAGCACCTGCCGGCCGACCAGGTCGGCCGGCTCGTGGTGGTAGCCAAGCTGTGCGGCCGACCGGAGCCGCTCGGTCCCGGTGTCGAGCTCCAGTTTCACCATCTCGGGCTTTCGCGTCTCGGGGAAGGCCTCGGCCGAGCGGACCTCGGCGACACGCACCGTCAGATCGAACGGGCTCTCTGCCATCGACGGGCGCTCGGGCGCCGGCGACACGTCGCTTTCGCCCGCGGCGAGGCTAACAGCAGCCGGCCCGGACGGCGTGGCGGCGGTCACAGGCGGGACAGACGGCCCAGAACGATCCCGACGACGGCTCGAACGCCGTGTCACAGCCCGCACAGCGGATGAGATCCATACCAACGGCTGGTGGCGCGTCCACCTGAATCCGGCGGTCGCGCTACCCCTCGGCCTCGACCCGTGCGGCGGCGCGCCGGGCCGCGGCCGAGAGCTCCCAGACGCCGACGAGCACGACCAGCGCCACACCGCCCGCGGCGACGAACGCGAGCGCCCGCACGACCCCGACGTCCGTGGCCAGCCACGACCGCAACCCCAGTCCGACGACGAGGAGCCACAGACCGAACGCGAGCGCGCCGAGGGGACCGACACCCCGCGCGAGTCTATCAGGATCGTTCACGACACGTGGTAGCACACCGAAACGCAAAAGCGTTCCGCCGACCCCCGGGCGCGGACGGTCACGCCGGCCGGGTGACGGCGCGGGGCGCTCAGTCGTCCCCGTTCGCGAACTCGGTGTCCGTCGTCGCCAGCTTCGTCGCGTCCGCGACCGTCCGGGCGACGATCTGGATCCCGTCGATCCCCGTGCCGGGTGCGGGGTCGTCGACCTCGACCCCGACGTTCATCTCCTCGCCGGGCCCGAGCAGGAGCCGACCGCCGTTCTCGCCGCTCCCGCCCGAGAACGGAACGTCGGCGTCCGAGTCGAAGGCGATCCCTCCGGTTCGCCCGTCGCGGACGGGGTTGCCGGCCTCGATCCAGCCCTTCCGAAGCTCACTGTCGGACGGAGACGGGGTGATCGGAGGCAGACTCTCCGGAATGGGCTCACCCGGCCCGGGCGCGGTCGGCGGCACCAGCCCGGTGATCGAGAGTCGCTGTTTGGTCGGGTCGGTCCCCGGCACCGAGTCGATCTCGCTGACGATCCGGAAGTCCGCGCCGCCGGTCGCCTCGACCGGCCCCCGGAAGAAGTTGATCGAGCCCCGATCGCCAAGCGGGCCGCCCTCGGCGGCGTCTTTGATCCAGATCACCCGGTCCTCCGTGGCGTTGTTCCGGATCCGGAAGACGTCGTCGACCGTCGACCGCGCGCCGGGGTTGAACGCGTCCTCCCCGAAGTCGACCGCGATCTCGCCACCTGTCTCGGTCACGAACTCCCCGTTCTCCTCGCCCGCGGAGAGACCGACGAAGCCGCCGTCGTCGTCCGCCACGTCGATCACCGCCTCTCTGTTCGCCCATACGTCGACGGAGGCGCCCGTCCCGGTCAGGAGGACGCCGCCGCCGACGGCCGATCCGATCGCAGTCAGGTACTGTCGTCGTCGCATCGAAGCCCGTCGTGTGGTGCGTCACCAACCTGTTTTGTTATCCGCCGATTACACCTCTCCTGTCGGTCTAAATTGACGATTAAACGGCACAGGGGACGAGAGACCGGCCTCCGTGGCCGAAGGATTATAATCGGTGGCCGTCGGTGTCGGACCGATGCCCCCCAGTTCGGACGAGCGAGGGCCGTCGGTCGACGCCAGGCAGGTGCTCGACCGGATGGGCGACGGCTTCTTCGCCCTCGACGCGGACTGGCGGATCACCTACGCCAACGAGCGGGGACGGGAGATCATCGCCGCCGCGGCGGCGGTCGCGTCCGAGCCCGACGCCGACCCGGCCGAGGTGGCGGCCACCGCCACCGTCGATCCGGTCGGGCGATCGATCGAGGAGCTCGTCCCCGAGTTCTCCGACACCCGGTTCCACGAGGAGTACCGGACGGCGATGGCGACGGGCGAGCCGACCACCTTCGAGGCGCGGTTCGCCCCGCTCGACGCCTGGTTCGAGGTCCGCGCGTTCCCCGCCGACGACGGGCTGTCGGTCTACTTCCACGACGTCACGGCGCGCGAGACGGTCACCCGGGAGCACCGCGAGAGCCTCGCGGCGCTCCAGCGTCTCTACGCCATCTCCTCGGACCGCGAGCGGGGGTTCGAGGCCAAGCTCGACGCGATGTTCGATGTCGGCCGCGAGTATCTCGACCTGCCCAACGCCTTTCTCACCCGGATCGAGGGCGACGTCCAGACGATCGAGGCGGCGGCGGCCGACCACCCTCTGCTCGTCGCCGGCGAGACCTGCCCGCTCGAGGAGGCCTACTGCGGCCGGACCGTCGAGAACGACGCGGTGTTGACCGTCGTGGACGCCGCGGCCGAGGGCTGGGCCGACGAGCCCGCCTACGACCGCTTCGGGCTGGGCACCTACGTCGGCGGCCGCGTCGAGGTCGACGGCGAGCTCCACGGGACGCTCTGTTTCGCCGACACCGAGCCACGGGGCGAGCCCTTCGGCGACGCCCGCCGCGCGTTCGTCGAACTTCTGACCCGGTGGGTGAGCTACGAGCTCGAGCGCGGCCGGGCCCGCGAGCGCATCGAGCGCGAGCGCGACCGCCTCGACGAGTTCGCGGGCGTCGTCTCTCACGATCTGCGGACCCCGCTCGCGACGGCGCAGGGCCAGCTCGAGATCGCGCGGGCGGCGATCGAGGGCGACGCCGGCGCGGCCGACGACGCGCTCGGGGCCGTCGACCGGATGCTCGACCGGATGGACCACCTGATCGACGACCTGCTCACCCTCGCCCGCGAGGGCGACCGGGTCGACGCCGACGAGATCGGCCCCGTCGAGCTCGAGGCCGTCGTCGCGGCGGCGTGGGCGGCCACGGAGCCGGAGATCGGCGCCGGGACGGCGACGCTCTCGGTCGATCTGGACGGCGCGACGATCCGCGCGGACGAGCCCCGGCTGCGACGACTGGTCGAGAACCTGCTCCGGAACGCCGTCGAGCACGGCGGCGGGACGGTCGTCGTCGGCCGTCTCGACGACCGCGACGGCTTCTACGTCGCCGACGACGGCCCGGGCTTCGACGGAATCGATCCCGACGCCGTCTTCGAGCCCGGACACACCACCGACGAGTCGGGGACGGGGCTGGGTCTCGCCATCGTCGCCGGGATCGCACAGGCCCACGGCTGGACGGTCACGGCGACCGAGAGCGCGGCCGGCGGGGCCCGCTTCGAGGTCGCCGGCGTCACCCCGACCGAGCCGTAGCCCACCTCGCCCCGCCCCGGAGCGAAAGACACTCGCCGTCGCCGGGCGGGATCGACGCCCGTGTCCCCGCGATCTCGCCGCGTCGTGGCCGCGGTGCTCGCGGGCTGTGGCGCCGCCCCGACGCCGACAACGACGCCGACGGCCACACCGACGCCCGCCCGCGGCGGCCTGCTGGTCGTCTCTGTCGTCGACGGGCCGCCGGCCGACGCGGTCCGGTACGATCGGGCGCGGATCGAGGCCGCACCCACGCTCGACGCGGCCGTCCGACGGGTCGCACGGACGGGTGAGCCCGCGCGCCGGGACCTCTCGGCCGCCGAGGTCGACCGGGTCGCGTCGGCCCACGGCGTCCCGACCTCGGATCTCGTGATCGTCCGGAACGGGACCGCGGTCGAGGTCGCGCTCGCCTACGAGCTCTGATCGCCCCGCGACCGGGAGAGTGTTACGCGTGGACGGGCTGTGTTCCGTCGATGTCCACCAGACCTGGGGCCGGCCCGCGATCGGAGCGTCGTTCGACCGAGGCACGGTCGGCGGGTTCGACGTGACGAGCCCCGTCGACGTCGACGCCGACGCGGTCCGGGACGCCTGGCACGAGCGCTCGGGCGAGTTCTCGCCGGCCTACTACGCCTACTACGGCCCCGACGAGACGAGCGAACTGGTCTTCGACCGGCTCGCCGGCCTCGACCGCGACGCCGCGGTTCTCGAGCTCGGCTGTGGCTCCGGACGCCACCTCGCGCACCTGTACGAGCGTGGCTTTCGCGACCTCGCGGGGATCGAGATCAACGACGACGCCCACGCCGTGATCCGCGAGCACTACCCCGATCTCGCCCGTGTCGGGCGCTTCCGGTTCGACGCCATCGAGACGGTGCTTCCGGGGCTCGAGACCGACGCCGTCGACGCCGTCTTCGCGGTCGAGACACTCCAGCACATCCATCCCGACGACGAGTGGGTGTTCGCGGAGGTGGCCCGGATCGCGGCCGACACGGTCGTGACCGCCGAGATAGAGACGCCCGCCGACGGCGGCGACGCGGCCGCGATGGTCGACGACGAGCTCCCGATCTACTACCGCGACTGGGGGTCGATCTTCACCGGACTCGGGCTGGTCGAGACCGAGGTCGCGACCACCGACCGGGACGTGGTTCGAATCTTCCGCGCCCGCTAGTCGTCCTCGAGCGCCTGCGCGATGCGCTGGAGCTGTCGGGTCGCGTCGCGCACCTCGTCGCGCAGCTGTCTGACCTCGCGCACCAGCTCCTCGTTGCCGACCGACTCCTCCTCGCTCTCGCCGCCGGGGCCTCCGCCCATGCCGGGGGCGCCACCCATGCCGGGACCGCCGCCCATGCCGCCCATGCCGCCGGGGCCGCCACCGCCCATCATGCCGCTCATCATCTGTGCGAACGGGTTGCCGCCGGGGCCGCCACCCCCGCCGCCCATCATCTCCTCGGGGTCGGGGCGCGCGCCGCCCTCGCCCGCCTCGTCCTCGCCCTCGGCCTCCTCGCGCCGGCGCTCGCGGATCTCCTCGACCCGCTCGCGGAACGACTTCTCCTCCTCGTCGCCGCCCTCGCTCTCGGTTTCGGTCTCGGTCGGCTCCTCGCTCTCGGTCTCGTCGGGGTCCGCGT
This sequence comes from uncultured Haloferacaceae archaeon, assembly GCA_964567195.1. Taxonomy (GTDB): domain Archaea; phylum Halobacteriota; class Halobacteria; order Halobacteriales; family Haloferacaceae; genus CAZMLQ01. The sequence goes on along the minus strand of CAZMLQ010000033.1, from coordinate 12,752 downwards.
CCTCGGCCATGACCTCGCGTTCCGGAGCCGCCCGGATAAGGGTTGTCTCTCCCGGCGCGCCGGCTAGAACGCCCCCAGCCCCGCCTGGCGGTCCCGGCTCGGACCCCCGGGCCGGAGCTCGTGGCCCACCAGGTCCCGGAGGTCGACCGCGTGGGTCGTGGCCCCCCGATCGAGCACCAGCAGCCGCCCCTTGGTCCCCCGGACCGTCCCGGCCGCGAGCGTCGCCGGTGTCGCCGGCCCATCGAGCGCGAGCCCGTACTCGAAGGCGTGGCGGGCCCGGACGTCGAAGCCGTCGAGCAGGCGCTCCCACGCCGCCTCGTCGACCGTCCGGCCGAGCCCCGCGCGCTTGTCCGCGACGGCGACGGCGTGGCCGATCCCCGCCACCCGCTCCGCGAGCGCGGCCTCGCGCCGCCGGGCGAGTTCGCCGTCCGGGTGGGTCTCGAGGCGGACCCCCCGGTCGGCGCCCTGCTCGCGCAGGCGTCGCTCGAGACGCGCCGCCCGCGTCACTCCCACCTTGAACGAGGCGGGCGCGAACGCCGCGAGGTAGACCGCGTGGGGCTCGAAGCAGTCCTTCTGGTCTTTCAGACAGTCGCCCCGACAGCGCGCACAGACCCACGTGCCGCCGTGGGCCTCGCAGTGGGGACCGACGGGGCGGTCGCCGGGCTCGTGACGGGGGCGTGGCTCGTCACAGGGGTGGTGGCGGCCGTCGTGGACCGTCCCCGGACAGCGCCGGTCGCCGAGGCCGTAGGCGAGTTCGGTCCCGGGCTCGAGCGCGATCGCCTCGACCGGCCGACCGCGGCCGGCGCCGTCTGCGCGGTCGCTCACCAGCAGCGTCCCGCCCGAGGTGTCGTAGCCGACGACCCGCACGGCCGGGGGTTGGGCCGGGCGGGAGATAGCGCTTTCGCGGCGCCTACCGGAGCTCGTCGTGGAGCTCCGCCGCGGCCCGCCGGATCGCCGCCTCGCTGGAGCCCGGGGGCTCGAAGCCCGTCCCCGCCAGCTTCTCGACCGAGAGGCGCATCCGCGCCACGTCGCCGCGCCAGCCCCGCTCGCCGCCGGTGAACTCGTAGGTCGGCTCGACCCCGAGCTCCGCGCTCACGAGGTCGGCGATCCGGCGGACCGAGGTGGTGGTGCGCGCGCCGAGGTTGATCGCCTCGCACGGCCCGTCGACGGCGCCCACGACGTGACAGATCGCCTCGACGCAGTCCTCGACGTGGATGTAGGACTTCTCCTGGCGGCCGTCGCCGAGGATCCGTAGCGTCGTCGGGTCGGCGAGCAGCTTCTCGACGAAGTCGGGCACGACCGTCCCGCGCTGGCCCGGGCCGACGACGTTGGCGAACCGGAAGATCCGGCTCTCGATTCCGTAGGAGTGGGCGTAGGTTGCACAGAGGCCCTCGTCGGCCAGCTTGGCGGCGCCGTACTCGCTGATCGGCTCGAGCGGGGCGTAGTCCTCCGGCGTCGGCCGGGGGGCCTCGCCGTAGACGGTCGAGGAGGAGGTGAACGCGAGCCGATCGACCCCGGCCGCGTCCATCCGCTCGAGCAGATTGTACGTCATCGCGGTGTTCTCCTCGAACAGCCGCCGGGGCTCGTCGTGGTTCGTGTCGGTGTGGGCCGCGAGGTGAAAGACCGCGTCGAGATCGGCAGTCACGGCCCGCCGGACGGCTGCGGGATCGGTCAGATCGGCGACGACCAGCTCCGCCCCCTCGGGCACCCGCTCGCGCGCGCCGTCCGAGAGGTCGTCGGCGACGACCACGCCGGTGCCGCGCTCGAGCAGCGCCGCCGCGAGGTGTGAGCCGATCAGCCCCGCACCGCCGGTCACCAGCACGCGGCCGTCCGAGAGCGACCAGGCCATGCCGGCGGCCTCGGCCGGCGGGCGAATAGCCCTTCCGGTGGCCGCCGACCGTCCGGCTCGACCCCGAGCCGGACCGAAAGGGCCTATCGGCGGGGCCGCGAGGGGCGAGCCATGCAGGGCGAGGCGACCGTGACCGTCCTCCGGCTGGGCCACCGGCCGGGTCGGGACGACCGGATGACCACCCACGTCGCGCTGACCGCCCGGGCGCTCGGGGCCGACCGCGCGGTGCTCGCCGGTGGGGCCAGCGACGCGGCCGACACCGCCCGCGAGGTGACCGACCGCTTCGGCGGCCCGTTCGACGTGGCCGTCCGCGAGGACTGGCGGCCCGTCCTCCACGGCTTCGAGGGCCACGTGGTCCACCTGACGATGTACGGCGAGCCCGTCCAGACCGTCGCTCCGGCGCTCCGCCGGATCCACGCCGACGGGCGCCCGCTTTTGCTGGTCGTCGGCGCGGGCAAGGTGCCGTTCGAGGTGTACGACCGCGCCGACCACAACGTCGCCGTCACGAACCAGCCCCACTCCGAGATCGCGGCGCTCGCGGTCGCGCTCGACCGGCTGTTCGAGGGCCGCGAGCTCGACCGCGGGTGGGTCGACGCCGACCGGCGGGTGGTGCCACGCGAGACCGGCAAGCGGGTGATCGAGCCCGACGACTAGCCGCCCCGCCGGCTCCGGAGGACGTCGAGCGGCCGGCGAAGCCGATCGAGCGCCCGCCCGACCGGCGGGCCGAGCGTCGAATCGAGCCCCGATCCGGTCGTGCGGTAGACGCCGTTCCGGCGCTCGACGGCCCCGCGGTCGACGAGCTCGTCGAGCGCCGCCTCGACCCGGTCGGCCGGGAGATCGAGCGCCGCGACCAGCTCGGCCCGACCCCGTGGCCCCCGGTCCAGCGCGCGACCGACCCGGCCGACGTCGCGCAACAGAGCGTCCGGCGGCGGCGACGGCGACCGGCCGACCGACAGATCGGCGGCGGCGTCGAGTGCCAGCCAGCCCCCGACGAGCGCCAGGGCGAGCGACAGCCCCAGCCCCGTCGGATCGCCCGGCCCCGTCCGGACGGTCCCGTAGCCACCCAGGCCGAGCAGTCCGAGCGCCAGGACGGTCTTCCCCCAGCCGGGGTTGAGATCGTACCGTCGGGCGAACAGCCGGTAGCCCTCCACCCCGAACAGCCCGGCGGCCGGCCCCGTGAGGCGTCCGGCCGACCAGCCGAGCCACAGGTGGAGCACGACCAGTCCGCCGGCGAGCCCACACAGCCGGAGTGCGAGCCCGGCCCGGTCGTCGAGCAGCGCGGCCGCGGGGGAGGTGGAGGGTGGGGACATACGGCCACCATCGGGCCGTCCGGTACTGAGGCTGGCGGTCGACGGCTCGCGGGGGAGTAACAAGACTTAACGACGGTCCGGACCCTACAAACGGTGATGGCGTTCGAGGAGCTGCTGAACGATCCGGTCATCCAGAAGTACCTCCACGAGCTCGTCGGACCCAAGGGGATGCCGGTCGCGGCGGCGCCTCCCGACGGCGAGGTCACCGACGAGGAGCTCGCCGAGGAGCTCGGCCTGGAGCTCAACGACGTCCGCCGGGCGCTGTTCATCCTCTACGAGAACGACCTCGCCGCCTACCGCCGGGTGCGCGACGAGGACTCGGGCTGGCTGACCTACCTCTGGACCTTCGAGTACGAGAAGATTCCCGGCAACCTCAAAGACGAGATGGAGCGTCTGGTCGCGGCGATCGAGGAGCGCAGCGACTACGAGCGCGCCCACGAGTTCTACCTCTGCGAGGTCTGTTCGATCCGGTTCGAGTTCGGCGAGGCGATGGACTTTGGCTTCGAGTGTCCCGAGTGTGGCTCGCCACTTGAGGCGATGGACAACGACCGGCTGGTCGACGCGATGGACCGACGGCTCGCCGAACTGCGCGACGAGCTCGACGTCGGCGCGGCCTGAGCCGATGGTCGTTCTCGCAACCAAGTGTTACGTCGCCGGCGAGGCCCGCGAGCGGGCGCTCGACGGGATGCGCTCGCTGGTCGACAACGCCGTCGGCGCGCTCGACGTCGAGACGACGGTCGGCGTCCGCCACGACGAGTTCGTCGCCGCGACGGTCGAGGGCCCCGACGCCGCCGCGGCCCGGAGCGCCCTGCGCGAGCGGTGGGGCGAGACCACCGACGACCCCGAGCCCGGACGCGAGTACGTCGGTACCCTCGAGTCCTGGGACGAGGACGGCTTCGTCCTCGACGCCGGCGTCGACGTGCGGGTGCCCGCCGCCGAGTTCGGGCTCGGCCCCGGCACGCCCGCGCAGGTGCGCGAGCGGTTCGGGCTGGTCCAGCACCTGCCGATGCGCTTTCTCGCCGGCGACCCGCCGCGGCTGGCCGACTCCGAGCGCGACCGCCTCTACGAGTGGCGCCGGGGCTCGGGGCGGCTCACCGTCAACAGCGCCACCCGGGCCGAGGTCCGCGCGACGCTGAACCGCGCCGGCCACGCCCGCGACGTGGTGACGGTCGAGCGCCTCGGCCTGCTCGAACAGTCGGTCATCTGCACGCCAGACACCGATCCGCCGGGGCTGCTCGCCGCCGTCGGCGAGTACCTCCCGGCCGAGCTACGGTGTGTCGTCCCGTAGATGCGCCGGCGCGCGCTCCTCCCGGTCGCGCTGGCGGGGCTGGTCGTGCTCTCGGGCTGTGCGGGCCTGCTCGGCGGCGGCTCGATCCCGGACGACGAGCTCGACGCCCAGCCCGACGAGCCCTACGCCTGGGACGCCTCGGCCGACGCCCACATCACGATCACCGAGAACGCCGAGTTCCGCGCCGTCTACCGGGTGAACGGCTCGGAGATCGAGCTCTACCGCCGCGACGGCTTCGGCGGGCGCAACCCCATCCCCGTCTCGGCGCTGCGCTATCGCTACCCCAACGGCACCACCCTGACGGGGAGCGAGCTCGACGCCCACGGCGGTGGGATCGAGCGCACCCGCGACGAGGTGACCGTCAGCTTCCCGACCGACGGCCCCGACGAGGGCCGGCTGGCGTTCACCTCCTCGAGCACGCCCAAACGCTTCAGCCTCCCCGTCTTCGTCGAGGGCTCGTACGTCGTCGTGTTGCCCGAGGGCCGGAGCGTCGACGTCCCGGTGTTCGGCAGCCGGTCGCCGAGCGGCTCGACGGTCGAGACCGTCGACGGGGTCACCGTGATCCGCTGGTCGTCGGTCGACTCCCGCTCGGTCGTCGTCCAGTTCTACCTCGAGCGTGACCTGACCATCTTCGGCGCCGTGGCCGCGCTGCTCGCGGTCGTCGGCGTCGCCGGCGGGCTCTACTACCGCCGGCGGATCGAGGCGCTGCGCGAGCGCCGGCGCGACCTCGGGCTGGACGTCGAGCTCGACGACGACCGCGGCGACGAGCCGCCGCCGGGCACGGGCTGAGTCGGCCGGCCGGTCGCGAGCGGGACCTACTTGTGTCTCTCCCCGCTACGACCCCCATGCGCGTCGCGGTCGTGACAGTCGGTGACGAGCTCCTGGCCGGCGAGGTGGTCGACACCAACGCCGCCTGGCTCTGCGAGCGCCTGGCCGAGCGGGGGGCGACCGTCGAGCGGGTGACGACCGTCCCCGACCGGGTCGGCGACGTCGCCCGCGTGGTCAACGAGTACCGGGCGGAGTACGACGCAGTCGTCGTGACCGGCGGGCTCGGGCCGACCCACGACGACGTGACGATGGCCGGGGTCGCGGCGGCGGTCGGGCGCGAGCTGGTCGAACATCCCGAGGCGGTGGCCTGGCTCACCGGGGAGCGCGGCTACGACGCCGCGGAGCTCGCGACCGGCACCGTCGACCTGCCGGCCGGCGCCCGCCACCTGCCCAACGACGTGGGCGTCGCTCCCGGCGCGGTGGTCGAGTCCGTCTACGTCCTCCCGGGCGTCCCGGCCGAGATGGAGTCGATGTTCGACCGGGTGGCCCCGGAGTTCTCCGGCGACCGCCTCCACGTCGAGACCGTCCACGCCGACGAGCCCGAGAGCGCGCTGGTCGACCGGCTCCGGGAGTTCGGCGAGCGCTTCGACGCCAGCGTCGGCTCGTACCCCGGCGACGGCGTCCGGCTGCGCGTCCGGGCGACCGATCCGGCGGTCGCGCGCGAGGGGGCGGCGTGGCTGCGCGAGCGGGTCCGGACCCGCGGGGGCGAGGCCGGCTCCGACTAGCTCAGCGGTAGAGCGAGACCAGCCACGCGACCGCCGCGAGGACGCAGGCGAGCAGGACGACGCCGGCGGTGAGACCGATCGGGAGCGGTTCGCCGCCGGCCGCGAGCGCGACCCGGATCATACCCGGTCTCGCCGCCGCCCCGGAATAAATCCACCAGATCCGATCCGTCTCCCGTGGCGGCCGCGTGTCCGGCGGGCTTTCGTGCCCGCCTCCTCTCGCGGCGGCGGCCGCGTGTCCGGCGGGCTTTCGTGCCCGCCTCCTCTCGCGGCGGCGGCCGCGCGTCCGGCGGGCTTTTGCGGCCGCCGTCCCTCCGGCTGCTATGCGCGTCGGCTTCGTCCTCAACCCCATCGCCGGAATGGGCGGTCGTGTCGGGCTCAAGGGAACGGACGGCAAGATCGAGGAGGCCCGGGCCCGCGGGGCCGAGCCCCGGGCGCCCGACCGCGCCCGGCGGGCGCTCGCCGCGCTCGTCGAGACGCTCCCCGACCTCGAGGTGGTGACCTGGGGCGGTCCGATGGGCGAGACGGTGGCCCGCGAGGCGGGGCTCGAGCCGACGGTGCTCGGCGCCCCGGACGGGGAGACGACGGCGGCCGACACCCGCGCCGCGGTCCGGGCGTTCGTGGACGCCGACGTCGAGACCGTGCTGTTCGTCGGTGGCGACGGCACCGCGGCCGACGTGGCCGAGGCGCTCGACGGCGCGGTTCCGATGCTCGGCGTGCCCGCCGGGGTGAAGGTCTACTCCTCCGTCTTCGCCGTCTCGCCCGAGGACGCGGCGGCGGTGCTGGCGACGAGCGACCGGGTGGCCGACCGGGAGGTGCTCGACATCGACGAGGACGAGTACCGCTCGGGCGAGGTCCACCCGGAGCTGCGCGCGGTCGCGCCCGTCCCCGTCGCGCCGGAGCTCCAGGCGTCGAAACAGATCGGCGGCGGCAGCGTCGAGGCGATGGCCGAGGGCTTCGCCGAGACCGTCGAGCCCGGCCGAACCTACGTGTTCGGCCCCGGCTCGACGGTCGGTGCGATCGAGCGGGCGCTGGGCGTCGAGCGTTCGCCCCTCGGGGTCGACGTCTGGCGGGACGGCGAGACGCTCGTCAGGGACGGGAGCGAGGCCGAGATCCTCGGCGCGCTGGGCGAGGACAACCTCGTCGTGGTCTCGCCCATCGGCGGTCAGGGCTTCGTTCTCGGCCGGGGCAACCCACAGCTCTCGCCCGCCGTGCTCCGCCGGTCCGAGCTCGAGGTGGTGGCCTCCCGCGCCAAGCTCGACGACATCGGCCGGCTCCACGTCGACACCGACGACCCCGAGCTCGACGCCGAGCTCGCGGGCTGGATCCGCGTCCGGGTCGGGCGCTACGAGCGCCGGCTCGTAGAACTCGTCTGACATTTAGGGCGTTTAATGTCGGACGGTGGAATTTAAGGTCGTTCGGCGGTAGCGAGAGGTATGGAGACGCGGAAGGTCCAACGGCTCGGGCCGTCGACGCTGGCGATGACGCTCCCGGCCGAGTGGGCCGCCGAACACGGGGTGGAGAAAGGCGACGAGGTGTCGCTCCGCATGGGGGGGACGGGGACGCTGACGGTCGTGCCCGAGTCGGCGACCACGGAGGACGCCGAGGCGACCATCCGGGCCGACGACCTCGACGCCGCCGGCGTCGAGCGGGCGATCGTCGCCCAGTACGTGCTCGGCCGCCGGGTGATCCACGTCGAGCAGAGCGAGGGGGCCCTCGAGGGCGACCAGATCAACGCCGTCTACCGCGCCGAGACACAGCTGATGGGGCTGGGCGTGATCGAGGAGACGCCCGAGCGCATCGCCATTCGCTGTTCGGTCGACCCCGAGGACTTCTCGCTGGACAACCTGCTCGGCCGGCTGGAGAACACCGGGAGCACGATGCGTGGCGAGGCGATCAAGGCGCTCGCCCACGGCAACCCGGAGCTCGCGGAGCGGGCGATCAACCGCGAGCGCCAGGCCAACAAGATCTTCGTGCTCTTGCTCCGGCTGATCTTCACCGCCTACCAGAACCCCAACCTCGCGCGGGCCGTGGGACTGGAGTCGGGCTTTCCGCTCATCGGCTACCGCTCGGTGGCGAAAAACCTCGAGCTCACCGCCGACTACGCCGAGGACGTGGCGCGGATCTGTCTCGACGCCGAGGGCAACGAGCTCGCGGTCGACGCCACGACGCGCAACCGGATCCACGAGCTCACCGACCGGGTGGACGAGATCACCGCCACCGCCGTCGCCTCCGTGGTCGATCGCGACTACGACCTCGCGATCGAGGTCCGGAAGCTGTTCGACCGGATCACCGACGCCGAGCGCGAGATACTCGCCGACCTGCCCGAGATATCCAACGACGAGCTGTTGCGGGTGCGCGAGGTGCTCGTCGGCCTCGGTCAGACCTCGCAGTACGCCGCCCGCAACGCCGAGATCGCCGCCAACCTCGCGCTCAACGAGGAGTCCGACCACCTGACGATCGCCTGAGCGGGCTCGCCCGATCCCGATCGGCCGGCCGCCGGCGGTCGAACGAACTAAGGCCGGGGCTCGCCGAGCGGAGGCATGGCAACGACGGACGGCGAGACGGACGTGCGGATCGGCTACACCGTCCTGCTCGGACTGGTCGCGCTCCTCGGCGCGGCGGCGATGCTCGCCGCCCCCGGCCAGCAGGCGAAGGCGTGGGGCTTCGCGGTGGCGATGGTCGCGGCCACGCTCGCCGTGCTGGCGGCACAGGCGTTCGCCTGAGACGGCCGCCGACGGGCCACGCGACAGCTTTCCTCTCGTGGCCCACGCCCCGGGGGATCGCCCGCGCCTCGACCCCGGGCGGGGTCGGGTCGCCCTCGGCTCCGATCGCACGCCCCGGGTCGGGTGAGGACGACACGTGGCGTCTCGACGGCCCCGAGCGTCGTCGGGCCGGCCGAGTCAGGAGATACTTCACGCCGAGCCCGGTAGAGGCGGCCGGTGACAGACGACCACGGCGGGTTCGAGGCGGTCCGCGAGAACGTCGACGGGCACCCGATGGTGAGCCTGCTCGTCTACGCGAGCCGCTACTGGCCCACCCTCACGCTCGGCGTGCTCGCGGCCGTTCTCACCCGCTTCGCCCGGCTGGTTCCGCCCGTCGTCGTCGCGGCGGCGATCGACCGGGCCATCCGGGGCTCCGCGGACGCCGGCCTCCTCACCGATCTCGGCGTGCTCCCGCCCGGCGAGGTCGTCGGCGAGGCCGCCCGGCTCGCCCTGCTCGAGCGACTCGTCGTCGTCGCGATCCTCGCCTACCTCCTTCGCTCCGCGGCGCGCTTTGCCTCCCGGTACCTGCTCCAGGCGACCGCACAGAAGGTCCAGCGCGACCTCCGGAACGACACCTACGACCACCTCCAGCGGCTCTCGATGGACTTTTTCGTCGATCACCAGACCGGCGGGATGATGTCCATCCTCAACAGCGACGTCAACCGCCTCGAGCAGTTTCTCAACACGGAGTTCCGACAGCTCATCCGGGTGGTCGCGACCGTCGGGGGCATCGCCGTCGTCCTGTGGAGCTACTCGCCGAAGCTCGCGCTCGTCGCGCTCGCGCCGGTTCCGATCGTCGGGCTCGCGAGCGGGAAGTTTCTCACGTGGATCGAGCCCCGGTACAAATCCATCCGGGAGACGGTCGCGCGGTTGAACACCCGGCTCGAGAACAACCTCGGCGGGGCCGCGGTGATCAAGGCGTTCGACCGCTACGAGTTCGAGCGAAGTCGGGTCGCCACACAGAGCGAGGCCTACCACGACGAGAAGGTGGCGGCGCTGCGGATCCGGCGGGGCTTTTTCGCCACGCTCCGGCTGCTCACCGGCGTCGTGTTCGTGCTCGTCCTCCTGATCGGCGGGACGGACATCATCACCGGCGTCCCCGGCCGCGACGGGGCGCTCACCCTCGGTGGCTTCGCGCTCTTTTTCCTGCTGTTGCGGCGGCTCTACTCGCCGATGCGCCGGGTGGGCAAGTCCGCGAACAAGTACCAGCTCGCGAAGTCGAGCGCCGAGCGGGTGTTCGGGCTGTTGGGCCGCGAGCCCACCGTCACCAGCCCCGCCGAGCCCCACGTCCCCGAGCGCGTCGACGGCGACGTCGCCTTCGAGGACGTGACCTTCGCCTACGGCGACCGGGAGCCGGTCCTGCGCGACGTCTCGCTCGCGGTGGCGAGCGGCACGACAGTCGGGATCGTCGGGGCGACCGGGGCGGGGAAGTCCACGCTCCTGAAGCTCGTCCCGCGCTTTCACGACATCGACGAGGGCCGCGTGACCGTCGACGGCACCGACGTCCGGGAGTACGACCTCCAGGCCCTGCGGGACTCGATCGCCGTCGTCGAGCAGAGCCCGTACCTGTTCTCGGGCACGGTCGCGGAGAACATCGCCTACGGGGACCGCGACCTGCTCGCGGCCGAGTGGGAGGGGACCGACGACGGGACGGCGAGAGAGCGGGTCCGTGCCGCCGCCGAGGCCGCCGCGGCCGACGAGTTCGTCGCCGACCTCCCGGACGGCTACGACACACAGGTCGGCGAGCGGGGCCTCAAGCTTTCGGGCGGGCAGCGCCAGCGCCTCGCCATCGCCCGGGCGCTGTTGAACGAGCCGGAGATCATCCTCTTCGACGAGGCGACCTCCGACGTCGACACCGAGACCGAGGAACGCATCCGGGAGAGCCTGGCGCGACTGGTCGAGGACCGGACCGCGTTCGTCGTCGCACACCGGCTCTCGACCGTCCGGGACGCCGACGAGATCGTCGTGATGGATCGGGGCGAAGCGACCGAGCGAGGCACCCACGACGAACTGCTCGCGGCCGACGGGATCTACGCCGACCTCTGGCGCGGGCAGACCGAGACCGACCCGCGGCCGGCCGACGACTGAGCCGGCCGTCGCTCCCCCGGCCACGCCGGAGGGCCCCGCGACGCCACGGCTCCACGTGTCCGGGCCGGGAGCCGACGACGGCCCGGGTCTCGGCGGCGGGTCCGCCCGGAATCGAGGTAACCGTTAAACCGGTCGCCCCCCTACCGATCGGTGATGGACTACACCGAGGAAGAACAGCGGATCGTCGCCTACCTCCGCGACAGCGCCGCCCGCGGAGAGCGGTACTTCCGGGCGAAGAACATCGCTGACGCCCTCGGGATGACGGCCAAACAGGTCGGCGCCCGCCTCCCCCGTCTCGCCGAGGAGTCCGAGGACGTCGAGATCGAGAAGTGGGGGCGCGCCCGTTCGACCACCTGGCGGGTCACCCCGCCCTGAGCCCCGACCCGTCCTCGCGGCCGTCGAACCGCTTTTGTTCCGCCACGCCGACCCTCGAACGATGACGGTCCGCGTCAGTCGGACGTACGAGTTCGAGGCCCCGGCCGAGCGGGTCTGGTCGTTCATCGCGGACCCGGCCAGACGCGCCGGCGCGATCAGCGTCGTCGACAGCTACGAGCTCGACGGCGAGGGCGGGGCCACCTGGCAGGTCCGGCTCCCGATCCCCGTGGTCGACTCGACGGTGTCGGTCGAGACCCGCGAGGTCGAGCGCGACCCGCCCCGCCACGTCGCGTTCGTCGGTCGGTCGCGGGTGATGCGCGTCCGCGGCGAGCACACCGTCGAGGAGACGGCGACGGGCGCCCGGCTGGTCAACGAGTTCGTCGTCGACGGTCGGCTCCCCGGCGTCGAGCGGTTCTTCCGCCGCCGGCTCGACGACGAGCTCGACAACCTCGAGGCGGCGCTGCGGCGCGACCTCGGGCTCCCCGCCCGCTGAGGTCGGGGGCGACGGGCGACCGTCCGTCCGGGCGTCGGTCCGACGGGCCGTACGTTCAAGTGTGGCGCCGCGCTACGCGTCGTATGGCCGTTCCCGGCCGGTCGACGCTGCGGGACCTGTTCGACGGCTCCCCGACGCCTCACATCGCACACCCGCCACGGACCCACCGCCGCTCGTTCTACGTGGCCACGGACGGCTCCTACCGGAGCGACGGCGGCGGGCTCGGCGCGGTGATCGAGACCCGCGACGGCACCCGCGTCGCGCGGATCGCCCACCACGACGCCGCCCCGGACAACAACGTGGCGGAGTACCGGGCGCTCCACCTCGGACTGGACGTGCTCGCGGCCCGCGCCCCGCCCGAGGCCCGCGTCGGCGTGCTCGTCGACCACGACGACCTGGCGGCCAACGTCAACCGGGCCGTGCTCGCGACCGGCGACGCCGGGACCGACTGGCGGCCGGATCCGGGCCCGACCGCCTCGGTCCCGGCCGGCAGCGACCTGCACTGGCGGGGGATCCGCGCCCGGATCGCCGGCTTCGGCGCGCTCCGGGCGGCCCGGATCGACAGCCGGGAGAACCCCGCCCACCCGCTCGCCAACGCCCCCGAGGAGTACGCCCACGTCAACCGCCGGCCGGACCGGTGTGTGCTCCCCGCGGCCCGCGCCACCGACCCCGCGACCGCCGAGGAGCCCGGCGTCCCGCCGCCGTCGCGGGCCGAGCGCGAGCCCCTGGCCGGCGAGCGCTCCTAGCGTTCGCTCTCGCCGTCGCCGTCGCCCGTGGTCCCGTCCGCCTCGGTCTGCGCGTCGACGACCGCCAGCGCCGCCAGGTTGACGATGTCTTTCACCTCGTCGCCGCGCTGGAGCACGTGGACGGGCTCGTCCATCCCGACCAGCATCGGTCCGATCGCGTCGGCGTCGCCGAGACGCTGGAGCAGCTTGTAGCCGATGTTGCCCGACTCGAGGTTCGGAAACACCAACACGTTGACCGGCTCGTCGAGGTCGGCGAAGCCGTAGGTGCCGTCGAGGATCTCCTCGACG
>CAZMLQ010000032.1:2716-18628 GCA_964567195.1 uncultured Haloferacaceae archaeon | reverse complement strand
TCGAGTGCTACCACGAGCCGGCCAACCGGTTCGTCGCCGGCTTCGTCGGCGAGCCCTCGATGAACTTCCTCGACCTCGACCTGGCGCCCGGGGCCGACCGGCTCGAGGGCGCGCTCTCGTACCCGGCGGTCGAGCCGGTCCGAGAGCCCGCCCGGGCGGCCACGGACGGCGTCACACTCGGCGTCCGCCCGGAGGCGCTGACCGTCGGCGCGCCCGGCGACGGGGACGCGGCCACCGCCTTCCCCGGCCGGGTCGAGGTGGTCGAGCCGGTCGGCGAGCGCTCCTTTCTCTACGTCGCGCTCGACGCCGGCCCGACGCTGACCGTCAGCGTCCCCGGCGCGGCCGCCGGCGCCGACCGCGAGGGCGCCCGGGTCCGGGTGCGGATCGACCCCGACCGGGTCCACCTGTTCGACGCCGCCGACGGCCGGGCGCTGGTCCACCCGGAGCGCCGGCCCGGCGGCGTCTCGATCCCCGGCTCCGACCCCGACCCCGACCCCGACGACGCGGGCTGAGCCCCGCCTCCGGCGGACCCGCGGGCCGTCACACCGGCGTCACGTGTCGCTCCGCCGGGCCCGGGCCTCCCCGTCTGGCGTGCCGACGCGGCGCTACCCCGCGACCGCCCGCTTCAGGATCTGTGGGGTGACGAGCAGGTCCAGCGCCGCGATGGCGTAGGCGACGAGCTGGACCGTCCCGTCGAGGAAGAGATAGGCCACGAGCGCGATGGTTACCGCGCCGCTCAGTCCGATCCCGTGTCTGACGAGCGGGTTCGCGAACGGATGATTCGACATTCAACCGCTCGGCGGGCGCCACCCGAACGTATCCCGGGGGCGGATCTCCGAGCCCGAGACGACGTGGGAGAGAGAGCCACAGTCGTCGCCCGCGCTCGACGGGAGCGCGGCCGCCGCGGGTCCCGTCGGCGTCCGCGTCGGCCGGGTGGCTCACACGCGAACCGTTATTCGCCCCCGGCCCCTCCCGACGCCCGTGTACGACTGGCACGTCCACACGAGCTACTCGGACGGGGCCCGGCTGCCGTCGATGGTGGCGGCGGCGGCCGAGGCGGGGCTCGACGGGGTAGGGCTGACCGACCACTGTACGGTGACCGACCGGGCGTCGCGCCGGGCCGACCGGGACCGGCGCGGGTTCAACCTCGACGCCACCCACGAGCGCCGGCGCGCGGCCATCGAGCGCCGGCGCGAGACGGCGCCGATCGCGGTGTTCGACGGCGTCGAGATGGACTACCACCCGGCCGACGAGGCGGCGATCCGGGCGTTTCTCGACGGGGCCGACTTCGACTACGCGATCGGCAGCGTCCACGAGGTCGACGGTCACAACGTCCATGGCGAGGAGTTCGCCGACCGCTCCGAGCGCGAGCGCCGCGCGGCCGTCGAGACCTACGTCGATCACCTGATCGCGCTCGTCGAGTCCGACCTCTTCGACGTGGTCGGCCACGCGGACGTGTTCGAGCGCAACCCGGCGCTGCGGGGGCACGCGGAGCCGGCCGACTACGAGCGCATCGCCGACGCGGTCGCCGAGCACCGGCCGCTGGTCGAACTCAACGCCGGCCGGATCGACCGCGAGTACGGCCGCTTTCACCCGGCCGAGCCGCTCCGGGTGGCTCTCGCGCGCGAGGGCGTCGGCTTCGTCCCGAGCACGGACGCACACTCGCCCGCCGACCTGCGAGCGCGGGTGCCGTCGCTCCGGGAGGCCTTCGAGTCGGTGCCGGCGGCGGCGACGACACCGACCGCGACCGACCGGCCGTGAGCGTCCCCGGCGCCTCGCTCCCGGACGCGACCGGTCCGTCCGCCGGCGGCCGCACCCGGCCGTGGGACTGACCGGCGCGCTCGCGGCCGAGGGGCTCGTCTGTGTCGTCGGCGCCGGCGGCAAGAAGACGGCGATGGCGGCGCTGGCCGCGCGGACCGAACGCCCGACACTCACCGCGACGACCCGGATCCCCAGGGCGTTCGCCGACCGCGCGGTCGTCGGCCGGCTGGTCGTCACCGACGACCCGGTCGGCGCGGTCCGGGCGGCCGACGACGACGACCGGCCGCTCGAGGTGGTGCCCGGTGGCGCCGACCCCGAGCGCCACGCGGGCTACGAGCCGGCGACCGTCGCCCCCCTGCGCGGGGCCGCCCCGGGTCCGGTGTTGGTGAAGGCCGACGGCGCGCGGATGCGGCTGTTCAAGGCCCCGGCCGGGCACGAGCCACGGATCCCGACGACCGCCGACACGGTGCTCGCGGTCGCGAGCGCCCGGGTGGTGGGCGAGCCCCTGGACGAGAGGGTCGTCCACCGGCCCGAGCGGGTGGCCGCGGTCGCGGACCGGCCGGTCGGGGCCGATATCAGGCCGGTCGACGTGGCGCGCGTGCTCGCGAGCGACGCGGGTGGGGCAAAGCGGATCCCCGACGGCGCGACCGCGGTCGCGGTGGTCAACATGGTCGACGACGACCGGCTCGAAGGGGTCGGCCACGCGGTCGCCGATCGCGTGCTCGACGCCCCCGGCCGGATCGACCGGGTGGTCCTGACGCGACTCGACGAGGGCCGGGTCGTCGCCGTCCGGGACTGACCGGCGACGGGCCCGGTCGATCCGGGTGGTGTGGCCGTCCGGGCGGCGAGAGACCCGTCGGCCCGGACCCGGCCGAGCGCCCGCCGGCGGTCGGGACGCCGCGCGGCCGTCGCGCTCCGTCGCCGTCGGATGACACACCCGGCACGGACCGTGGGGGCCGGCGGGCGAAACCCCCCGTGCCCGCGGCCGTTCGGGTGTGGTTCGTCGCCACGCTCGGGCTACTCGGTCCGGTACTCCGTCTCGAACCCGCGGAACTCGGTCCGGTGGGCCTCCTCGTCGGCCAGGATCTCGACGGCGAGATCCTCGGTCACCGGATCGTCCGCCTCGCGTGCGAGATCTACCAGCCGGCGGTAGGTGGCGATGGCGTCCGACTCGGCGTCTAAGACGCCTCGGATCACCGCGAGCACGTCGGTCGAGTCGGCGGGGGGCTGGAGACTCTCCTGTCCCGGGGTGAACTCGGCCGAGCCGGGCGGGCGGGCGTCGAGCTGTTTCAGCCGGCGGCCCAACAGCCCCGCGTGGTCGAGTTCCTCCTGGATGTCGGCCTCCAGGCTGTCCTTGATCTCCTCGGCGCGGACGCCGTCGAGGACGATCGAGTTCGTCCGGTAGTTCATCACCGTCTCGAGCTCCTCCAGGTACGCGTTCCGGAGGACGTCGATCACCTCCTGGCTTGACATCGCGGCCGACGCTCCGGCGCGAAGCCACCTCAACGCACGGCTGGACTGCGCCGAACCGGGGCGGTCAGTCCGTGGCGCGTGGTGGCGGATCGAACCGGCGGCGCAGTCGGGCGACGCCCGGATCGACCGACGCGTCGACCTTCGGGTGCTCGCGATCGACGGCGATCGGGGGCTCGTCGGGCGCCCGCGCGGGGTCGGCCGCGAGCAGGTACTGACGCCACTCCCGGTCGCCCTCGACGCCCCAGTCGCCCAGGTCGGCGTGGGGGCAGACGCCGTCGTAGCGCTCCAGGCGGTCCCGGATGGTCGCCCGCGCGCGCTCGCCGGCCTCGGTGTCGCCGGTCACGCCCAGTCGCTCGAACAGCGCCCGCGGCTGGAACGTGATCTCGAGCCCGACCGGGCAGTGCCGGCTCCGGCGCTCCTCGTAGAACGGCGCCCGACAGGTCGGGAAGGTCGGTTCGCCGGCGAACGAGAACTCCCAGCGTGGGTCGTCGGGGTCGGTGGGGATGTCGGCCGGCCACGGCGCGGGGTCGTGGACGTGCAGGAACTGGAGCAGGTGCCAGAGCCGCTCGTGGTAGGCCGCCTCGTCGAGTGGCGTCGCCGGCGGCCGGACGAACGTGACCAGCGACGCCCGGTCGCCGTGGGCCCGCCAGCGGTCGACGTACTCCGCGAGGGTGTCGCGAAAGGCCAACAGCGCGTCGCGGTCGGTCGTCGACGGCAGGAGTGTGTACAGCGCCTCGCCGTTCCGGACCGACGCCGCGCCGAAGTGACAGGGAAACGGCGTCCCGTCGTGGCGCCCGGTCAGGCGGTCCCGGAACGACCGCCAGTGTGTGCCCGCCCAGGCCGGGAGCGCACCGGCGCCGACGCGGGCGGCGAACGTCTCCTGGTCGAACAGCGCCACCGTCCGGCTCTCGTTCACGCTCGCTCCCCCACCGGCGTCACGGTCCGATCGCGGGACGCGGTCACGCCCGCCCACCCCGCGTCTCGCGCGCGACTGTCCCACCGGCGAGCTTGATCCCGACGAGCAACAGGCCCGCTGGGACGAACGGGAGTCCGCCGAGCGCCGTCACGACGTCCCCGTCGGCCAGCCCGTACGCCACCGCCGCGCCGGCGCCACAGAGCGCCAGGGCGCCCCCGAGCCAGTACCGGCGGTCGCGCTCACCGGTCGCGATCCGATCGACGACGGACGCGTCCACCACGACCGGCCTATGGGGCCGACGGACCTACCGCTTTCGTTGGTGTGTGCCGATCCGCCCGCCGACAGAAATGTGTGTATTGTACAACGAAGGAGAAACACTATACCGCCGGACGCCCGACGGTCGCGTGTGAGCCTCCACGTCGCGCTCCTCGACGCGTCGCTCGGGGACACCCCCGCCGAACGGAACGTCCGTCGCGAACTCGACGCGACGGTCGAGAGCTACAAGCTGAGCGAGGGCCGGTTCCCGCCGTCGGTGTCGGCGTCGGTCCCGGGCTACGACGGCGTGGTGATCGGCGGCTCGCAGACCTCGGTCTACGACGACCGCGACTGGATCCACGAGGCGATCGAGTGGGTCCGGCGGGCCCACGCCGCCGACGTGCCGATGCTCGGGATCTGCTGGGGCCACCAGCTCCTCGCACAGGCGCTCGGCGGGCGGGTCGTCGACGTGGGCGAGCACGAGCTCGGCTACCGGACCGTCACGCGTCTGGGCGAGGATCCGCTGTTCGAGGGGATCCCCCGGGAGTTCACGAGCTTCGAGACCCACTCGGACCGGGTCGCGGAGCGTCCCCCCGGCGCACGGACGCTCGCGCGCAACGGATACGGGCTCCAGGCGATGCGGATCGGGAGCGCCTACGGCGTCCAGTTCCACCCCGAGTACGACCGCGAGACCGCCGAGTGGGTGATTCGCGGGAAGGACCTGCCGGACGACCGGATCGCGGCCGCCCTCGACGGCGTCACCGACGAGGCCGTGGCCGCGGCCGAGCCGGCCGCGCGCGTCTTCGAGAACTTCCTGTCTGTCGTCGAGAGCCACCAGCCCGTCCGGCGGGGCTGATCCGCTCCGCAATGTTCTTGTATATACTGTACAATTACTACAACGTGAACCACGCGCCGCCGCCCCGACCGCCCCGACCGCCGGAGCCGGACGCGAGCCACGAGCCGAGTCCCGCGGGCGCGAGACGCGTCCGCCCCGACCGACCGTGATCCGGCGCGTCCTGACGGGGATCAAGGGGAACCTGATCTACGTCGTCCTCGGCTCGCTGGCCGCCGGGCTGGCCGTCGGTCGGGTCGTCGGCCCGTCGACGACGGATCTGCTGGGGGCCGCCGTCGTGCCGATCCTGTTCCTGATGATCTACCCGATGATGATCACCATCGACCTGCGGGAGGTCCGGAACGTCCGGGCTCACGCCCGACCGGTCGCGCTGAGCCTGCTGGTCAACTTCGGGCTGGCGCCGCTGGTGGCGGTCGGTCTCGCCCGACTCCTCTTCGCCGGGCGCGTCGAGTACGCCGTCGGGCTCTATCTCGTCGCGCTGATCCCCACCTCGGGCATGACCGCCGCCTGGACCGGTCTCGCCGACGGCGACCTGGAGACGGCGCTGGTGGCGATGGCGGTCAACCTGCTGGCGGCGGTCGCCGTCCTCCCGGTCTACCTGTCGGTGCTCGTCCCCGCCGACGTCGGCTTCGAGCCGACGCGGCTCTACCGCCAGCTGGCGCTGGTGGTCGTCGGCCCGATGGTCGCGGGCAACCTGACCCGCCGCTGGCTGCTCCGGCGTCGCGGGCGCGACGGCTTCGACCGGCTCAAACCCCTCTTCGGCGGGCTGTCGTCGCTCGGGGTGATGCTGATCGTCTTCGTCGCCATGGCGATGCGGTCGGGCCAGATCCTCGCCGATCCGGTCGCCTCCGCGAGCACGGTCGTCCCGCTGGTGGGCTTTTACGCCGTGGTCCTCGGCGTGGCCGCCCTGCTCGGCCGACTCCTGCTCGACCCCGCCCGCGGGGTCGCGCTGGTCTACGCCACCAGCATGCGCAACCTCTCGATCGCGCTGGCGATCGTCGTCGCGAGCGGGACGGTCCCCGAGACGGCCGTGCTCCCGATCGCGCTGGCGTACGTGATCCAGCCCCCGCTGGGCGCGCTCTACATGCACTACCGCCGCGACGTCGTCGGCCAGGGGCTCTCGGTCCGCGAGACCGTCGCCCGGCTGGTCTGAGCCCCGAAATCGATAGTGGGGTTCGGGCCCAATATCGGACGATGCCCACGGACGACGGCGACTGGTGCGTACGGATCGAGGTCACCGGTGGGCACGCGTCGAGTTCCGCCGGGACTCGCCGCGGTCGCCGCTCCCGCCGGCGGCACGGGGAGAGTCGTTCCCGGGGCTGGCGTACTACGACCCCGACCCGGCCTACCGGTTCGTCCCGTCGCTCCACGCGCACGACGGGCTGGAGCCGGTGACGGTCGAGACGACCGCCGAGGGCGAGCGGGCCTACCGCCGGTGGGGCGAGTTCCGGTTCGACCCCGACGGCGAGCGCCGGACGCTCCAGTCTTACCCCCCGCGGCCGCCCCCGACGCCGGCCGGCTCTGGGTCCCCTTCCGCGACGAGCCGAACGGCGAGAAGATCTACGGGGCGGGACGCTACCTGGACCTCGACCCCGACGAGCACCGCGTCGCGGGCGGCTGGGTGCTCGATTGCAACGCCGCGTACAGCCCGACCTGCGCGTACAACCACGCTTACGAGTGTCCGCTGGTCCCGGTCGAGACCCGGCTGGACGTCCGGATCGAGGCCGGCGAGCGCGCGTTCCCCGGCGACCCCGTCGCCCCGCCGGACGGCTGACCGGCCTCCCCGGCCGTGGCGAGTCGTCGGGCTCGACCCGACCCGTGTCCGAACGAGCGCGCGATCGTGTCCGGGGCGGATCCCGTCGACGCGACGACCGCGACGACGGGTCGCCGGTGTGCCGGCGCCGTCTCTCGTCCGGCGGGCGCTCGCCGCGGTCGAGCACGGCCGGTCGTCACACGCCAACGAACGGTTCAGCTGCGTGGGGGCCACAGGACGGACGTGCAGACCCGCCACACCGTCCGCGCGCTGGTGGTGCTCGTCGCCGCGGTCGTGGGCGCCCGGGGGGTGGTCGCGGCGCTCGCCGGCGACGCGGGGACGCTCGCCAGACGGGTCGGGGTCGGCGCGATCCTGCTCGCGTTCGGCGTCGGCCTCTACCGCAACCGGGACGCGATCGGGACCCGAGTCAGTTCTCGGCGGTCGCCGCCCGGCCGGCGTCGTCGTAGGTCTCGCGGAACTCGCCGATCAGGGCGCCCATCTTGGCGTACCAGTCGTTGAGCATCCGCTGGAGGTCCGCGGCAACCTCGTCGGCGTCGACCGGCGCGAACACGTGGTAGTAGCCGCCGTGGTCGTAGTTCTCCTGCTCCTTCCGGACGAACCCCGCCTCGACGAGCCGGCGGACCGACCGGTAGGCGGTCGAGCGCTCCCGGTCGACGGCGTCGGCGATCTCGTCGACCGTCATGGCCGTCTCGCTGTCGGTCAGCGTCTCGAACACCCGTCGGTCGAGCTCCGTGAGCCCGTGGAAACACTCGAGCAGACCCTCACAGCTCATGTCCCGGCGGAGTTGGTCGCTCATCGAGTCCGGCATGAGGCTACGTAGAGGGCTGTCGTGGAAAAGTCTTGTGCCGATGCCGAACAACCGCGGCGGTCGGTCGGGGGTCGTCGTGCGCCACCTCCGCGCCTGTGATCGGCCGTGCGGTAGCGCCGGACCGACGGCACCGCCCGCCGGTCGCCACCCGACACACCCACCTCGGATGATCGATCCCGCCCTCGGTAGCCGGCTCCAGTTCGCGATCACCACGATCGTCCACGTCGTCTTCCCGGTGACGAGCATGGGTCTGGCCCCGTTTCTGATCTACTTCACCTGGAAGGACGTCCACACCGGCGAGCCGATCTACGAGCAGCTGCGCCTTCTGGACCAAGATCCTCGCCGTCTCGTTCGTCGTCGGCACCGTCACGGGGATCGTCCCCGAGTTCGAGTTCGGGACGAACTTCGCGGCGTTCTCGCGGACGGCGGGCGAGCTGTTCGGCGGCCCGCTCGCGGTCGAGGGGATGATGGCGTTCATGCTCGAGGCGACTCACTTCGTCGTCCTCTACTCGGCCCCCGACGGCCCGGCCGAGCCGACGGAGGCGTACTGACCGTGGCCGACGCCGCCGCGGACGGGGTGGGGCTCGCCTCGCGCGCGGTCGTCACCTGGCTCGAGCGCGTCGTCGTCGGCTTCGCCGGCCCGGTGCTCGACGCCGCCGCGTCTGGCCCCCCGAAGCTGGTCGTCTACCTCGCGACGACGCTCTCTCGGTGGGCGTGCTCGTCTACAACGTCGACCGGCCCGCCCGGGCGCGACTCGATCCGTGACGGTCCGGCGGACGCCCGTGTGCCCGAACCGGAACCGACTCGTCCGACCGGGCGCTCGGCGAGGCTGATGCACGAGTTTCTCTTCTCGATCACGTACGACGAAGGGGTGAGCCGGTACGCCGACGCGTTCATCGACGACGGGTCGCTGCGCTCGGAGGCGGTCTACTCCTGTCTGGAGCCGACGCGGCTGTGGCGTCTGGAGGTGCTCACCGGCGACGCGGCCGCGCTCGACGCGGCCGAGGGGTTCCTGCTCGACGAGTCACTCGACCGGGAGACGATCAGCGAGCGCGCCTGTGAGGCCGAGCGGCGCCACAGCCTCCTCACGGCGACGGGCCGACGCCGGGTCGTCTACTCCCACCTCGACGCGATCGCGCGCTGTGACGCGGTCCCGGTGATCGCCGCCCGGTACGTCGACGGCGGTTCGCTGATCGAGCGCACCCGGCGTGGTGCCGAGGCGCGGTGGCGGATCCTGATGCAAGACGACGAGAAGGCGGGCATGCTCTACGACACGCTCGGCGCCCGGCTGGCCGACGGTCTCTCCTTTCGGTTCGAGCGCCTCGCCGAGGTCGACGGCTGGCAGAACTCGCTGTTGGCCCTCCACAGCCTGCCGGGCGAGCAAGAGGAGATCCTCTCGCTCGCCGTCGAGCGGGGCTACTTCGAGACACCCCGCGCGGTGACGCTGGAGGAGCTGGCCGACCAGCTCGACGTTCCCCGCTCGACCGCCTCCTACCGCCTCCGCCGGGCGGTCGCGGCGGTCGTCACCGAGTACGTCCGGTCCTGACCCGCCCCGCGACGCCCGACGCCGGGCGGGTGTCGCGCCCGGCCCGCTCGCCGGACGACGCGCTCCCGGCGCGGGCCGGCGACCCACACACCGGGCTCCCGACGGGGCGCGTTCGCGGTCCGGAACGGACAGACTCTTGATTCGTGGGTGGTAACACTCGAATATGTCGGGAACGACGGTCGACGCCGCCGTCCGCGGTCTGGCGCGTCTGCGGGCCTCCGTCGACGCGATGGGGCCGTCGTGGGTCGCGGGCGCCATCGCCGCGGGGCCGGCGACGATGGCGAGCCTGCTGACCGCGGGCGCGTCGTTTGGCTACGAGCTGCTGTGGGTGGTCGTGCTCTCGGCGGGCGCGGGCGCGCTAGCGCAGTATCTCGCGATGCGGCTGGGCCTCGCGACCGAGCGCGGGATCGTCGGCGCCGTCGAGCGCCACCTCGGCGGCGGGTGGGCGTGGCTGCTGGTCGCCGACGTGGTGCTGGCGGCGGGCGTGGCACAGCTCGTCATCATGAAGACCGTCGCCACGGTCACGGCGACGATCACGGGCGTCGACGCGCGCGTCTGGGGCGTCGTCTGGGCGCTCGTGCTCGCGGCGGGACTGGCCGGCCGGGGCTATCGGTTCGTCGAGTTCGTCGCCAAGGGGCTGGTCGCGCTGGTGGTGGCGGCGTTCGTCCTCTCGCTGACGGTCGTCCCGGTCGCGCCGGGCCGGGCGGTCGCGGGGCTGGTCCCGACGCTCCCGGCCGGGAGCGGCGTCGTCGCGGCGGGGATCCTCGGCGGCGCCGTCCACGTCACCCTGCTCACGGTCCACACCTACACCGTCCGGGCGCGGGGCTGGACCGAGGGCGACCGCGGCGTGGCGACCGCCGACGTGGCCGCCTCGATGGTCGGCGCGTTCGGGCTGTACAGCGTGGCGGTCTTTCTGGTCGCCGCGAGCGTCCTCACCGACCCCGACCTGACGACCGTCGGCGCGGCGGCCGCGCTCGGCCCCCTGGTCGGCCCGGCCGCGACGTGGCTCTTTCTCGTCGGCTTGGGCGGCGCCGCGCTCTCCACGCTCGGGGGCAACACGATCGTCCCCCCGCTGCTGGTCGCCGACCGGCTGGGCTGGGATCTCGCCGTCGAGGACCCGCGCTACCGCGGGCTGCTCGCGGCCGCCGCCCTGCTCTCCGCGCCCGGGGCGTTCGTCGGCGGCGAGGTGATCGGACTCCTGGTGCTCGTGCTCGCGGTGGGCACCGTCGGCACGCCGTTCGCCATCGCGGTCGTGCTCTTTCTGCTCTACGCCGACGGGACCCCGGTCGCGCCCGGCCGCGCCGCCGGTCTCGGCGGGCTGGCGCTGCTCGGGGTCTCGGGCGCGCTCGCGGCCAACTTCGTCCGCGAACGCCTCGCCGGCGTCGGTGCCGGCGGGCTCGACCCTCTCACCGGCGCCGTCCTCGCGTTCGCGCTCGTCCTCGCCGCCGCGACGCTGGCGCTGGGCGGCCGCTTCGCCCGCGACCGGCTCGCGTAGCCCCGAGCGACAGGCTCTCGGTCGCGACGCCCCTACGTCGGCCGTGACCGATCCCGAGACCACGGCCGACACCGACCGCGGCGCGAACGGGTGGCCCACGGACCGACCGGTCGCGCTGGCCTCGCGCGAGGCCCACGACGCCCTCGTCGGCGCCGAGACGACGGTTCTGCTCGCGTTCACGACGCCGGGCTGTGGGCTCTGTGCGTCGCTGGCGCCCGTGCTGGACGCGGTCGCGCGGCTGGCCCCGGGTGTCGTCGCCACCGTCGACGCAGCGTCGGTCCCCGCGCTCCCGGCCGCCTACGACGTCCGCCGGGCGCCGACGGTCGTCGTCCTCCGGGACGGCCGCGAGGTCGCCCGCCTCGACGACGGCGTCCCGCGGATCGACGCGCTCGTCGCCCTGCTGGAGCGCCACGCCACCGTCTGACCGGCCCCGACCCCCGCCCCGCCGGACCGCAACCGATAGGTCGCCGGCGGGCCGAGCCGAGGTATGGGTCGTGGCACCGATCTCGCGAACGGGATCGTCTCGCTCGTGGTGAGCGTCGGGATCACGGTCTGGCTGGCCGACGAGGACGACGGCCCGTGGACGCTCTCGGAGGTCGCGCTCGCGGTCGCGATTTCGGCGTTTCTCTCGGGCGCTCTCACCAGCTACTTCGCGGAGTGAGCGCCCGCACCCGTCGTGGTGGTGGCCGGCCGGCCCGCGCCCGCGACGGTCCGGGCGCTCCACCGCGTCACGACCGACCGTCCCGACGACGGCGGCTGGGACGACGACGCCCGGGCGACGCTCGCGGCGACGCCGCCGGACCCACGGCCGGGCGCGTGGCCGTCGTGTCGGCCGCCACGGGTCGGGGGCGTCCGTGATCGACCGGGCGGACGCCCCCTGGCCCGCCGAGCCGCTGTCGCCGCTCGCCGAGCGGATCGACCGCGCGCTCGCCGCCCGCGGCTACGACCTGCCGGCGACCGTCGCGGTCGTCGACGACGCCACCCCCGGCCCGGGCGGGCTGTTCGATCCCCGGACCGACCCCGCCGACCTGCGGACGGGGATCGAGCGCGTCCTCGACGACGGTCCGGTCGCGCCCGCCGACGAGCCGACCCCGCTGTCGTCGGCGGTCCTCTACACCGACGGGAGTTCGCAGGGCAGCCCCGGCCCGGCCGGGGCGGGGGCCGTGATTGTCGGCCCCGAGGGGGCCGAGCGGGCGCGGCTCGGCCGGCCGGTCGGCTCGAACGCGGGCAACAACCGCGCCGAGTACGCGGCGCTGTTGCTGGGGCTGGACGGACTCGCGCGCCGGTTCGATCCGGCGGCGGTCGAGGTCCGGATCGACTCGATGACGGTCGTGCGCGACGTCTGGCGGGGCCACGACGCCGCCGACCACCGCGCCTACGCCCGCGAGATCGAGCCCCGGCTCGCGGCGCTCCCCGTCGGCGAGCCGACCCACCTCGCCGACCACGAGCCCAACCCGGCCGACGCGCTCGCGACCGTCGGGGCCGACGTCGCCGCGCTCGGTCCCTGACCGGCGCTACCCGCGGAGCCGGCCCGAGCCGACGTACGCCAGCCCGAGGGCCCCGAGAAGCGTCGCGAGGGCGGCCACGCCCGCCGGCGTCGCGACGCCGAGCGCGTCGGTCGCCGGCCGGACCGCCAGGGACGCCACGCAGACGGCGGTCGCGCGCGGCCGGGCCGCGAGTTCGGCCGCGAACGCCCGCCCCGACCACCGGAGCGTCGTCGCGACCGCACCGACCGCGGCGCGCGGGGTCGGGGTCGGCGGGCGTCGACATCGGGCGTCCGGACGGCGTGGACCGCCGGTGCACTGCCTTCGGTCGGGCCGGGCGCTCGTCGCCCCGACGGTGACGGGGCGCGGTACTATGAGCCTCGGCCCGGAACCGGCCGGGACGTGACGACGATCGACGAGGTTCACCGGCGGATCGAGGCGACCGAGGACGACCTGCTCGCGCTGCTCTCGCGGCTGGTCGCGGCCGAGTCGCTCCCCGGCGCGGAGCGGCCGGCCCAGGACGTGGTGATCGAGCGCCTGCGCGAGATGGGGCTCTCGCCCGACGTCTGGGAGCCCGACGCCGAGGCGCTGCGCGACCACCCCGGCTTCTTCGAGACGACGCCGTACCGCGAGCACGGCTACGAGGGGCGACCGAACGTGGTGGCGACGCTCCCCGGCTCGGCCGACGGAGGCGGGCGCTCGCTCGCGCTCAGCGGCCACGTCGACGTGGTGACGCCCGAGCCCCTGGACGCCTGGACGTACGAGCCCTGGGAGACGACGGTCGAGGGCGACCGGGTGTACGGTCGTGGCACCTACGACATGAAGGGCGGAATCGCGGCGTGGCTCCACGCCGTCGCGGCGCTGGCGGCCTGTGACGTCGATCTGGCGGGCGATCTGCTCCTCCAGACGACCATCGAGGAGGAGGCCGGGGGCTGTGGGGGCGTGCTGTCGGCGCTGGAGCGGGGCTACCGGCCGGACGCGGCGGTGATCGCCGAGCCCTCGGGGCTGCCGGCGGTCGGCGTCGCGAGCGCGGGGGTGCTCTACTTCCGGGTGACCGTCCACGGGCGCGCCGCCCACACCGCCCACAAGTTCCTGGGCGTCGACGCGGTGGGCAAGGCGGCGAAGCTCTATCACGCCCTCGAGGCGCTCCACGAGGAGCGCAACGAGCGCCACGACGACTACCCGCCGGCGGTGAACCAGTACCCGGAGGCGGCGGGCAGCACGACCAACCTCTCGGTCACCTCGTTCGAGGCGGGGACCTGGACCTCGACGGTGCCGGGGAAGGCGACGATGGCGTTCCGGATCGGCTGGCCGCCCAGCACCGGCGAGACCCGCGCCGAGGTCCGCGAGGAGGTGCGCGAGCGGATCGCGTCGGTCGCGGCCGACGACGGGTGGCTGGCCGAGCACCCGCCCGAGATCGAGTGGTTCGGCTGGGAGACCGATCCCCACGAGTTCGACACCGACTCCGAGTTCGCCGGCGTGGTCCGGGAGACGGTCGAGCGCGTCACCGGCTCGCCGGTCGAACACCGCGGTGGGCTGGGCGGCAACGACGAACGCTTCTACAACCGCTACTACGACGTACCGACGCCGAGTCTCGGCCCGACCGGCGGGAACGGCCACGGCCCCGACGAGTACGCCGAGATCGACTCGCTGGTCGAGACGGCGAAGGTGATGGCGTCGGTCGCGGTCGAGTGGTGCGGGCGCGCCGACGGCTCGGCCGGTCAGTAGCCCCCGCCGAGGTCGATCGAGACGTTCTTCGTCTGGAGGTAGGAGTCGAGCCCTTCGAGCCCCTTCTCGCGGCCGATCCCGCTGTGTTTGCGCCCGCCGAAGGGCGTCTCGACGCCGCCGCCGAACCACTCGTTCACGTAGACGCTCCCGGCCTCAAGATCGCGCGCGACCGACAGCGCCCGCCCAACGTCCCGGGCGAACACGCCCGCGGTGAGGCCGTACTCGACGTCGTTGGCGATCCGGACCGCCTCGGCCGCGTCGGCGACCGACAGCACCGAGAGCACGGGCCCGAAGATCTCCTCGCGGGCGATCGTCATCCCGGGCTCGACGCCGGTGAACACCGTCGGCTCGACGAAGTAGCCGTCGCGGTCCGGCACGCCGCCGCCGGTCGCGAGGGTCGCGCCCTCGCGCTCGCCGGTCGCGACGTACTCGCGCACGGTCTCGCGGTGGGCGGCGTGGTTGAGCGGCCCCACGTCGGGGTCGTCGAGCCCGGGACCGACGGTCAGCCCCTCGGCGGCCGCGACGATCCGGTCGACGAACTCGTCGTGGACCGACTCGTGGACGAGCGCGCGGTCGGCGGCCGAGCAGACCTGGCCCGCGTTCCGGAAGATGCCGGTCGCCACCGCCTCGGCCGCCGCGTCGATGTCGGCGTCGGGGAGGACGACCGCCGGGTTCTTCCCCCCGAGTTCGAGCGTGACGGGCGTGATCGTCTCGGCCGCGGCCTCCATCACCGCCCGGCCGGTCCGGACGCTGCCCGTGAACGTCAACACGTCCACGTCGGGGTGTTCGGCCAGCGCCGCCCCCGGCTCGCCCCCGCCGGTGACGACGTTCACGACCCCGTCGGGCAGGCCGGCCGCCCGGCAGAGTTCGGCCAGGCGCAGCGTGGTGAGCGGGGTGGTCGGGGCGGGCTTGAGGACGGTCGTGTTGCCGGCCGCGAGCGCGGGGGCGATCCCTCGCGCGGCCAGCCCGACCGGGAAGTTCCAGGGCGTGATCTGCCCGCTGACGCCGTAGGGCTCCCGGATCGTGAAATCGAGGTGGTCGTGATCGAGCGGAACGCTCGTCCCCTCGAGCTTGTCGGCCGCGCCGGCGTAGTACTCGAAGTAGCGCGCGGCGCCGTCGACGTCTCCCTCGGCCTGGGACAGCGGCTTGCCCTGGTCGCGGCTCTCGAGTTCGGCGAGCTCGGCCCGGTGGTCGCGGATCGCCTCGGCGACCGCCCCGAGCAGGCGCCCCCGCTCGGCCGGCGCCGTCGTCCGCCAGCCCTCGAGTGCGGCCGACGCCGCCGCGACCGCGCGGTCGACGTCGGCCGCGGTGCCGTCCGCCACCGACGCGATCGGGCGTTCGGTCGCCGGATCGAGCGTCTCGAGGCGGTCGCCGCCCGACGACGAGACGTACTCGCCGCCGACGAACTGGTCGTAGCGGTCCTCGTGTGTCGTGGCCATCTGTCGACTCGACATACGGTAGCCCGACTCATGAACGAACCGGTTCCGGTCACGCACCGGCGCCGAGCGCACCCCGAAGTAACCGGACGCGGTTACGCCGCCGCGACCCCGGCCGGCTCAGAGCGTGTAGACGGCGACCGCGCCCCCGCAGTCGGGACAGCCCTCCGCGTCGGCCGCGAGGTTCCGTCCACACTCCCGGCACTCGTAGTGGTGGTCGTCGGCGTCGGTGCCGCCGTCCGCGATCAGCCCGAACAGTCGCATCTCTCGGTGATCGTCAGGTACGACCCGACGAACATGTATGTTTGGTACGATCTCACGGGCCGGCGGTCGCGGCTCGATCCGAAGGTGACTCCCCGGTCGAGCCCCTGTCGGTCGTATGC
>CAZMLQ010000032.1:0-2616 GCA_964567195.1 uncultured Haloferacaceae archaeon | reverse complement strand
GGTCGCGGCTCGATCCGAAGGTGACTCCCCGGTCGAGCCCCTGTCGGTCGTATGCGTCTCTACTGGCACCAGCGCGACCTGCGCACCCGCGACAACGCGGGGCTCGCGGTCACCGCCCGCGACGAGACGGTCCTCCCGGTCTACGTCTACGACGCCGACGCGCTCGGGCCGGTCGGCTCGCGCCAGCGGGCCTTCCTGATGCGCGGCGTGCGGGCGCTGAAGGCCCGTTACCGCGAGCTGGGGAGCGATCTCGTCGTCAGAGCCGGCGAGCCGGCCGAGCTGTTGCCCGCGCTGGCCGACCGGGTCGACGCCGACGCCGTCGTCCACGCGGAGCACTACCGGCCGTCGTGGCGCAACCGGACCCGACGGGTCCGCGAGGCGTTCGCGGGCACGGGCGTCGACGTGGACGGCCGGACCGACCTCGTGCTGGTCGATCCGGGCGGGCTGGAGCCCGACTACCCGACCCACAGCCAGTTCCACGACGACTGGGAGGCCCGGCCGAAGGCGCCGCCCTACGCCGAGCCCGACCCCGACTCGCTCGCCGCGGTCGAGGACGAGAAGACCGTGCCCGTCCCCGAGGCCGACATCGACCTGCCGGCGGCGGGCTACGAGGCGGCGCGCGAGCGTCTCGACGACTTTCTGGACCGCGGGATCCACGACTACGCCGACACCCGCGACGACCTGCCCCGGGCGGTCGAGTCCCCGACCCTGGCGGTCTCGCGCATGTCGCCGTACCTCGCCGCGGGGATGATCGGGATCCGCGAGGTCTGGGCCGGCGCGAGCGACGTCTACGAGGCGGTCCACGGGAGCGACCGGCGCAACGTCCGCAAGTACCGCTACGAGCTCTCCTGGCGCGAGCACAACTACCACCTGCTGTACCACAACCCCGACCTCGGGGTGGCGAACTACCGCTCGTTCCCGAACGAGATCGACTGGCGCGAGGGCGAGGCGGCCGAGGCCGATCTCGCGGCGTGGCGGGCCGGCGAGACCGGCTACCCGCTGGTCGACGCCGGGATGCGCCAGCTCGAGCGCGAGGGCTACATCCACAACCGGCCGCGCCAGGTGGTCGCCAGCTTCCTCACGAAACACCTGCTGATCGACTGGCGGATCGGCGCCCGCCACTTCGCCCGGAAGCTGCTCGATCACGACTACGCCTCCAACCACGGCAACTGGCAGTGGATCGCCTCGACCGGCACCGACAGCGTCGACGTGCGGATCTTCGACCCCGTCAGCCAGGCCGCGAAGTACGACGACGGCGCGAGCTACGTCCGCGAGTACGTCCCCGAGCTCCGGGGCGTTCCGACCGAGGCGGTGATCGACTGGCCGACGCTGTCGGCCGGCGAGCGCGCCGACCTCGCGCCCGACTACCCCGACCCGATCGTCGACCGGAACGAGGGCTATGAGCGCGCCCAGCGGACGTTCGAGCGGGCACTGGGAAAGCGCTGAGTCCCGACCGCTTTTTGCTCCACTCGCCCCACCACCCCCCGTGAACGCCCCGGAGACGGTTCGGATCGGGACGCCCGGCGCCTCGAACGCGACGACGCTTCTGTTGCTCGGGAGCGGCGAACTCGGCCGGGAGGTGGTGATCGAGGCCGGCCGGCTGGGGGTCGAGACGGTCGCCGTCGACCGGTACGCCGGCGCGCCGGCGATGGGCGCGGCCCACCGCTCGCACGTCCTCGACATGACCGACGCGGCGGCGCTGCGCGATCTGGTCGCCCGCGAGGAGCCAGACCTGATCGTCCCCGAGATCGAGGCGATCGCGACGGCCGAACTCGAGCGCCTCGAGGCGGCGGGCTACCAGGTCGTGCCGACCGCCGAGGCCACCCGGCTGACGATGGACCGCGAGTGGATCCGCGAGTTCGTGGCCGAGGAGGTCGGCGTCCCCACCAGCGAGTACGCCTTCGCCGACGGGGTCGACGCCTACCGCGCGGCGGTCGAGTCGATCGGGCTCCCGGTCGTGGTGAAACCGACCATGTCCTCCTCGGGCAAGGGCCAGACGATCGTGCGCGAGCCCGACGCGGTCGCGGCGGCGTGGGAGCGCGCCCGCGACGGCTCGCGCGCCGACACCGGCCGCGTCATCGTCGAGGAGTACGTCCCCTTCGACTACGAGGTGACGCTGCTGACCGTCCGGGGCCGCGACGGCACCCGGGTCTGTCCGCCGGTCGGCCACGAGCAGGTCGACGGCGACTACCGGACCAGCTGGCAGCCCCACCCGATGGGCGACGCCGAGCGCGACGCCGCCGAGGGGATGGCCCGCCGGGTGACCGACGCGCTCGGCGGTCGGGGGATCTTCGGCGTCGAGTTTCTCGTCCGCGACGGCGAGGTGCTGTTCAGCGAGCTCTCGCCGCGCCCTCACGACACCGGACTGGTGACCCTCGCCACACAGCGTCTGAGCCAGTTCGCGCTCCACGTCCGGGCGGTTCTCGGGCTGCCGATCCCCGAGATCGAGCCGTGCGAGCCGGGCGCGAGCGCCGCCGTCGTGGCCGAGACGGCCCGTTCGGAGCCGGCCTACGAGGGCGTCGACGCCGCGCTCGCCGAGCCCGGGACCGACCTCCGGCTGTTCGGCAAGCCCGACGCCTACCCCGGCCGGCGGATGGGCGTGGCCGTGGCGACCGC
>CAZMLQ010000031.1:0-19056 GCA_964567195.1 uncultured Haloferacaceae archaeon | reverse complement strand
CTCGCCGCGCTCGTCGAAGCCGTCCATCTCCGAGAGCAGCTGCATCATCGTCCGCTGGACCTCGGCGTCGCCCGAGGTCTTCGAGTCGGTGCGTTTGGCCGCGACGGCGTCGATCTCGTCGATGAACAGCACGGCGGGCTCGCGCTCGGCCGCGAGGTCGAACAGATCGCGCACCAGCCGGGAGCCCTCGCCGATGAACTTCCGGACCAGCTCCGAGCCGGCCATCTTGATGAAGGTGGCGTCGGTGTGGTTGGCGACGGCCTTGGCGAGCATCGTCTTGCCCGTGCCGGGTGGGCCGTACAGCAGGACGCCAGAGGGCGGCTCGACGCCGACGGCCTCGAACTGCTCGGGGCGCTCCAGGGGCGACTCGACGGCCTCGCGGACCTCGCGGACCTGTTCGTCGATCCCGCCGATGTCCTCGTAGCGCACGTCGGGCGAGGCGTCGACCTCCATCGCCTGGGCCCGGGCGTCGGTCTCGTCGTCGAGCACCTCCTGGACGGCGAACGAGTCGTTGACCGCGACGCGGTCGCCGGCCTCGATCCGCTCGGCCAGCGCCGGCTTGATATCGGTCAGCACCTCCTGGTTGTTGCCGTGCTGTTTGATGATCGCGCCCTCGTCGGTCAGCTCCTCGACCGTGGCGACGTAGAGCGAGGAGGTCTTGAGCGCCTCGTTGCGCCGCTGGAGACGGTCGACCTCGCCGGTCAGCTCGTCGCGCCGGTCGTCGGCCTCGGACAGCCGGCGGTCGAGCTCGTGGTTCACAGACACGATCCGCTCGTAGTGGCGCCGGATCGCCTCCAGGCGCTCCGTGTCCGACATCTCCGGGTCGAGATCGAGCCGGGGTCTGTCGGGCAACGACGGGCTCCGTGACATCTGGTATCCAGGGTTGGGAGCGGTCGGTATTGGGCCTTTTGGGTCCCCCGCCGGGGACGGGACAGGGCGGCGCGGGGTCGCCCCTACGCCGTCCCGGTCTCGGCCGCCAGCCGGTCGAGCAGCCCCTCGTAGGTGTCGAGCGCCGTCCGGACGTAGCCGTCGTCGGTCACGTCGACGCCCGCCCGCGAGAGCACCGCGTCGGGGTGGTCGCTCCCCCCGAGCCGGAGCGCGGCGAGGTAGTCCTCGGCGGCCGGCGTCCCCTCCTCGCGGATCCGGTCGACCACCGCCGTCGCCGCCGAGATGCCCGTCGCGTACTGGTAGACGTAGTAGCCGTAGTAGAAGTGCGGGATCCGCATCCACTCGCGGGCGATCCGGTCGCCGAACGTGGCCGGCTCGTAGTAGCGGGCCTTGCGCTCGCGGTAGAGCTCGTCGAACCGGTCCGGCGTCAGCGCGCCGCCGTCCTCGATCTCCTCGTGGATCGCCAGCTCGAACTCCGCGAACATGGTCTGGCGAAACAGCGTCGACCGGAACCGCTCGACGTACTCGTCGAGCACGTGGGCCCGGAGCGGGTCGTCCTCGGAGAGCGTCTCCAGCAGGTGGTGGGTCAACAGCGTCTCGTTGACCGTGCTCGCCACCTCGGCGACGAAGATGTCGTAGTCGCTGTACTGCCAGGGCTGGGCCTCGTTCGCCAGCTCCGAGTGCATCGAGTGTCCCAGCTCGTGGGCCAGCGTGTACAGCGAGGCAACGTCGTCCTGGTAGTTCATCAGCACGAACGGCTGGGTGTCGTAGGAGCCGGCCGAGAACGCGCCCGAGCGCTTGCCCCGGCTCTCGTAGACATCGACCCACCGCGCGTCCAGCCCCGCGGCCAGTCGCTCCCGGTAGGACTCGCCCAGCGGTGCGACCGCCTCGGTCACGAGCTCGACCGCCCGGTCGTAGGGGATCTCGGGCGGGTCGTCGCCCGTCGTCGAGGCGTAGAGATCCCAGGCCCGGAGCTCGTCGACGCCCAGCGCCCGGCGTTTCAACTCGGCGTGACGGCCGAGCGCGTCGAGCCGGTCGCCGACCGCGTCGAGCAGACTGTCGTAGGCCGCGATCGGCACGTTCGGGCCGTCGAGCGCCGCCTCGCGGGCGGTCTCGTAGTCGCGCGCCCGCGCCAGCTTCACATCGGCTTTCACGCTCTTCTCGAGGGCGGTCCCGACGGCGTTTCGCACCCCGTCCCAGCGATCGTAGAACGCCTCGTGGACCCGGCGTCGGAACCCGCGGTCGGGGCGTTTCTGGAGCCGGGTGAAGTTACCCAGCGTGATCTCGACCGACTCGCCGTCGGCGTCCTCGACCGTCGGGAACTCCATGTCCGCGTTGGTCAGCATCGAGTAGACGTCGCTCGCCGAGCCCGTCACCTCCGAGAGGTCGGCCAGCAGCTCCTCGACCTCCGGCGACCGGGTGTGAGGGCGGGTGCGGCGGGCGTCGGCGACCATGTGCTCGTAGGCCGCCAGCGCGGGCTCCTCGTCGACGAACGCCTCGAACTCGGCCTCGTCGATCGTCTGGAGCGCCGGCTCGACGTAGCTGGCCGCGCTCCGGGCGTCGGCCGCGAGCGACTCCGCGCGCGAGGCCATCGCCTGGTACTCGCCGACGCGGGTGTCCTCGCTCGACCGCAGGTTGGCGTAGGTGACGACCTCGCCGACGGCCCGCATCACCGACTCGTAGGTCTCGAGCGCCGCCCGGAGCGTGGCCGCCGACTCGGTCAGCCGGCCCTCGTAGGCCTCGATCTCGGGGAGTCGCTCGCTCGCCGACTCGTAGGCCTCGGTCCACGCTTCGTCGGAGTCGAAGACGCTCTCGAGATCCCACCTCCGGTCGGGATCGATCTCCTCGCGCTCGGGTACGGAACTCACGGGCCTCGCGAGGGGCCGCCCGGTCAAAGGGCTTCGCTCCCGTCGGCGGCCGCGGGGCCCGTCGCTACACCAGCCGGCGCAGGTCGGCCAGCGTCTCGATCGCGTGGGTCGGCTCCGGTCCGAGCTCGTAGTCGACGCGGTGGGGCCGCCGGACGAACGCCGAGTCGGCGCCCGCCGCCGCGGCCGCCAGCACGTCCACCTCGCTGTCGCCGACGTAGAGCGCGTCGGTCGGATCGACCCCGAGGTCGGCGAACGCCCGCTCGACGTAGTGGCTCTCGGGCTTTTTCCGCGCCAGCCCGGTCAGCGACGGTTCGCGGCCGTAGGCCGTCTCGAACAGATCGCCCAGCCCGTGGACATCGAGGACGGACTCGACGGTCTCGTGCTGGTTGTTGCTCACCACGCCCAGCGGCCGGTCGAGGTCGGCGAGCGCCGTCACGTCGTCGTAGACGGGCTTGTCGCCGGCCTCCATCGCGGCGCGCTGGAGCCGCGCCGCCTGGGACTCGCGCTCGGGCCAGAACGCGTCGGGATCGATCCCCGTGGCCGCGCAGGCCTCGCGGATCCGCTCGCGGTCGCCGCTCACCCCGGCCGTGACGGCGTCCTCGTCCGGATCGACGCCGAAGCCCTCGTAGGCCCGCCGGACCGCGCGCCGGAGCACGCCGTCCGTCGTCGGGTGGACCAACACGCCGTCGTTGTCGAAGACGACGGCCTCGTATCGTGTCACGGCGTCGGCTACGGCGGCGACCGACGCGAAGCTTTCCCTTCCGACCGACACCTCAGTCCTCCACCAGCCCGTCCCACACGGCGCCCAGCGCCCGCCCGCGCGCCAGCGCCCGCCGCCGCCGCTCGCCGAACGCGGCGACCGCCCGGGCGACCGCGTCGGCGTCGCGCTCGAAGCACACGTCCGGGTACGCGACATCGACGAGCACCAGCGGCTCGGCCGGCACGGGCGCGACCCCCTCGGGGCCGTCGACCGGCTCGGGACCGAGCACCCGATCGATCCGGTCGGGGCCGGCCACCCCGCGGCCGGCCTCGTCGAGCAGGCCGACCAGCCGGCGGACGAGCTGGCGCGCGAACCCGCCGGCCGCGACCCGGACGACCAGGAACGCGCCGACCCGCTCGACGTCGATCGAGAGCGACCGGACCGTCCCCCGGTCGTCGGGCGTGAGGTTGTGGAGATCGTGCTCGCCGGCGAGACGATCGGCCACGGACCGGAGCCGGGCATCGTCGGTCCGGTCGGGCGGCGCGTGGAGGTGGTAGACGTAGCGCCGGCGCGTCGCATCGTGGGTGGCGTGAAAGTCCTTGGGAACCGCGGCGTCGGCCCACGCCCGGACCGACCGGGGGAGTGCGCCGTCGAGCGCCGCGGGCGAGAGCCACGCCGGCGCGGCGAACGCGACGGTCTGGGCGAGCGCCGAGACCCCCGCGTCGGTCCGGCCGGCGGCCGCGTAGCCCGACGGCGTCGGCCGGCTCCGGCCCTCGCCCGGCGCGAGCAGGTCCAGCTCGACCAGCGCGTCGAGCAGGGCGTCCTCGACGGTCGCCACGTCGGGCTGGCGCTGGAAGCCGTGGAACGGCCGGCCGTCGTAGGCGAGCCGGTACGCGCGCGTTCGCCGGTCGCCGTCGCCGCTCACGCGAAGTCGTCGTAGGTCGGCGCCTCGCGGTCGCCGGGGAACGCGTCGACCGGCGCGGTCGTCTGCTCGCCCGAGGCCATCTCCTTGACCGTCACCTGGCCCTCGGCCAGGTCGCGCTCGCCGACGATCACGACCGTCTCGGCGCCGACCGCGTCGGCGTAGGAGAGCTGTGCGCCGAACGACCGGTCGGCCACGTCGGTCTCGACGACGTGACCCCGGTCGCGTAGCTCCCGCGCGATCCGGGCCGCGGTCGGGCGGGTGTCGCCCGCCTGGAGCACGTAGTAGTCGGTGGTCGGCGGCTCGTCGGGCCAGCGGTCGGCGCGCCGGAGCAACAGCGAGAGCGTCGCGTGGCCGGGCGCGACACCGACCGCGGGGGTTGGCGGGCCGCCGAAGCTCTCGATCAGGTCGTCGTAGCGCCCGCCGCCGAACACCGAGCGCGACACCTCGCCCGC
Organism: uncultured Haloferacaceae archaeon; assembly: GCA_964567195.1. Classification (GTDB taxonomy): domain Archaea; phylum Halobacteriota; class Halobacteria; order Halobacteriales; family Haloferacaceae; genus CAZMLQ01. The sequence continues at coordinate 14,223 of CAZMLQ010000031.1, read as the reverse complement.
GACGTCGAAACACTCGAAGACGACGCCGGTGTAGTAGTCCAGCCCCCGGGCGGTCTCGAGCGAGACGGTGCAGTGCTCGGCCACCCCGAGGTCGGCGGCGGCGTCGAGCACCGCCCGCAGGTTCGCGACGGCGTCGGCGACGTCGCCGCCGCCAAACGCCGCGACGTCGTCGAGGCCGGCGTCGAGCAGGCGGTCGAACCGCTCGGCCTGGTCGTACGAGAGGCCGGCGTCGGTCAGCAGCGCGTGGTACTCGGCGGACTCGATCTTCGCTGACTTGTCGACCGCGCGAATCGCCGCCCGGCGGTCGATGTCGGCCTCGAACGCGTCGAGCAGCCCGCCGAGCACGTCGCGGTGTGAGACCCGGAAGACGAACTCGTCGTCCAGGCCGAGATCGGTCAGCGCGTCTGCGGCGACCGCCAGCACCTCGGCGTCGGCGACCGGCGACGCCGAGCCGAACACGTCGACGTTGGTCTGGTAGAACTCCCGGAACCGGCCCTGTTGGACCTGCTCGTACCGCCAGAACGGCCGGGTCGAGACCCACTTGATCGGCTTGGTCAGCGCCTGGCCCCGCTCGACCACCATCCGCGCGACCGTCGGCGTCAGCTCCGGGGTGAGCGCCACCGCCCTGCCGCCCCGGTCCTCGAAGGCGTACAGCTCCTCGACGATCTCGTCGCCGCTCTTGTCCGTGTAGAGCCGCTGGCGCTCCAGCGCGGGGGTCCCGATCTCCCGGAAGCCGTAGCGCCGGGCCGCCCCCTCGATCGTGTCGGCGACGGTCCGGCGGGCCGCCATCTCCGCCGGGTAGAAGTCGCGAAAGCCCTTCAGCCGCTCGTACATGCCCCGCCCTCGCGGGGCGGCGCGCTTGAAGCTGTCCATCGCCTCGCTCGCTCCGGCGACGGGTTCAGGATCGTCCGGCTCCGAGGCCGGCCGTGGCCTCCGCCGTGGTCGTCGCCGGCGGGCGCTCGACGCGCTTTCCCGGCGGCGAGAAGGCGCTCGCCCCGCTCGACGGCCGCCCGATGCTCGCCCGGATCGTCGACCGCCTCGCCCCGGTCGTCGACGCCGTGGTGGTGAACTGCCGGCCCGACCAGCGCGGGCCCTTCGAGGCGGCCCTCCCCGGAGCGGTGACGCTCGCGGTCGACGACCGCCCCGACGCCGGCCCGCTCGCCGGCCTGCGAACCGGGCTCGCGGCCGCCCCGGACCCCTCCGCCGTCGTCGTCGCCTGCGACATGCCCTTCGTCGATCCGGGGCTCGTCGCGTTCCTCCTCGACACGGTCCGGAGCGGGGGCCGGGAGGCGGCGCTCCCCCGCCCGAACGACTGGTTCCAGCCGCTCCAGGCGGCCTACCGCGTCGGGCCGACCGTCGCCGCGGCCGACGCGGCGCTGGCGGCCGGGTGTGGTCGGCCACTCGCCGCGGTCGAGCGACTGGACGCCGCCACCGTCGGTCCGGCCGACCTGGCCGCCCACGCCGCGCCGACGAGCCTGTTCGACCTGGATACGCGCGCCGCGGTGGCGGCGGCGCGGCGGGCGCTCGACCGCGACCGCGACGATCACGGGTAAGCGTCGCCGGCTACCGGGTCGCATCGCCGGCTACTCCGGCGGCGGGTCGCGCAGCCCCCGGACGCGGGTCTGGACGTGGTCGGGAAAGACCTCCTCGACGGCGCCGGGCCCGTGCATCTCGGCCAGCAGCGCCCGGAGTTCGCCCTCGTAGTCGGCCTTCGGGATCTCGGCGCTGGGGCCGGACTCGACGTCGAGGGTGGCGTCGACCAGCCGGTCGACGGCGCCACGGCCGAAGCCCGACAGGGGCGCGATGTAGTCGACGCCGTGACGATCCTCGAGGCTCTGTGCCTGCGCGCGCGACACCGAGGGGACGCGGTCGTCGCGGCGGGTGCCGTCCGCGACCGCGTCGACGTCCAGCGCCGCGGTCGCGTCGAGAGCGTGCTCGTGGACGCGCTGGATTCCCCGGCGGGGGTAGCCGTCCTCGCGCATGCGGTCGACCGCCTCGCCCGCCACCTCGCGGTCGAGTTCGACCGTGTGAAAGCCAACGTCGAAGTGTGTGCCCAGCCGGTCGGCGGCCTCGCGGGCGTGGCGCCAGTCGTCCGTGACGGCGAAGTGGGCGGTGACGAGGGTGACGTCGTAGAACGGATCGAGCAGGAGTGCGGCCAGCGTCGAGTCCTTGCCGCCGCTGTACAGGAGCGCGAGCTCCATCTACCGGCGGCGGATGTTGTAGCTCTTGGAGTCGGGCTTGAGCTGTTTCAACAGCTCGCGCATCTGGTCCTCGTCGATCCGGTCCTGGATACGGCCGCTCTGGGCGAGCGCGACGAGTTGCTGTTCGACCTGCTCGGCGAAGTCGGGCTTTGACATCCGGATGGCGCTGAGGCGCTGGCGCGCGCCGTCCGTGAGGTTCTGTTTCAACAGCGCCTCCTTCTGGGCCTCGGCGCGGTCCTGGGCGGCCTGCTGGGCCTCGGCGGCCTCGCCGCCTCCACCCTCGGCCTGCTCTTTCAGCTCCTCGAGGCGCTGCTCCCGGAGCTCGTCGATGCGCTCGTCGTCGGGACTCTCACTCATGCAGTCGAGTTGTGCCGTGACGGGCAAAACGATTTCGGAGCCGGGGACGCGACCGGTCCGCGCCGGTACGGCGGGCGCCCACTCCTTCCGGCGCCGGCGGGCGCCCACTCCTTCCGGCGCCGGCGGGCGCCCACTCCTTCCGGCGCCGGCGGGCGCCGGCTACGCGTACTTCTCGAGCTCCGGCCGGTCGAGCGACTCGAGCACGTCCCCGGCCGTCTCGTCGAGGAAGCTCTGGCCCTCGGGGGTGACCCGCCGGCCCTCCCCCTCGGCGGTGGTGACGAGATCCTCGGCCTCGAGCTGCTGGAGACAGACGCGGATGATCTTCCGGCTGCCGGTCGACGACGTCTCCGCGGCGACGCGGTAGCGGGTCGAGCCGTCCTTGCGGCCGCCGTAGCTCGTCGAGAGGCGGTCGACGCCGATGGGGCCCTCCATCGCCACCTTCCGGAGCAGGCTGGCGGCGCGGCGGTGCCAGAAGTCGTCCTGCTGTGGCGGTAGCTCGCGGCTCTCGCCCGTCTTGACGAAGCCGACCCACTCGGGCTCGTCGATCCGGTCCGCGAGCCGGTCCGCGACCGCCTCGATCAGCTCGTCCGCGGGAACGTCGTAGACGCTGGCCATGCGACCGGCTACCCGTGTGTCGGGGTTAAATCCGTCGTCTCGCGCCCGACTACGCGCTCACGTCGCCGTCCAGCCCGACCACACCCGTGACGACGCCACCGACCGCGACCGGCACCCAGTAGACGGCGCCACGGAAGACGACGACGGCGGCGAGTGCCACCGACTGGGTGACCGCGGGGAGGGGTGCGGCCACGAGCAGGACGACCAGCACGGACTCGATGCCGCCGACGCCGCCCGGCAGCGGGGTGACGCCCGCGACGGCGCCGACCGGGACGACGAACAGCGCGACCGAGAGCGGGACGGGCACCCCGACCGCGCGGAAAGCCAGCCAGAGCCCGAGCATCTGGAAGCCCCAGCCGAGCGCGGAGTAGCCGAGCGCGGCGGCGACCGACTCCCGGTCGGCCGCGATCCGCTCGATGGCGCGGAAAAAGCCCTCGATCCGGCGCTCGATCCCCTCGACGGTCGGCACGGGCACGCGAGGCAGGATGTCGGCCACCCGCCGGACCAGCGGCGTGAGCCGCCCGATCAGGCGGTGTTCGAGCGCGTACCGGCGCCGCCAGCCCAGGTAGACCAGCCCCGGCACCCCGACCGCGAGCGCGACCACCGCGGCCGTCGCCAGCACGAGGTTGCGGTTGGTGCCGAGCGTGACCTCGGTGGCGTAGTAGCCGACGCCGATCAGCGCCAGCGTGATCGAGGGGACGAAATTGAGCGTGTCGACGCTCGCGATGGCGGCGAGTCCGGTCTCGTACTCGGTGTCGGTCACCCGGGCGATCAGCAGGGCGGTGATCGGCTCGCCGCCCGCCTGGCCGAAGGGCGTCACGTTGTTCGAGAACATCGCGCCCGCGAAGACGAGCCCCGCGGCGACGGGCGACACCTCCACGCCGAGGACGCCGAGGACGGTCCGCAGCGCGAGCCCCCACGCGACCAGCCAGAGGACGGTCGCCCCGACCACCAGCCCGACCAGCCGGAGGTCGGTCGTCCGCAGGGTGGCGAGCAGGTCGCCGACCCCGACCAGCCAGACCAGCGCGCCGAGCACCGCGGCCGCGCCGGCGAAGCCGAGGACGGTCGCGCGGATCCTCCCGCCGGACATGTGCCGGCGGTCGGCCGACGCCGGCTTGAAGCCGTCGAAACCCCGACCGTGCGCGGTCGGCGGCTTCTTGTGCCCCCGCCCGCTGACCCGGACATGGACGAGCGCGCGGCCCTCGCGATGCTCGCGGGGACGCTCCCCGACGCCGGCGACGACGCCGCGGTCGTCGACGGCGCGGTCCTCTCGACGGACATGCTCCACGAGCGGACGGACTTTCCGGCGGGTACGACCCGCTACACCGCCGGCTGGCGGTCGGTCGGGGCCTCGCTGTCGGACGTGGCCGCGATGGGTGCCGCGGCGACCGCCGCGGTCGCGGCCTACGGCGCCCCGGCGCTGGAGCGCGACGAGATCACGGCGTTCGTCCGGGGGGCCCGCGCGGTCTGTCGGGCCGTCGACGCCAGCTACGTCGGTGGCGACCTCGACGAGCACGACGAGTTCACGACCGCCACGACCGCGCTCGGCCGGACGGACGCCCCGGTCCGGCGGTCGGGCGCACGCCCCGGCGACGCCGTCCTCGTGACCGGTCGGCTCGGGCGCTCGGCCGCCGCCCTCCGGCGGTTCCGCGCCGGTGACGCCGACCGGGGCAACGAGCTGTTCCGGTTCACGCCGCGGGTGGCGGCCGGTCGGGCGCTCGCCCCCCACGCCACCGCGATGATGGACTCCAGCGACGGGCTGGCGCGGTCCTGCCACCAGCTCGCGGCCGCGAGCGGGGTCGGGATCGGGCTCTCGTGGGCCACCCTCCCGGTCCACCCGGCGGTCGAGCGGCTCGCGACCGACGCCGCCGACCGGCGCGAGATGGCCGCGTTCTTCGGCGAGGACTTCGAGCTCGTCTGTACGGTTCCCCCCGAGGCGGTCGCGACCGCGCGGGCGGCGGTCCCGACGGCGCTGACCCGGATCGGGTCGGTGACAGACGACGAGGCGGTGACCGTCGACGGTGAGCCCCTGCCCGACCGGGGCTACACCCACGGCGACGACTGACCCCGGCTCACATCAGCTGGACGGGAACGGCGAGAAAGCACAGCGCCCCGACCGCGAACGTCGCCAGCCCGAGCAGGTAGCGCGGCCAGTCCAGCGGCGTCTCGTCGACCGGATCGGCGGGGCCGCCGTAGGCGAGCACGCCGGCGAACACGCCCCAGAAGGCCCAGAGCCCGACCGACTCGTTCAGCCCGAGCCCGCGGACGAAGTGGAGATAGCCCGCGAGCCCGAACAGCACGGCCGGCACGAGCGCGGCGACGGTCTCCTGGCGCTCGCCGAGCATCGCCCGGACCATGTGCCCGCCGTCGAGCTGGCCGACCGGCAGCAGGTTGAGCACGGTAAAGAACATCCCGACCCAGCCGCCGATGATGACGGGGTGGACGGTGCGGCCGGGCTCGGGGTAGCTCGTCGGCCGGTCGATGGCGGCCGCGATCAGATCGAGCAGGGGCGGGTTGTTGAAGACGATCACCCGGTCGCTGGCCGCGAGCACCCCCCGAGGAACCGTCATCGGCTCGAGCGAGAGCCCGACCACGGTGACGACGACGGTCGCGGCCAGCCCGGCGAGCGGGCCGGCCACGCCGATGTCGAACAGCGCCCGCCGGTCGGGCATCCGCCCGCGCATCCGGATGATCGCCCCGAGCGTGCCGAACGGGACGATGAACGGGATCAGGTACGGCAGCGAGACGTCCACCCCGTGGTAGCGCCCGACGACGTAGTGACCGAGCTCGTGGGTGGCGAGCACGCCGAGCACGGCGGCGGTGAACGGCCACGCCCGGAGGACGACCAGCGGGTTCGATCGGATCTCCGAGGCCGGCACGTAGTACCACGCGAACGCGCCGACCAGGAGCGTCGAGAGCACCGTCGCCAGCAGGAGTGCGACGTTCTTCCACGGGATCCCGTCGATCCCGGGGGTGATCGGCTCGGCGACCACGACCACCTCGTCGGCCGCGCGCCCGGCCGACAGCGACAGCTCGTAGCCCGCCTCGCGGAAGCCGGGCGCGAGTTCGCGGACCAGCACCCGTCGCGGGACGAGCGACTCGCCGTAGTAGAGCAGGCGGTCGCCCTCCCGGCGGGTCTCGTGGAGGTGAAAGAGTGACCGGAGACGGTCGGTCGGCGGCCCCTCCGGCGCCGACTCCGAGTCTGACATCGGAGCCGGGTAGGGGCGGCGTCGGCATAAGTTGCCGGTCCGGTGACCCGGTGGCTGGCGGCGACGAGCGCGCGGAGAACGGGAACGGGAACGGGAACGGGCGTCGGGGGACCAGCGGGCGGGCCGTCTGCGCCGACCGTCCGCCTACGCGCTCGCCGGCTCGACGCGCCAGGTGGTCGCGCTCGTGTACGACCACTTCTCGACGGTCAGCTCGGTCGCCGAGTCGCGGAGCTTCACCATCAGCGCGCCGATCTCCTTGGGCGAGAGCCCGACCTCGTCCGCGATGAACTTGCTCTTGAAGTAGAGCTCGCCGTCCTCGGCCTTGGAGACGAGATACTCCTTCAGGCGCTGCTCCTTCGAGGGGCTCTCGTCGGCGTCCGGGTCGTCGGTGGAGGGGGATGCGGTGGCGCTCATCTGCACTCGGTTCCACGGCCCGTAGGGTGTTATAAAGGGGTGAACGTTCGGGAGAGTTCGGCCCCGTTTCGACTAAATCGACGAAAACGGTTCGTTTTAGGACGGTTTAAAATCGTCCGAGACGTTTTAGAAAGCGATCTGGACGATCGTTTCGGACACGACGAGATAGAATCGATGACGGTCAGACGCGGGTCGGACGGGCGTCGGACTACCGCTCGTGGCGCCAGAACTCGTCCTCGACGGTGGTCTCTTTTTTGAACAGCGGAACCTCCGCCTTCAGCCGATCGATACCGTCCTCGACCGCCCGGAACGCCTCCCGGCGGTGGCCCGCGAGGACGACGACGAAGACGACGTCCTCGCCCGCGGGGACGACCCCGGTGCGGTGGTGGAGCAGGACCTCGAAGACCCCCTCGCGGGCGGTCAGTTCCTCGCGGATCGTCGCCGTGCGCTCGGCCGCAACGCCGTCGTAGCGCTCGAACTCCAGGCTGACCGTCCGGGGGTCGTCGGGATCGTCGTGTGCCCGCACTCGGCCGGTGAACGTTGCGACGGCGCCCGCGCGGTCGGCCGCGGGCGAGTCGGTCGCCCGGTCGACGAGCGCGGCGAGGGTGACCCGCGGCGCCACGTCGGCGAGGGCCTCGCGCACCGCGTCGGCCGCGACGGCGTCGGCGTCGGGCGCGCGCACGAGCACGTCGCGGTCCCGGTCTGGCTCGTCCGCGTCGTCGAGCACGACCGCCGGGGCGTCGGCCGCCGGAAAGCCCGCGAGGAGGGCCACGTCGTGGTCGGGCGCGAGGTCGTCGAGGAGTGCGTCGAGCGAGCGGTCGGCGCCGGCGCCGACCCACGAGCCGTCGGGGGCAAGCCCGTAGGCCGAGCGGGCGTCCGGTGGCGGGCCGGCGTCGGCCGGACCGAGCCGTTCGACGGTGGCGACGCGGCCGTCGAGTGCCGGGGCCAGCCGGCCGACCAGCTCGCTCGCGCCGGGGCCGAGGACGCTGATCGTCCGCATGCCACGAGGGCGGGGGGCGACGCGCTTAGGCGTTCCGGGGCGGTCGATCCGACAACCCTTATACGCCGGCGCCGGGAGGTGTGGCCGATGAGAGCCGTGCTCTCGGTCGGCGGCAGCGTGCTGGCGCCGGACCTCGACCCCGACCGCGTCGAGGCGTACGCGGCCGTCGTCGCCGCGCTGGCCGACGAGGGCCACGACCTCGGCGTGGTCGTCGGCGGCGGCGGCGTCGCCCGCGAGTACATCGACGTGGCCCGGCGGCTGTCCGCCAACGAGGTCGCGCTCGACCGGATCGGGATCGACGTCACCCGGATCAACGCGCGCCTGCTGATCGCCGCCCTCGGCGACCGGGCCGCACCGGCACCCGCGACCGACTACGACGAGGCCGCCGCCGCCGTCCGCCGGGGCGACGTGCCCGTGATGGGTGGGGTCGCGCCGGGCCAGACCACCGACGCCGTCGCCGCCGCGCTCGCGGAGTCGGTCGGCGCCGACCTGCTCGTGTTCGCCACCAGCGTCGACGGCGTCTACAGCGCCGACCCCCGCGGCGACGCCGGCGCGGAGAAGTACGCCACCCTCTCGCCGGCCGACCTGGTCGAGGTGATCGCGCCCATGAGCCGCGACGCCGGCGCCTCCGCGCCGGTCGACCTGCTGGCGGCGACGCTGATCGGCCGGGCCGACATCCGGACGATCGTGCTCGACGGGACCGACCCGGCGGCCGTCGGCCCGGCCGTCCGCCGCGGGGACCACGACGGCACCGACGTCGTCCCCGTCGGCGCGGCCGAGCCGGCCGAGTGGGTCGACGCATGACCGGCGACCAGCCCACCGGCGACGATCCCCACCACGCCTTCTGGGCCGACGAGGTGGCCGACGAGATCGAGGCCCGCGACCCCGACGATCCGATCGTGATCAAGGGCGGCGTCTCGCCCTCCGGGGTGCCCCACCTCGGCCACTTCAACGAGATCATGCGGGGCCACTTCGTCGCCGCGGTGTTGCGCGAGCGGGGCCACGAGGTCCGGCAGCTGTTCACCAGCGACGACCGCGACGCGCTCCGGGCGGTGCCCCGGACGCTCGCGACGAGGTCGTTCGATCTCGTCGGGCTAGACGCGGTCGACGCGGGGGCGCTCGGGCGCAACCTCGGCCGCCCCTACACCGACGTGCCCGACCCGTTCCCGGACTGCGAGCACGACTCCTACGGCGATCACTTCACCGCGCTGTTGGAGCGGGCGGCCGACGCCGCCGAGGTGCCCGTCGAGACCCTCTCGAACACCGAGCTCTACGAGCAGGGGGCGTTCGAGGCCGTCACCCGCCGACTGCTGTCGCGACGCGACCGCGCCCGCGAGCTCCTCGCCGAGTTCCGCGACGGCGTCGACGACGGCTACGTCCCGTTCATGCCACGGTGTGGCGAGTGTGGCCGCCTGACCACCGACGTCCGCGCGGTCGACGCCGCGGCCGGGACCGTCGAGTACGTCTGCTCCGGGCTCGTCGCCGGCGGGCGGGAGATCGAGGGCTGTGGTCACGCCGGGACGGCCACGCTCCGGGAGGGAAAACTTCCCTGGCGCTTCGAGTGGCCCGCACAGTGGGCGATCCTCGGCGTCGACTTCGAGCCGTTCGGGAAGGACCACGCCGAGGGCTCGTGGCCGAGCGGCGAGCGGATCGCCCGCGACCTGCTCGACCGCGAGCCGCCCGTCCCGATGACCTACGAGTGGTTCACCGTCGACGGCGAGCCGCTCTCGTCCTCGTCGGGCGTCGTCGTCACCGTGCCCGAGCTGCTCGAGCTGCTCGAGCTGCCGGTCTTTCGGTACTTCTTCGCGCTCGATCCGGGTCGCTCTCGGGATCTCGACCTCGACCGGCTCGACCTGCTGGTCGACGAGTTCGACCGGCTCGAACGGCTCTACTTCGGCGAGGCCGAGGATCCCGCCCGCCAGGCGTTCGCCGAGCGGGTCTACCCGTTCCTCGTCGACGAGATCCGGCCCGAGCGGGTCCGGCTCCCCTACACCTTCGCCGCCGTGCTCGGCATGACCGACGATCGCGACCTGCGCCTGCGGATGGCGCGCGACCAGGGCCACCTGCCCCCCGACGCGTCCGAGCCGGTGATCGAGGCGGCGCTCGCCCGGGTGGAGAAGGCCCGGGCCTGGGCCGAGCGGACGGACAACGCCTACAACTACCGGCTCCAGTCCGACCTCCCGGCCGTGACCGTCGACCCCGACACGGCGACGGCGCTCGAGGCGGTGGCGGCGGTCGTCGAGTCGGGCGGCGACGGCGAGGCGATCCAGGGCGAGCTGTACGAGGCCGCCCGCCGCAACGGGATCGAGGTTGGCGACCTCTTCGAGACGGGCTACCGGCTGTTCTTCGACGAGACCCAGGGCCCGCGGCTGGGCGAGTTCCTCGGCGAGCTCGAGCCGGGCTTCGTCGTCCGGCGGCTCCGGCGCGAGGGCTGAGCCCCCGGCTCCGGCCCGAACGCCTTTTTTGCCGTGCGACCGTCCGGACGACCGATGAACACCCTGCTGTGGGTGGCGGTCGGACTCGTCGCCTACACGCTTCTCGCGCTCCTCCTGCGGTCGCGGGGCTACCTGCCGTCGGCCGTCCGCCTGACGGGGCCGCTCGCGACCGTCCACACCCGCCGTGGCCGGGAGTTTCTCGACCGGCTCGCCCGCCCCCGCCGGTTCTGGCGGGCGTGGGCGAACGTCGGCCTCGGCGTCACGCTGGTCGTGATGTTCGCCTCGTTCCTCCTGCTCGTGGTCCAGGGGCTCGCGATCCTGCGCAGCCCGCCCCAGCCGACCCAGGTGAACCAGCCACGGAACTTCCTGGTGATCCCGGGCGTGAACGACTTCCTGCCGCTGTCGGTCGCGCCCGAGATCCTCCTCGGACTGTTGGTCGGGCTGGTCGTCCACGAGGGCGGGCACGGCCTGCTCTGTCGGGTCGAGGGGATCGAGATCGAGTCGATGGGGCTGGTCTTTCTCACCCTGCTCCCGGTCGGCGCGTTCGTCGCGCCCGACGAGGAGAGCCAGCGGGCGGTCTCGCGGGGTGCCCGCACCCGGATGTTCGCCGCGGGCGTGACGAACAACTTCGCGGTCACCATCCTCGCGTTCGCACTCCTGTTCGGGCCGGTGATCGCCGCGATCGGCCTCGCGCCGGGCGTCGCCGTCGGCGGGGTCTACGCCGGCAGCCCCGCCGACACGGCCGGGATCGGCCCCGGCGACCGCGTCACCGCCGTCGCCGGGACGCCGACCGACACCGACGCCGACCTCGACCGGGCGCTCCGGGCGGCCGACGGCCGGACCGTGGCCGTCGAGATCGACGGCGAGCGGACGGTTCCCGTCGAGCGCTCGCTCGTGGCCGTCCGCTCGGTCCCCGGCAGCCCGACCGGCCTCGAGATCGGCCCGGACGACGAGCCGGTGCGGATCCGGTCGGTCAACGGGACGCCCGTCGACACCCGTGCCGACCTGACGGCCGCGCTCGCGGACCGTCCGGTCGCCCGTCTCGAGACCGCGAACGGGACCGCGACCGTCCCCGCGGGCGCGTTCGTCACCGTCGCCGCCGACGGCCCGCTGGCGGCCGCGGGCGCGCCGTCGAACGCCTCGCTGATCGTCACCGCGATCGACGGCGAGCGGGTGACCGACGACGCGACCCTGCGGGCGGCGCTCGACGGGACCGACCCCGGCCAGCGCGTCTCCGTCCGGGCCCACCCGACCGACGGCGGCCCGGCCCGGAGCTACGACGTGGCCCTCGGCGCGGCGCCCGACGACGACGGCGGCTTCCTCGGCGTCGGCGTCTTCCCGGGCGTCAGCGGGCTCGTCGTCACCGATCTCGGGGTCCAGCGCTACCCCGCCGGCACCTACCTCGCGCTGCTCGGTGGCGACGGCGGTCCGGGCGCCACCCCACCCGTCGACACCGACTCGCCGCTCTCGCTCGTCGGCGTGGCGCTCGTGCTCCCGCTGGCGTCGGCGGTGCTCGGCATCCCCAACTTCCCGGGGTTCACCGGCGTGGCGACGAACTTCTACGTCGTCGAGGGGCCACTCGGGGCCGTCGGCGCCGGCGGCGTCTTCCTGCTCGCCAACGCGCTGTTCTGGACGGCCTGGATCAACCTCCAGCTCGGGCTGTTCAACTGCATCCCCGGCTACCCGCTGGACGGCGGACGGATCCTCCGGACCACCGCCGAGTCGGTCGTCGCCCGCCTGCCGGTCGCCGAGCCCTACCGGCTCGTGCGGACGATCACCACCGGCGTCGGCCTGACGATGCTCGCCTCGCTCGTCCTGCTGGTGTTTGGCGCACAGCTACTCAACTGAGCCGCCCGCGGGCGGCGCGCGCCCCGCCGACTCGTAAGGGCCTAACGGGGGGAGCGCGAACCGGTGGGTATGGCCAAGCCGCCACAGACCGACGAGGGCTGGTTCGTCCTGCACGATCTCCGGCGCGTCGACTGGGACGCCTGGCGGGCGGCCCCCGAGCACGCCCGCGACCGGGCCGTCTCGGAGGGCGTCGACCACCTCGAGACGTACGAGGCCGTCGCCGACGCCGACGAGGGCGTCTCGGCGGTCTGCTCGGTCCTCGGGGAGAAAGCCGACCTGATGTTCGTCCACTTCCGGCCGACGCTCGATCACCTCTCGGCCGCCGAGCGACGGTTCGAGTCGACGGCGCTCGCGGAGTTCACCGAGCGCGCGAGCTCCTACGTCTCGGTCACGGAGGTCAGCGGCTACGTCTCGACCGACTACTTCGAGGACGGCGCCGAGGAGACCGACGAGGGGCTGCGCCGCTACATCGAGTCGAAGCTCCACCCCGACGTGCCCGACGGCGAGTACGTCTGTTTCTACCCGATGAGCAAGCGCCGCGGCGAGACGGTGAACTGGTACACCCTCGACTTCGAGGAGCGCGCCGAGCTGATGGCCGGCCACGGCGAGGTCGGCCGCGAGTTCGCCGGCCGCATCAAGCAGGTGATCGCCTCCTCGGTCGGCTTCGACGACCACGAGTGGGGCGTCACGCTGTTTGGCGGCGATCCGACCGACATCAAGGACGTGGTCTACGAGATGCGCTTCGACGAGGCCTCCGCCCGGTACGGCGAGTTCGGCCGCTTCTACGTCGGCCGGCGCTTCCCGCCCGCCGACCTCGGGGCCTACCTCGACGGGGCGGTCGTCCCGACCGACGCCGACGCGGCCGAGCCCGCGGCCGCGTCCGACGCCCACGCGGGCGACGAGGACCGTACCGACGAGGGCGGCGGTGACGACGCGGGCGGCCCGCCCGCCGAGGCGACCGTCGCGGGCGACGAGGACGACGTCCGCGGGGCGCTCGCGGACCTCGACGTCTACGCGGGCCAGCCCCGCGGCGAGGACGTCCACGCGACGGTGGTCTACTCGGCGGCCGACGCCGGGACGCTGTTCGACGCGGCGTCGGGCCTGCGCGAGAACTTCGACCACTACGACACCCACGTCCGGACGGCGGTCTACGGCGCCCGCGACGGCTCGCGGTCGGCGGCGGTCAGCCTCTGGGAGACCGCGAGCGCGGCCGAGACGGCCGCGGGCTTTCTCTCGGACCTGCCGGACGTGATCGACCGCGCGGGCGAGGAGTCGGGCTTCGGAACGATGGGGATGTTCTACACGATCAAGCCCGAGCACCGCGGGGCCTTCCTCGATCGCTTCGACGAGGTGACCGACCTGCTCGACGGGATGGACGGCCACGTCGAGACGGACCTGATGATCAACCACGAGGACGAGAACGACACCTTCGTCGCCAGCGGCTGGCGCTCGCGCGAGGACGCGATGGCGTTCTTCCGGTCGGAGGCGTTCCGCGACGCGGTCGACTGGGGGCGGGACGTGCTCGCCGACCGGCCCCGCCACGTCTTCCTCTCCTGAGCGCCGGCCCGGTCCGGTCCGGCGCGGGCGCCTCAGTCGGCGGCGCTCGGGAGCACGCCCGCCGCGCGCAGGTCGTCGCCGCCGACCGACGAGCGCAGGTCCTCGGGACCCATCCCGTCGTCGCGCTCGACGCCGAAGCCCTCGGCCGCCAGCGCGGCGACGCGCTCGCGCTCGTCGTCCGAGAGCGGCGGGGTGTCGGTCGCGCCCGCCCACTCGTCGACGTCGTCCCGGGTGCGGAAGGTGGGCGTCACCGACGCCACCTCGTCGTGGGCGAGCAGCCACCGGATCGCGGCCTGGCCCATCGTCCGCTCGCCGTCGCGCTCGAGGAAGCGAAGCGACTCGACCTTCTCCCAGCCGGCCTCGAACCACGCGGCCGGGCGGTGGGCGCGGTGGTCGCCGGCCCCGAGGTCGGTCTCGGGGGTGACCTGCTCGTTCAACAGCCCCGAGGAGTGGGGCACCCGCGCGATCAGCGAGCTGTCGGTCCCCCGCTCGCGGATCGTCCCGAGGAAGTGCTCGCCGGGCGTGCGCTCGAGGAGGTTGAAGACGGTCTGGACCGCGTCGAACTCCGTCTCGATCGCCCGGTCGCC
>CAZMLQ010000030.1:0-19227 GCA_964567195.1 uncultured Haloferacaceae archaeon | reverse complement strand
GGAAGTACCACGAGGAGTCGACGAACGTGTCCATCGTGTCCGTCTCGCGGGTCGCCGGCCCCCCGCAGTCGGGACAGGCCGTCTCCGTCCACTCGGTCGCGGCCGCCAGCGGGTTGCCCACCTCGCGGACGTACGCGGGCAGTTCGACCGGGAGCTCGGCCTCGGGGACGAGAACGGGCCCGCAGTCCGGACAGTGGACGACCGGGATCGGCGTCCCCCAGTAGCGCTGGCGCGAGACCAGCCAGTCGCGCAGGCGGTACTCGACGGTCGGCTCCAGCGCCGGCTCGTCGAGCAGGCGCTCGCGGGCGGCGGCGCTCGCCAGGCCCTCGTACTCGTCGGTGGCGCCGACCAGGACGCCCTCGCCGGTGGAGGCCGCGTCGGGCAGGGGGTCGTCCTCGCCGACCGGCTCGACCGCCCGCCGCACCGGCAGGTCGTGGGCGCGGGCGAACGCGAAGTCGCGCTCGTTGTGGGCGGGCACGCCCATCACGGCGCCCGTGCCCACGTCGTCGAGGACGTAGGCGGCGACGTAGACGGGCAGGCGCTCGCCGGTCAGCGGGTGGACGACCGCGAGATCGGTCGCCACGCCCGCGGTCGGATCCCGGCCGTCGCCGGGGGCGCCGTCGACGTAGGCCGCCACGGTCTCGTCCCTCCGGGCGGCCAGGGCCGCGAGGTCGTGGCCCGGCGCGACCGCGACGTAGGTGGCGCCAAAGACCGTGTCCGGGCGGGTGGTGAACACCTCGACCTCGCGCTCTCGGTCGCCGGCGAGTTCGAACCGCGCGAGCGCGCCCTCCTGGCGACCGATCCAGTCGCGCTGGGTCTCGCGGACGCCGTCGTCCCAGCCCTCCAGCGCGTCGAGCCCGGCGTACAGCTCCTCGGCGTAGTCGGTGATCGTCAGGAACCACTGGTCGAGCTCGCGCCGACCGACCGCCGTTCCACAGCGCCAGCAGACGCCGCGCTCGGGCCCGTCGGGGTCGTCGGGCTCCAGCACCTGGGCGTCGGCGAGCGCCGTCTCGCAGTCGGGACACCATTCGACGGCGGCGCCGCGGTAGTCGACCAGCCCGGCCTCGTGGAGCCGGCGGAACAGCCACTGGTTCCAGCGGTAGTAGTCGGGGTCGCAGGTGGTGATCTCTCTCGACCAGTCGTAGCCAAAGCCCATCTCCCGGAGCTCGTCGCGCATCCGCTCGATGCAGCTCCGGGTCCAGGACTCGGGGTCGGTGTCGCGCTCGTAGGCGGCGTTCTCCGCCGGGAGGCCGAACGCGTCCCAGCCCATCGGGTGGAGCACGTCGTCGCCTCGCATCCGCCGGTAGCGGGCGTGGGCGTCGGTGATCGCGTAGTTGCGGACGTGACCCATGTGGAGCTCCCCGGAGGTGTAGGGAAACATCCCGAGCACGTAGGTCGGATCCTCGGCGTCGTCGGACAGTTCGTACACGCCGGCCTCCTCCCAGACCCGCTGCCAGTACTCCTGAACGCGCGCGTGACTGTAACCCCGTGAGCTGGCCATCCGGACGGTCCGTCTCCGACGCCCGGTCACAAGATCCTTCCGCCGCCGTGTCACCGACGGCGGCAACGTTCGCCCGGTACCGCGGCCGCTTTGCCCGTCGCCGTCCTCGGCCGGACGTGGCAGACAGCTTTCTCGGGTTCGACGACCTCCTCGCGGCCGCGGCCGACCGCACGGACGACCGCCCGCCGGCCCTGGTGGCCAACGCCCACGTCACCGGCCTGGGGGTCGCCCGCGCGCTCGCGGCCCACGACGTGCCCGTGATCGCGCTGGACCGCTCGGGCGACGGGGTCGCACCCCCCTCGGACGCCGTCTCGCTCGCCGGCCGGATCACCTACCCCCTCGACGACGGGGCGGCCTTCCGCGCCGACCTGGCCGCGCTCGCCGAGCGCCTCGACGGGACCCCCGTCGCCTTCGGCTGTATGGACGAGTGGGTTCACGGCCTCGCGCCCGGCGTCGACGGCGTGGCGCTCTCGTTCGCCGGCGACCGGATCGACGACGTGCTCGACAAGACCGCGCTCTACGGCCTCGCCGAGCGTCTCGACGTGCCCTACCCCGAGACCTACCGGCTGGCCGGCGTCGGGCCGACGACCGACGGCCCCGGCCCGACCGTCCTCGACCCGGACGCGGCGGCCGAGCGCCTCGGCTTCCCGCTCGTGCTCAAGCCCGCGCTCAAGCGCCGGTTCGAGGAGGCGGTCGGCACGAACGTGATCGAGGCCCCGGACCGCGCGGCCTACGACCGGGCGCTCGAGCAGGCCCGCGACGCCGGCGTCCGTCTGATGGCCCAAGAGCGCGTGCCGACCGTCGCCGGCGCCGATCGATCGTTCGCCTCCTACCGCGGTCCCGACGGGGTGGTGACGGGGATGGTGGGCAACGCCCGCCTGCGCCACCCACGCGCCTACGGCACCTCCTGTGTCGTCGACGCCGTCGACGCGCCCGAGATCCGCCGTCACGCGACCCGCGTGCTCGAGGCGACCGGCTACCACGGCATCAGCGAGGCCGAGTTCGTCCACGACGAGCGCCGGGGACCCGTCCTGCTCGACGTCAACACCCGCCCGTGGAAGTGGATCGGCCTGCCCGTCGCGGCCGGTCACGACCTGCCCGCGGCGGCCTACGCCGACGCGACCGGGATCGATCTGCCCCGCGAGCCCCCGGCGACGGCCTCGCGGTGGGTCTCGCTCCGTGACTACGTGGCCGACCGGGTGACCGAGGCCGGCGCCGACGGCCCGCTCGACGAGGCCGACTGGGCCGCGCTCGCGGCCGGTCGCCCGAGCGCCGCCGACCTCCTGCCCGCCGTCTACGACCCCGACGACCCGGGACCGCTCGCCCGACTGCTCCGGACGGAGTTCTCCGGGGCCGACTACTACTGCTCCTGTTGAGCGTCGCCCGCCCCGCCGACGGTGATCGCCTCGCCGACGCGTGCCAGGTAGTCGAACCCGTAGCCCGCGGCGGTCGCGCGCTCGGCCGCGCCCTCGTCCCGGTCGACGACGACGAGGACGCGCTCGACCGCGCCGCCGGCGTTCTCGACGACCGAGGCGGTCTCGACGACCGTCTCGCCCGTCATCGCCACGTCGTCGAGGACGACGACGCGGTCGCCCTTGCGGATCTCGCCCTCGATCCGGGCCTGTGTGCCCCGGTGTCTGACCGCGTCCCGGACGAACGCGGTCCGGTGGCCCGTCTCGAGCGAGACGGCGGTGAGCAGCGGGACCGCACCGAGGGCGGGGCCCGCGAGCACGTCGACGGGACCGCCCTCCGCGAGCGCGGCCGCCGTCGCCGTCGCCACCTCGGCGAGCACCGCGGGCTCGGTCTCGAAGGCGTAGGTGTCGACGTAGTAGTCGATCAGCGTGCCGTCCGAGAGCGCGATGTCCCCGCGCCGGATCGCGCCGGAGGACTCGACCAGGTCGGCGATCGGGTTCACACCCTCGAGATTCGGGCCCGACGGGCTAAACCCTTCGTGCCCGCGATCCGTCGGTCGGGGCGAAATTTATGTGCCCACCCGGTCTATACACGCCCTCTCGATGCCACGCGTCACCGCCGGTGATCTCGACCGGGTCCGTCGCCGCCTCGACCGACTCTGGGAGATCGGCCGGACCGACGCCGGCGGCGTCACCCGCCTGGCCTACTCCGACGCGGAGAACGAGGCGTTCGAGTACCTGCGCTCGGAGCTTCCCCCCGCCTTCGAGACCTGGACGGACTCGGTGGGTAACCTGTTCGCGACGCCGTGGCCCGACGCCGACCGGTCGGTCCACCTCGGCAGCCACCTCGACACCGTGGTCAACGGCGGCCGGCTCGACGGCGCCCTCGGCGTCGTGGTCGCCCTCGAGGCGATCCAGCGCCTCCACGACGGTGGGACCGACGAAACCGGCGAGATCGACGAGGGTGGGACCGACCCCGACCGCCCGCCCGCCCCGCCGACGCTCGCGGTCTTTCGCGCCGAGGAGTCGGCCCGCTTCGGCCAGCACACGGTCGGCAGCCGGGCCGCGCTCGGCCGTCTCACCGTCGAGGCGTTCGGCGCGACCGACGCCAACGACGTGCCCCTCTGGCACGCGATGCAGCGGGCGGGCTTTCACCCGACCGATCTCGCGGCGCCGACGATCGATCTCGACCGCGTCGCCGGCTTTCTCGAGGTCCACATCGAGCAGGGCCGGGTGCTCGACGAGGCGGACGACGACCTCGGGGTCGTCACCGACGTGCGGGCGCCGGTCCGCCACGAGGTGACCGTCGAGGGGGCCTACGATCACTCCGGTGCGACGCCGATGGGGCTGCGCCGCGACGCGCTGGCCGGCGCCGCGGCGATGGTGACCGAGATCCAGCGACTCGCCCGCGAGGCCGCGACGGAGGGCGATCTCGTCGCCACCGTCGGCGATCTCGACCCCGTCGACGGCGCGATGAACGTCGTCTGTGGCGAGGTCGGCTTCCCGCTCGACGTGCGCAGCGTCGACGAGTCGTTCCGGGACGAGACCGAGGACCGCCTGCTCGCGGCGGTGTCGGCGATCGCGGACGAGCGCGACCTGACCGTCGAGACCCGGGCGGTCGACCGGTCCAGCCCCGTCACAATGTCGGCGGTCGCCGCCGAGCGCCTCGAGCGGGCGGCCGCCGCCACGACCGACGCCTACCGCCTGCTCCCATCGGGAGGCGGCCACGACGTGATGAACTTCCAGCGCGTCGGCGTCCCCGCCGGGCTGCTGTTCGTCCCGAGCGTCGACGGCGTCTCGCACAGCCCGGCCGAGGAGACCCACGACGGGGCGGTCGCGGCCGCGGTCGAGACGGTGGTTCGGGCGGCCGGCGCGTGGCCCGCGCGCGTTCAGGCGTCCGAGTCGTAGTGCCAGCGCCCGCCGACCTTCAGTTCGCGGACGTAGCCGTCGTCGAGTCCCTCGCGCACCGCCTCGGGGTCGCGGTGCTCGATCTCGCGGGGGCCGGTCGCGATCCGCGCGGCCGCCTCCGCGACGACGATCGCCTGCGCCCGGAGATCCCGGGCGTCGATCTTGTCGAGCGTGTCGGCGTGGGTGTGACCCCACCCCCGGCCCGCCTCGTCGACGAGCGAACTCGCCATCACCGCCGGCACCCCCTGCTCGACCAGCGCCCACTGGTCGCCGTGGGGGCTGACCTCGTCGGAGAGCTCGTACTCGACGTCGAGGGCCTCGGCCACGTCCGCGAAGACGGCGCCGAGGTCGTCGAAGCCGCTGGTCCGGACCGCGAGGTCGCGTGACTTGCCCGCGCCGTCGACGTTACAGACCGCGCGGATCTCCTCGGTCGGGGTGGTCGCGGCGTAGTGGTAGGCGCCGTAGAGCCCGATCTCCTCGGCACCGAAGACGACGATCCGGACGGCGGTGTCGAGATCGTCCAGCCCGGCGAGCAGGCGGGCGACCTCGACCGCGATCGCGCTCCCCGCGCCGTTGTCGGCCGCCCCCTCGGCGATGTCGTGGGCGTCGAGGTGGGCGGTCACCAGCACCTCCTCGTCGGTGTCCGGGCCGACCCGGGCCGCGACGTTGTGCGAGGTCGCGGGCTCGTTCCGGCAGTCGACCGTCAGCGAGGCCTCGGTCGGGGCGTCCTCGCAGTAGCGCGCCAGCCGGGCGCCGACCTCGGCCGAGACGCTCACCGCGGGGATCGGCCCGGGGCGGCTGTGATAGCCCACCTCGCCCGTCCGCGGGAGCGCGCCGGGCGCGAAGTTGCGAAAGACGAAGGCCGCGGCGCCGGCCTCGACCGCGTCGGCGTACTTCTCCATCCGGTGGATCCGGCGGTCGTGGCCGTCGGGCGTCCGGTCCGAGACCAGCGCGATCCGGCCGTCGAGATCCGCCGCCTCGAAGTCCGCGGGCGCGCCCGCCCCGACGTCGACGAGTTCGGCCGCGGGCTCGCCCGCGGGCGTGCCCGGCAGGGCGACGACCTCGTGGCTCGCGTCGAACTCGTGGGTCGTCCCGGACGGGCCGACGACCGACAGCGACGAGTCGCCGCGCCACCAGCCCGGGATCTCGAACTCGTCGGTGCCGACGTCGGTCGCGCCGTCGATCCCCGCGAGCGCCTCGACGAGCGTCTCCGCGCCCGCCCGCTCGCCCGCCGATCCGGCCATCCGGTTTCGGTGCTCGACCAGGTCCGCGAGCAGATCCTCGGGGAGGTCGCTCCGGTAGCCGCTACCGATCACCGCGTCTGGGAGTCGCATACCGACCCCCCCTGTGCCGTGACACAAGTAGCTGCGGGTTCCGGCACCCTCACGCGTCGGGCTCGATCGTGGCGCGACCGTCCTCGATCGCGAGCTCGGTGCCGTACGGCGCCGAGAGGTCGGCCAGCTCCTCCAGGATCCGGGTGGCCGTCTCGCCCGACGCGACGCGGGGCCGACCTCGCTGGGCGCGGGGGGCCTCGAAGCCGAGCTCGAGGGGCCGGAGCTCGATCCGGTCGAGCGAGCCGTCGGCGAACTCACAGACCGGGAGGACGCTCTCCCAGAAGCCGCTGTCGGCGAGAAAGCCCGCCCGCTCGCCCGCCTCGTCGGTCACCCGCTCGTCGAAGAGGTCGGCGGGGTCGGCCCCGTCGCCGAGGTCGTAGCGGTCGTAGATCTCGGCCGGCAGGCGGGTCACCGTCTCGTTCTGCATGGCGAAGTCACCGAGGCTGTAGAAGATCGGCGCGCCGTCGTAGAGCTCGATCCCCCGCAGCAGGTGCGAGCCGTGGCCCAGGAAGACGTCGGCGCCGGCGTCGACGCAGGCGTGGGCGAACGCCTCGTGGAAGGCGGGCACGACCCGGTCGTTGAGCCCGCCCGCCGCCCCCTCGTGGCCGTGGAGGCTGGCGAGTACCCAGTCGGCCTGCCGGCTCGCCTCGTCGATCCGGGCGGTCGCCGCCGCGACGTCGTCCTCGTCGGCGGTCATGCGGACGCCGGGCTCCTCGTCGGGCTCGACCGCCGCGAAGCGTACGTCGGTCCCCGCGGCGTTGATCAGGGTGAAACCGTCCTCGTCCTCGTCCTCGCCGGGGACCGGAAAGCCAAGGCGCTCGGCGCGCGTCTTCAGCCCCTCCAGGCCGAGCGCCTCGCTCGCCGCCTCGATCGCCGCGAGGTGGTCGGGCTCGACCTCGTAGACGGTGTCGAACCGCAGCGGGGCCAGCCCGGGGCGGCCGCGCAGGTCCGGACGCTGGGCGCCCGCGACCGTCCCCGGCGTGATCGTCGAACAGACAGAGACGATCGCCACCCGTCCGGCGGGGGTCTCGACGTAGGCCGGCTCGCGGGCCGTCGCGAGCGTCCGGCCCAGCCCGGCGTAGGGGATCTCCCGGGCCTCCAGGTGCTCCATCGTCGCCTCGACGCCGCCGATCCCGTAGTCGCCGGTGTGGTTGGTGGCGGCCGCGAACGCGTCGAAGCCCATCCACTCGAGCTCGTCGGCCACCCACGGCGGCGCGCGCATGTAGGTGCCGCCGCTCTCGGCCGCCGGGTAGCCGTCGTCGTACTCGCACAGGAGGACCTCGAGGTTGCCGATCGCCGCGTCGGCTCCGCGAAGCCCCTCGACCACCGCCCGGAAGTCCTCGTCCTCGCAGGTCGAGACCCGGCGGGTCACGATGGCGTCGCCCGCCAGCGCCAGCGACAGCGCCTCGCCCTCCGTGCCGTAGACTGACATGGGGCCGGCCACACGAGGGGGCCACATTACTCTACCGTCGCCGGCGAGACGGTCGCGGTCCGGCCACAGCGTTATGTCGCCCCGGTACGTCCGCCCGGACGTGCCAGACACCAAGGAGGGACGCGAGCGCCAGGCTCGCCGTCGCGAGCGCCGCCAGCGCCGCCGCGAGGTGGCCGAGGAGCGCGCCCGGGGCGACGAGGCCGAGCCGCCGGCCGAGGAGGGCCCGCCGCTCTGTCACCGCCGGGGCTGTGACGCGGTGGCGGAGTTTCTCGTCACCGAGCACTACCCGGAGGAGACCGGCCACGGGCTGGTCGAGGCGACCGCGACGCTCTGTCTCGCCCACGCCCGCGAGGAGAGCCCCGCCAACCTCGCGCCCGAGGATCCCGACTACCGCTTCGTCGTCGAGCCGCTCCCGGACGACGAGACCGGAGCCGAGACGACGGACTGAGCCGGCGGGCCGCCGGGCCCGCTACGCCCTGATCGTCTCGCCCGGGGTCGCCCCCGTCGGCTCGCCACCGGCGACCACCGCCTCGCCGCCGACGAACACGTCCGAGATCCCGGCCGGCGGCCGGGTCGGCTCGTCGTAGGTGGCACGGGCCTCGACCGCGACCGGATCGAACACCACCACGTCGGCGTCCATCCCCGGCCGGAGCAGCCCCTTTCTCGACAGCCCCATCGCCCGGGCCGCCAGCGAGGTGGCCTTCCGGACCGCCTCGGCGAGCGACAGCACCGTCTCCTCGCGGACGTAGCGCCCGAGGATCCGGGGGTACGTGCCGTGGACTCGCGGGTGGGGACGACCGCCGAACAGCCCGTCGGTGCCAAACGTCACCAGCTCCGAGCCCATGATCGTGCGCACGTCGGCCTCGTCGAGCTGGTGGAGGATCATGCTCACCCCGAGCTCCTCGGCGAGCAACACGTCACAGACCGCGTCGACGGGATCGACCTCCCGCCGGGTGGCGATCTCGGCCACCGAGAGCCCCTCGATCGCCTCGTTCTCCGGCGCGTCGACGCTGGTCACCACGACGTTGTCCCACCCGGTGTAGGGGCCCCTGTTCTCCCAGTCGTCGAGCCGCCACTCGTGGATGTCGCGGCGCAGGCGCTCGCGGGCCTCGGGATCGCGCAGCCGGGCCATCGTCGCCTCCGGCCCGCCGGCGTGGACCCACGGCGGCAGCAGGTTCGACAGCATCGTCGAGCCCGCACGGTAGGGGTACTGGTCGGCCGTCAGGTCGACCCCGCGCTCTCTGGCCGTCTCGACCACCGCCCGGGCGCGCTCGCCCTCGCCGTGCAGCAGCTCCCCCGGCAGCTTGAAGTGCGAGAGGTGGAGCGGGACCCCCTCGCTCGCACCGACATCGACGAACTCGTCGAGCGCGCGCCAGACGTGACGGCGCTCGTTCCGGATGTGGGCGACGAAGGGCCGGCCGGTCGGGCCGAGCCGCGAGGCCAGCGCCCGGACCTCGGCGGTGCTGGCGTTGATCTGTGGAGAGTAGACCAGCCCGGTCGAGAGCCCCACCGCGCCGTCGTCGAGCGCCTCGGTCACCAGGTCGGCCATGCGCTCGAGTTCGGCCTCGTCTGGCGCGCGGTCGTCCATCCCCAGGACCGCGTAGCGGACGGTGCCGTGGCCGACGAGCGTGGCGACGTTGGGCCCCACGCCCGCCTCGTCGATCGCGTCGAGATAGCCCGCGAGCGAGCGCCAGTCCCACTCGCGGTCGGGATCGCCCGCCAGCCCGCTCAGATGCCGGCGCCACGGGCCGGGGTCGGCGTCGGGGCCGAGTGGCGCCATCGAGAAGCCGTCCTGGCCGAGCACCTCGGTCGTGATCCCCTGTCTCACCTTCGGCGCCAGCGCGGGATCGGCAAACAGCTCGAGGTCCGAGTGCGAGTGGACATCGACGAAGCCGGGACAGACCACGTCGCCGTCGGCGTCGAGCACGCGGTCGGCCGGCCGGCGGTCGTCGCCCCGCGTCACCGCCGTGATCTCGCCGTCCGCGACGTGGACGTGGCCGCGAAACCAGGGCGCGCCGGTCCCGTCGAGGACGCGCCCGTCATCGATCCGGAGGTCGGCGCTCATCACTTCACCTTCCCGCGGGCCTGGACGTTCCAGGTGGTCTCGACGCGGCCGTCCCGTACCCCGACGATGGTGTCGTGGAGGTTGATCGTCGTACAGACGTGGGGGACGATCAGGTCGAGGCGGTCCCCAACCGCGAGCTCCTCGCCCTCGGTCTCCAGCCAGCCGTGTTCCTCGCTCGCGGCGACATAAGAGACGCCCTCGCGCCGCGGGACCGGCCGCTCTGGCTTGTCCATCCCGAGGCTCTTCGAGCCGGCGTCGGCGACCGCCCGGCCCGTCGCGGGCGCGGAGATGACCGTCGAGCGGACCGTGGCCGCGCAGTCTGCCGGGGAGACCGCCCACGGCCGCAGGCTGAGCTCGCCGACGTCCATGAAGACGAACATCCCCGGGTTGATCTCGTCGACGACCGGGTGTCGCCCGGAGTACAGCGAGGTGGCCGTCCCGCCGACCTTCACCTCGGGCACCTCGTGGCCCGCGTCCGCGAGACGGTCGACGACCGCGGCGGCCTCGTCCATCGCGGCCGTGCAGCGGGCCTCGAACTCGGCGTCGGTCTCGGCCTCGCTCTTGACGTTCGCCTCGTAGGCGAGCAGGCCCGAAACGGAGAGGTGCGAGGCGTCGGCCACCCGCTCGACCACCTCGACCGCGCGCTCGCGGCCCGCGGTCCCCGTCCGGCCCAGGCCGACGTCGACCTCGACCACCGTGTCGACGACCGTGTCGTGGGCGGCGGCCGCCGACGCCAGCGGGTCGACGTTGCCCGGCCCGTCGACGGTCGTGGCGAAGGCGTCGAGCGACTCGTTCAGCCGGCAGAGCCGCGCGAGCTTCGACTCGCCAACCACCATGTACGAGAGGTAGATGTCGTCGATCCCGCCGGCGGCCATCACCTCGGCCTCGCTCAGGGTCTGACAGCAGATCCCCCCGCCCGTGCGGTCGACCTGCCAGCCGGCCAGCGCCGGCGTCTTGTGGGTCTTGGCGTGGGCGCGGAGCCGGACGCCCTGCTCCTCGGCGAACCGGGCGTAGCGCTCCAGGTTGCGCTCCATCACGTCCAGATCGACCGTCAGCGCGGGGGTCTCGATCGACTCGACGGGCGTCCCGATCGCCGGCGTCGTGTCGGTCGGGGTCGGTGTCGGCATGGCACCCCGTACCGTACCGGCCGGTTTACGTCCACCGGACGCGGAAGCCGACCGGTCAGCGCCGTCGGTCAGGCGGGTCGGGGCCGCCGTCGACCTCGACCTCCGGGCGGTCGTCGCGCTCGCGGCCGCGGGCGCCGACGAACGTCCGCACGAGCACCAGCCAGGTGGCGAGACTGAGCGCGATCACGAGCGGGAACCGCCACGGGGTGGCGACGAACGCGACCAGCGTGGCGTCGTAGAACCACGTGATCGCGGCGGTGGCGAGCAACACGCCCCAGATCCGCCAGCGAAAGGGAAGATCGGGCGCCGGCGCCACGGCCGGTCAGTCGGCCTCGCCGGCCGCGGCGTCGGCGTCGGCGTCCGGGTCGCCGCCGTACGAGACCGCGACCTCGTAGCTGCTCTCGATCTCGTCGTCGTAGAGGTGACAGGCGGCGGTGTGGGAGTCCCCGTCGCCCACGCGGTGGGCGGTCGGCTCGCGCTCCTCGCAGACGTCGCCGATGTAGGCCGGACAGCGCGGGTGGAACGAACAGCCCGACGGCGGATCGATTGGCGAGGGCACGTCGCCCTCGATGGCCTTGCGCTTGCCCCGCTGGCGGGGGTCGGGCACCGGCACCGCACGCAGGAGGCTCTCGGTGTAGGGATGGGAGGGGTTCGAGAACAGCTCCTCGGTCGGCGCGCGCTCGGCGATCTTCCCGAGATACATCACCAGCACCCGGTCGGTGATGTACCGCACCACGCTCAGGTCGTGGCTGATGAACAAGAGCGTGAGCTCGTACTTCTCCTGGATCTCCTCGAGCAGGTTGAGGATCTGGGCCTGGACGGAGACGTCGAGCGCGCTCACCGGCTCGTCACAGACGATGAACTCGGGATCGACCGAGAGCGCGCGGGCGATGCCGACCCGCTGGCGCTGGCCGCCCGACATCTGGTGGATGTAGTTGTTGGCGTGGCGCTGGGAGAGGCCCACGTCCTCCAGCAGCTGGGCGACCCGCTCCTGGCGCTCGCCCTTGTACACGCCCTGGATCTGCATCGGGGTGGAGACGATCTGGCCGACCGTCTTGCGCGGGTTGAGCGAGGACTGGGGGTCCTGAAACACCATCTGAGCGTGGCGGCGGAACTCCCGGAGCCGATCGCCGCCGAACTCGGTGAGGTTCTCTCCCCTGAAGTAGGCGTCGCCGGCGGTGGGCTCGTCGAGCTGGAGCAGCGCGCGCCCGAGCGTCGACTTGCCACAGCCGGACTCGCCGACCAGCCCGATCGTCTCGCCGGGCTGGAGCTCCATGTCGACGCCGTCGACGGCCCGGACCGTGCGGTCGTCGCCGAGCAGCCGGTCGAGCATCCCGTTCGCGGTGCTGAAGTGTTTTTTCAGCCCCTCGACGCGCAGGAGTGGCTCCGTGCTCATCGCTGGTAGCCCTCCACCTCGATGCAGGCGGCGTCACGGCCCGGCCGGACCTCCTGGAGCTCGGGATCGTGGCTGGTACACTCCTCGACGGCCTCCGGACAGCGCGGGTGGAACGGACAGCCCTCGGGCACGTTCGTCAGGTCGGGCACGGTGCCCGGGAGCGGCTCGAGTCGCTCCGTCCGCGTGTCCGGCCGGGGGATCAGGTTGAGAAGCCCCCGGGTGTAGGGGTGGAGCGGCTCGTCGAACAGCTCGTAGATGTCGGCGCGCTCCATGATGTTGCCCGCGTAGATGATGATCGCCCGGTCGCAGGTGTCGGCCACCACGCTCAGGTCGTGGGTGATGAGCAGCATACTCATCCCCAGTTCCTCCTGGAGCTCGGAGAGCAGCTCGAAGATCTGTGCCTCGATGGTGACGTCGAGGGCGGTGGTCGGCTCGTCGGCGATCAGCAGCTCCGGGTCCGACGCGATGGCCATCGCGATCAGCACCCGCTGGCGCATCCCGCCGGAGAACTGGTGGGGGTAGTCGCGCAGGCGCTCGACGGGATCGGGGATGCCGACCCGGTCGAGCAGCTTCGCCGCCTCCTCGTCGGCCTCGGAGAGCGAGCGGTCGAGGCCGGGCAGCTTGCGTAGCCAGCGGTCCAGCCCGCCACCCCCCACGTCGGTGTGGAGCCGGAGCACGCGCTTGATCTGTTGCCCGACGGTGAACGCCGGGTTGAGACTCGACATCGGGTCCTGGAAGATCATGCTGATCCGGTCGCCCCGGATCTCGCGCATCTCGCGCTCACCGTACTCGAGGAGGTTCTCGCCGTCGAAGCGGATCTCGCCGCCGTCGATCCGGCCGGGGCTCTCGACCAGCCCCATGATCGACCGGGCGGTGACGCTCTTGCCCGAGCCGGACTCGCCGACCAGCCCGACCGTTTCGCCGCGACCGATGCTGAAGCTGTTGTGATCGACCGCGCGCACGACGCCGCCCTCGGTGTCGAACCGGACCGCGAGGTCCTCGACCTCGAGCAGACTGTCGCCGGTCGCCGCCGTCGGTGCCGCGTCGTCGTGGGTGGGTGTAGATCGTTGTTCGGCCATGATCAGTCGCGCCTGCGGCTCTCGTACTTGGGATCGAGCGCGTCGCGCAGGCCGTCGCCCAGCAGGTTGAACCCGAAGATGGTGGTCAGGATCATCAGTCCGGGGATGATCGAGAACCACCAGGCGCCGCTGTAGACGTAGTCCCGGGAGTTCGAGAGCATCATCCCGAGGCTGGGCTTGGGTGGCAGGATACCGATACCGAGGAAGCTCAGGCCCGCGACCGCGAGCACCGCGGTCGCCATCAGCAGCGTCGCCTGGACGATCACCGGCGAGAGCGTGTTCGGCATTACCTCGCGCGTGAGGATGTACGAGCTCCCGCCGCCGGCGGCCTCGGCCGCCTCGACGTAGTCTTCCTCCATCTCGCTGATCACGCTGCCTCGCATCACGCGGGCCAGCCGCGGGATGTAGACGATGGCGACGACGATGATCACCTTCACCTGGTTGGTGATCGTCAGCGGGCCGTAGCTGAGGTTCTCGGTCCCGAACGCGCCGATGATCGCGATGGCGAGTACGAGCGCCGGGAACGCGAGGATCAGATCCATCGCCCGCATCAGTACGTCGTCGACATAGGTGTCGCTGTAAAAGCCCGCCACCGCCCCGACGGGCAGGGCGACGAGCGCGGCGATCCCGATTATGGAGACGACGCTGATCAGCATCGCCCTGGTGCCGAAGACCGCCCGCGAGAGGATGTCACGGCCGAGGTGGTCGGTGCCGAGCGGGAACGACTCGACCTCGCCGGTCTCGCGGGCCTCGAAGCTCGAGCCCGGTCCGACCGGGTTGTGGGTGCCGGAGTCCAGCGCGGGGTGGTACTGCTCGACCGGATCGTAGGGCGCGATCACCGGGGCCGCGACCGAGACGAACACCACCAGGCCGACGACCAGCGCACCGAACAGCGAGAGCCGGTTGCGCCGGAAGTTTCGCCAGAACGACTCGAGCTGGGATTCGTGTTCGGGCACCCGCTGGGCTGACTCCGCACCCGCGCCCACGTCGGTCCCCGAGGTCTCGTTGCTCATCGATCGGCCTCCTGCCCGGTCGGTGTGTCGGTGTCACACATGAGACTGTCGATCACGGTCACGGTCACGGTCACTCCTCGCCCCCGTAGCGGATCCGCGGGTTCAGGTAGGCGTAGGTCAGATCCACCGCCAGGTTGGCGAAGACGTAGACCACGGCGATGAACAGGACGACCCCCTGGATGACGGGGTAGTCCCGGCGGAAGACGCTCGTGATCACCAGCCGGCCGATCCCGGGCATCCGGAAGACGGTCTCGGTCAGCACCGCGCCGTTGAGCAGGCGCCCGAGCGCCAGCCCGATCACCGTCACGACGGGGATCAGCGCGTTCTTCGTCGCGTCGACGAGCACGACCCGCAGGTCGCCCACGCCCATCGCCCGCGCGACCTGGATGTACTCCTTGTTGAGCACGTCGAGCATGCTCGAGCGCATCATCCGCATCACGATCGCCGAGTAGGCGGTGCCGAGCGTAATCGCCGGTAGCGACATCCGCAACAGGTTCTCGGTGAGGTCCTCGCCGGGTGGCGTGTAGCCCCCGGTCGCCCACGGGAAGGTGAAATAGACCGCGAACAGCACGATCAGCAGGATCCCGAGGTAGAAGTCGGGGATGCTGATGCCTGTCAGCGCGATCACGCGGGCGACGTGGTCCGAGAGCTCGTCCTGTTTGACCGCGCTCACGATGCCGGCCGGCACGGCGATGGCGATGGCGACGGCCATGCTCATCACCGTCAGCTGGAGCGTGACCGGCAGGCGCTGCATGAGCAGGTCGGTCACCGGCGTCCCGGACTGGACGGTGAATGAGTTGCCCAGATCGAAGTGCAACACCGCGCGGTCGAGCCAGTGGAGATACTGGACGTGGAGCGGGCGGTCGAGCCAGAGCTGTTCGCGCAGGTCGGCGATCAGCTCCGGATCCTGGGTCTGGCCGGCGATGATCCGCACCGGCGAGCCCGGCGCGATGTGGATGAGCATAAACACCAGCACGCTCACGCCGAGCAGGGTCGGGATGGCCTGTAACAGTCGCTTCAGCGCGTATCGTCTCATGTGGGTGGGGAGAGGACGTTCGGTGGATGTCGAAGACGTGTCGGTCGCCGGCCGGGGCGGGCCGGGCCGTCCCGGGCCGGATCGGTGCTACCGCGGGACGGCGCTCACTCGAGCGAGACCGGCCGGAACTCCTGCTTGTTGTTCTGATAGGGGCCGGGGTAGTTCTTCACGCGGTCGCGCCACGCCCGGGAGAGCTGGATGTACGCGATGTTGGCCTGGCCCGCCGTCTCGACGGTTGTGCGCTGGGCCTTCGCCAGGTTCTCCATCCGGGTCTCCTCGTCGCCGGCCTGGATGGCGGCGTTGACCGTGTCGATGTACTCGGCCACCCACGGCGTGGTCGTCTCGCCGCCGGGCGCTTCCTCGTCGGTGAGCCAGCGCAGGTGGTTCGGGATGTCCATGTAGCCGTCGTCGAGCCAGTACTCGGGCACCGGGATCGGGACGCCGTAGTCCTCGATGGCCGCCTCGTAGGGCGCGCTCGGGCCGCCGTAGACGATGTCGAACACCGAGGCCTTCTTCATCGGCTTCACGTTCATCTCGATGCCGTAGTCGGTGAGCTGGCCGGCGATCAGGTTGCCCATGTCGACGAACCACTGCGCCTGGGTCGCGATGCACTCGAACGAGAAGCCGTCCGACATGCCCGCGGCGTCGAGTTCGGCCTGGACGGCCTCCTGGCGCGCCGACTCGCTCTGGTGGAACTCCTGGTTCTCGTACTTCAGGTCGTCGGGGACGAACTTGCTCGGCCAGATCGGCCCCCACTGGGGGGTGGCGAGACCGTAGAAGATCTGCTGGACCACGGCCTTGCGGTCGATGGCGAAGTTGACCGCGCGCCGGAGGTGCTGGCCCTTCTCGCCGCCGAAGATCCCAGACTGGTTGTTGAAGTAGATCACCTCGGTCTTCAGCCCCGGCGTCGCGTCGGTGTTGATCCCGGGCTGGTTGCTGAGCGACTCGTAGTCCTTCGGGGGCACCTGGTCGAGCATGTCGCTGTCCCCGCTGCGCAGCGCGGACAGCTTCGTCGACGTCTCCGGGGTGATCTCGAACCGGATGGTGTCGATCTTCGGGGTGTTCTCCATCCAGTAGTCCTCGTGGGCCTTGAGCGTGATCTGCGAGCCCGAGGCCCACTCGTCGACGTACCAGGGACCGGTGCTGGCCTCCATGTCCAGGCGCGGTCCGCGGGTCAGCTTCGAGGACTGCCCCGTCGGACCCTTGAAGTCCCCGATGTCGCCGTGTGCGCCCTGGCGGACCACACGGTAGACGCGGGTCATATACTCGGGCAGCAGCCCCCACGGCTGCTTCAGGTTGAACCGGACCGTGTAGTCGTCGACGGCCTCGGCGCTCTCGACGTAGGGCTCGACGAAGCCCGTGACGTTTTTCGACGGCTCCTCGAGCAGCCAGTTCATCGAGTAGGCGGCGTCCTGGGCGGTCATCTCCTTCTCGCCGCCGTGGTACGTCACGCCCTCGCGCAGGTCGAACTCGTAGGTCTGGAGGTCGTCGCTGACCATCGGCATGTCGGCGGCCAGCATCGGCTCCAGCTCGAGGTTCCCGTCACCCGTCTTCTTGTAGGTGACCAGGTTGTCGTAGATGGAGTCGACCATGTAGCTGGTCCCGGTGTCCTGGTACAGGGCGTAGTCCATGTTCCAGGGCTCGGCCGCGATGGACATCGTCAGCGTCCCCGACGGGCCGCCACCGCCGCCCATGTCCGAGTCCGAGTCGCTCGACGCCTCCGTCTCGGTCGAGCCACCGCCGCCACCGCCGCCGCTGTCGGTGTCGGCACCCCCCTCGCCGCCACCGCCGGAACAGCCCGCGAGCCCGGCCGTGAGACCGGTCGCCGCGAGTGTTCCGCCTTTCAGGAACTTGCGCCTGTCGAACTCGTCTCCTATCAGTTCTGGGCTCCAGCGCCGCATGATCAAGGCATACAGAGGATGGGTATATAAAGCCTTGGCAGGGTGACCCATATTGTCTCCTCCCCAAAGATACTTATGTCAGCCGTCACCCCGCGTCGGGCTCGCCGGCGGCGGTACGATTTTACACTTGGACGGTGGTGTACGGGCAACCATGTCGAGCGAGGCCACCACGAGCGGGAAGGACCTGATCGAGATCCGGCGCGACCTCCACGCCCACCCCGAGGCGGGCTGGAAGGAGTTCCGGACGACGGCGCTGGTCGCCGCCGAGCTCGAGTCGCTCGGCTACGACGTCCACCTCGGCGCCGACGCGGTCGCCCCCGACGAGCGACTCGGCGTCCCCGACGAGGACGCGCTCGCGGCGGCGATCGAGCGCGCCCGCCGGGACGGCGCGCCCGAGCCCTACCTCGACCGGATGGACGGGATCACGGGCGCGGTCGCGATCCGGGAGTTCGGCGACGGCTCGGGGCCGGTCGTCGGCGTCCGGGTCGACATGGACGCGCTCGCGCGCACGGAGTCGCGCTCCGAGGACCACCGCCCGGTCGCCGAGGGGTTCGTCAGCACCTACCCCGACGAGATGCACGCCTGCGCCCACGACGGCCACACCGCCATCGGGGTCGGGATCGCCCGCCGCTTCGCCGAGGAGCCCGGCGGCTTCGACGGCACGCTCAAGCTGTTCTTCCAGCCCGCCGAGGAGGGCGGCCGGGGCGGGCTGCCGATGAGCCGGACGCCCCTGCTCGACGACGTCGAGCACGTGGTGGCGCTACATCTCGGTCTGGGCGAGGAGACGGGGACGGTGATCGCGGGCTACGACCGACCGCTCTCGAACGCGAAACTCGACGTCCGCTACCGGGGCGCGCCCGCCCACGCCGGCGCCGCACCCAACGAGGGGCGCAACGCGCTCCAGGCGGCCGCGGCGGCGATGCAGAACCTCTACGCCATCCCCCGCCACGCCGACGGGCCGACCCGGATCAACGTCGGCCGCGTCAGCTCGCCCAACGCCCAGAACGTGATCGCCGAGGACGTCGAACTGCGCGTCGAGGTGCGGGGCACCACCGCCGACCTGAAGGACTACATGCTGGCCCACGCCCGCCGGATGGTCGACGCCGCCGCCGACATGCACGAGGTCGACGTCGAGACCTCGCTGTACGGCAAGACGACCAGCTTCGTCTGTGACGACGAGATGGTCGACGCCGTCGCCGGCGCCGCCCGTGGCGTCGAGGGGGTCACGAACGTCGTCGAGCGCCAGGAGTTCGGCGGCAGCGAGGACGCCTCCTACCTGATCGAGCGGGTCCAGGAGCGCGGCGGCACCGCGACCTACGTCGGGATCGGCGCCTCGAACGTCGCGGGTCACCACACCGCCGAGTTCGACATCGACGAGGACTCGCTGGCGATCGGCGTCGACGTCGTCGCCGAGACGGTCCGGTCGCTCTCGTAGCCGGCGTGCCCGCCCCCTACCCGGACCCCGAGGTGACGCTCCACCCGAACCTGCGGGTGGCCGTCGACGGCGAGACCGTCGCCGCGAGCCGCTACGAGCCCGCGACCGCGGGGCCGAACCCGGCGGTCGTGATCGCCACCCCCTACCGCAAGGACGACCGGATCACCTTCGGCGCGTGGGACCCCTCGATCCGCTATCTGGCGCGTGCGGGCTACGAGGTGGTGGTGATGGACCTGCTCGGCACCGGCGCCTCGACCGGCTGGGCGGAGCCGTTCGCGGGCGACGAGGGCCGCCAGGTCGCGGCGGTGATCGAGCACGTCGCCGCCGAGCCGTGGTGTACCGGCGCGGTCGGCGCGTTCGGGCTCTCCTACGGCGCCTGGACGACCTACCAGGTGGCGGCGCTCGACCCCGAGCCCCTCGGCGCGGTCGTCCCCGTCTCGGTCACGCCGGCGGCCTACCGCTCCTCGTGGACCGGCGGAGCGTTCAACCTGCTCAAGCGCGCGACCTGGCCCGTCTCGATGTACGCGAGCGCCGCGCTCCCGCCGAGCCGGCGCGATCCCGACGGGCGCTGGGCCGCGGTCTGGGAGG
>CAZMLQ010000029.1:18326-19545 GCA_964567195.1 uncultured Haloferacaceae archaeon | reverse complement strand
ACGACCCCGAGACGGGCGTCGGCGGCCTCGTCCACGTGATGCTCCCGACCGCCGAGACGGGTACCGGCGGCCCCGACGCCAAGTACGCGGACACCGGGGTCGCGGCGCTCGTCGCCGCCCTGGAGGCGGCCGGCGCGGCCACGGACCGCCTCCGGGCGAAGTTCGCCGGCGGCAGCGAGATGCTCGATCTCGGCGCCGAGCCCGTCGGCCCGCGGAACGTGACGGCCGTCCGCGCGGCGCTAACCGAACACGACATCCCCGTCGAGCGCACCGACGTGGGCGGGGACGCGGGGCGCTCGCTCACCTTCCACCCCGACTCCGGCCGCCTGGAGGTCCGCCACGCCGGCGACGGCCGGTCGTAGGTTTTCAGTTCTGATAGCCGCGAGCGGGGATTGAAGTAGAGCGGCGGGCTACGCGTGATCGATGCCACCGACCGCGCCCGCCGTCGACGCGCTCGTCCTCCTCGCCGGGACGGGGCTGCTCGGGATGGGGCTGGGGGACCTCCTCGGCGGCGACGGCGACGGCGACGGCGGCGCGGACGACGGCGACGGCGGCGCGGACGACGACGTCTTCGGCGACGAGTTCGGCGACGACGTCGACGACTGGGACGACGAGTTCGACGACGACTTCGACGACGAGTTCGACGACGACGACGCGAGCGCGGAGCTGGAAAACCGGGTCGACGAGCTCGAGGACGAGCTGGCGCGGGTCTCCTCGACGATGAGCACCGTCCGTAGCGAGAACCAGGAGATCGGCGAGGCCGTCGAGGAGATCGAGGAGAACGTCCGGGGACTGCTCGACATCTACGAGATGGTCACCCGCGGCGTCAACCCGTTCGTCGACGACGTCGAGCCCGCGGCCGGCGGCGACGGGAGCTTCGGTCTCTTCGACGAGGAGGAGGAGTCCGACGAGGATCTCGACGCGGACGTGGCCGACGCCGACGCCGAGGACTTCTTCGACGACGACCTGCTCGACGGCGACGCCGAGGCCGGCGACGAGGCCGACGACGACCTCGGGGCCGTCCTGGAGCCCGACGACGGCGACGGCGACGACGCGGAGCCGGCGGACGCCGACGGCGGCACCACCTTCGACGACCTCAAGGAGGAGTACGAGTCCGGCGACGCCGACTGGGCCGAGGAGGTGGCCGACGACGGCCTCGACGCGGCCGCGGCGACCGACGACCCGGACGGGACCGACGACCCGGACGGGACCGACGACC
>CAZMLQ010000029.1:4823-18226 GCA_964567195.1 uncultured Haloferacaceae archaeon | reverse complement strand
GACCGAGACGGGCTTTCGCTTCGGCGCGGTCGAGTCGCGCGAGGGCTCGTCCGGGCGGCCGTACCTCCCGGTGCTGCCCGCGGGGCTCGCGGCCGACGCGACGGCGCTGTCGTGGCTCGGCTTCCTGTCCGACCGGGCGGGCCGGCGGGGCGCCCGCGCGGCGCTGCGGTACTACCGCCGGCTGGACTGGCTGGGCGAACGCGCCGAGGAGGGGCTGGTCTCTCTGCTCGACGGCGTCGCCGAGCCGGGCGCCGAGCCGCGGGTGCGCGCCGAGGCCGACGGCGGGGTCGCGGGGCTGACCCCGGCCGACCACCGCCGGAGTCTCGCCTACCTGGAGGCGCTCTCGGACCGCCCGGTCGACGGGGCGGGCGCGGAGCTCGGGCTCGCGGCGGCGGGGACCGACGGGGGGCCGGAGGCCGACGCGGGGACCGATCCCGGCGCGGTCACGGACCGGGGAGGTGACGGTGGGCTTCAGCGTTAGCGGCTCGGCGGCGCTCCTGTTCGTCGCCCTGCTGATCGGCGCGGGGATGATGCAGTCGGCGGCCGGAAACGGCTTCGAGCGGGTGACCGACGCGACCGACGACGACCGCGAGCGGCTCTTGGAGCGTCAGAACACGGCGATCGAGATCGTCGCCGTCGAGTACAACGGGACGAGCGGGGCGCTGTCGGTCCGGGCGCGCAACGACGGCTCGACGGGGCTGTCGACCGAGGCGGTCGATCTGCTCGTCGAGGGTGGCTACGTCGACGCGGAGACGAGCGTGACCAACGCGACGACGAACACGGGGCTGTGGCTGCCCGGCGAGACCCTCGTCGCCAACGCGACGGTGGCCTCGGCCGACCGGGTGAAGCTCGTCACCGGGCCGGGCGTCGCGGACACGGAGGTGCGCTGATGGCAAGCGTCTCGAGCTCGCACATGATCCTGTTCGTCGCGAGCATGATCGTCGCGGCCGGCGTGGCGGGCACGTTCGTCGACAGCGTCTCGGAGGTGAGCGCGGCCATCGACGACCGCAGCCTCGACGTCTCCAAGGAGGTCCGCACCGACATCGAGGTGATCAGCGATCCGACGACGGGCGTCTACGACGGCAACGGGACGGTCACGCTCTACGTGAAGAACACGGGATCGAACCGGCTGCGCAACGACTCCGCCGCGGTCGACGTGGTGCTCGACGGCCAGTACCGGAGCGGCGTGACGGTCACCGTCGTCGACGGAACGGCGTGGGACGAGCACCGCGTGGCGCGGATCGAGATCCCCGCCACCCTCTCGTCGGGCGACCACCGGGTCCGGCTGAGCGTCGACGGCGACCGGGAGGTGTTTCGCTTTCGCACATGAGCGCGGGCACCACCCTCTACTCGCTGGGGCTCGACGACCGCGACCGGCTGAACAAGGAGCTGGGTGGCGGGCTGCCGGCCGGGAGCATCGTTCTGGTCGAGGGGCCCTACGGCGCCGGCAAGAGCGTCGTCTCCCAGCGGTTCACCTACGGGCTCTGCGAGGGGGGTAACTCGGTCACCTCGCTGTCGACGGAGTTCACCACCTCGGGCTACATCCAGCAGATGCACTCGCTGGGCTACGACGTGGTCGAGCACCTGCTGGCCGAGCGGCTGCTCTTTCTCCACGCCGATCTCGACTCGGGGGGCACCTTCTCGGAGAGCGACGGCTCGCGCAAGGACCTGCTCAACCGGCTGATGGACGCCGAGGTGATGTGGAGCGCCGACGTGGTGGTGATCGACACCTTCGACGCCATCCTCCGGAACGACCCGCAGTTCGAGGCGCTGGTCAGAGAGAACGAGGAGCGCCAGGCCGCCCTGGAGGTGATCTCGTTCTTCCGCGAGGTCGTCTCCGACGGCAGCGTGATCGTGCTCACCGTCGATCCGACGACCGTGGGCGACGAGGCGATCGGCCCGTTTCGCTCGATCGCGGACGTGTTCCTCGAACTCCAGATGGTCGAGGTGGGCAACGACGTGCGGCGCAACGTCTCGGTCCGGCGGTTCGCGGGCATGGGCGAACAGGTCGGTGACACGATCGGCTACTCCGTCCGCTCCGGGACGGGGATCGTCGTCGAGAGCCGGAGCGTGGCGTAGATGACCGACCACGGCAGCGCCACGATCACCGACGGGCTGCGCGAGGTGGCGAGTCGCCGGCCCCACGTCCGCGAGCATCTGAAGAAGTTCAAACAGATCACCGGCGAGTTCCCGACCCTCATCGACGCGGCCGACGACGAGTACGAGTCCGACCGGCCGAACGTCATCTACCCCGTCGGGGGGCCGATCTTCTGTCACGTCTACGGCGACCTGGGCCAGGACACGAAGTACTACGCCGTCGAGCCGGAGCTGTCGGCCGAGGAGCAGTCGATCTTCGACCGGATCAAGGCGAAGCTGCTGGAGCGAAGCGCCGCCAAGCCCGCCCCCGAGACCGAGTCCGAGTACGACGACCGGATCGAGGAGCTGCTGGACGAGACCGTCACCGTCGACGAGGAGCCGACCCTGCTCGATCGGCTCTCGGAGACGCTCGATGTCGATCTGGGGCGCTACCGGCTGTCGCGCCCGACCTACGAGAACGTCCGCTACCGGCTGAACCGCGACATCGTCGGCTTCGGCCCGCTCGAGCCGGTGATGCGCGATCCGGCGAACGAGGACATCCACGTGATCGGGCCCCACGAGTGCTACGTCGACCACGGCGTCTACGGGATGCTCGAGACGACCGTCGACTTCGGCGACGCCGACCGCTACGACAACTGGCTGCGCAACATGGGCGAACGGATGGGCGATCCCGTGAGCGACTCGGACCCGATCGTCGACTCGACGCTGCCCGACGGCTCCCGGATCAACATCGTCTACAGCGACGACGTGAGCGTGAAAGGCCCCTCGCTCACCATCCGCCAGGGCGACGAGACGCCGCTCTCGATCGCCCAGATCACCAAGTGGGGGACGCTCTCGCCCCGGCTGGCGGCCTACCTCTGGCTCTGTCTCGAGAACGAACAGACCGTCTTCGTCGTCGGCGAGACCGCCTCGGGCAAGACGACGACGCTCAACGCCTCGCTCTCGTTCATCCCGCGGGACTCGAAGATCTACACCGCCGAGGACACCGCCGAGGTGCTCCCGCCCCACGACACCTGGCAGCAGCTACTGACCCGCGAGGCCGGCGGCGACGGCACCGACATCGACCTGTTCGACCTGGTGGCGACGGCGCTTCGCTCCCGGCCGGACTACATCATCGTGGGCGAGGTCCGCGGCGAGGAGGGCCAGATGGCGTTCCAGGCCGCCCAGACCGGCCACCCGGTCATGCTGACCTTCCACGCCAGCGACATCGTCTCGATGATCCAGCGGTTCACCGGCGAGCCGATCAACGTCCCGGAGACGTTCATGGACAACGCCGACGTGGCGCTGTTCCAGAACCGGGTGAAACAGGGCGACGACGTGTTGCGCCGGGTCACGTCGGTCCAGGAGATCGAGGGCTACTCCGACGAGATGGGCGGGGTCGTCACCCGCGAGGTGTTCAGCTGGGACCCCGTCGAGGACGAGATAGTCTTCCAGGGGATGAACAACTCGTTCGTCCTCGAGGAGCAGATCGCCACCCTGCTGGGCTACGCCGACACCCGCGACATCTACGACGACCTCGACTTCCGGGCCGACATCATGCGCCGGATGTTCCAGGAGGAGATCCTCGGCTACCACGAGGTCAACGAGACGATCGAGGCCTTCCAGCGCGACGGGATCGAGGGCCTGCCCTTCGACATGCACCGGGGGGTGACCTGAGCCGATGGCGGCCGGCGCGGGCGCCGAGACCCCCGGTGGGCTCTCGGATCTCACCACCGTCGACTCGCTGGCGGCGCTGCTCGAGGCCTACGACCGGATGGACGTCTCGGTCGGGCGCTACCTCCTGCTCGCGGTCACGCCAGCCGCGCTGGTGTTCGTGCTCGCGCTCCTCGGCGGGCTGGTGTTGCCCCTGCCACTGCTGGTCCGGCTGCCGATCCCCCTGCTGGGCGCGCTGATCCTCGGGGCCGTCGTCGTCTACCCGAAGCTCCGCCTCGAGCGCGAGCGCCGGGAGATGGAGGACCGGCTCCACCTCGTCATCACCCACATGACGGTGCTGTCGACGACCAACATCGACCGGATGGAGGTATTTCGCACCCTCGGCCGCGAGGAGGAGTACGGCGCGCTCGCGACCGAGATCCGCCGGGTCGTCCAGCTGGTCGACACCTGGAACCAGAGCCTCGACGACGCCTGCCGGATCCGGGCGGCCCAGGTCACCTCCAAACCCGTCTCTGACTTTCTCGACCGGCTGGCCTACTCGCTGGGCGCCGGCCAGGATCTGAAGGACTTCCTGCTCTCCGAGCAGGAGGTGATCATCCAGAACTACGTCACCGTCTACCAGGGGGCGCTTGACAACCTCGAGGTGATGAAGGACCTCTACCTCTCGATGATCCTCTCGATGACGTTCGCGCTCGTGTTCGCGACCGTCCTGCCGATCCTGACCGGCACCGATCCGACGATGACGGTCAGCGCCGTGATCGTGCTGTTCGTCTTCGTCCAGAGCGGCTTCGCGTTCGCCATCCGGACGGTCTCGCCGACCGACCCGCTCTGGTATCACCCGGGATCGATCGCGACCGATCCCGAGCGCCGGCTCCGCCGGACCACCGCGGTCGGGGCGGTCCTCGCGGCCGGGCTGGTCGTCCTCGCCGGCCTCGACATGCTCCGGATCGCGCCCGTGCTCTCCGATCTCTGGCCCGGCGGCCCGCTGCCGATGCCGCTGTACGCCGCCATCCCCGTCACGCCGCTGGTCGTGCCCGGGCTGGCAGTCCGGGCGGAGGAGGGGCTGGTGCGGGACCGCGACGGCGAGTTCCCCAGCTTCATCCGCGCGCTCGGGGCCAGCGAGAGCGCCAAGCAGTCGACCTCCTCGGCCGTGCTCGCCGAGCTTCGCCGGAAGGACTTCGGCGCGCTCACGCCGGCGATCGACGACCTCTACAAGCGTCTGAACATGCGGATCGGTCCCGCCAGGGCGTGGCGCTTTTTCGCCGCCGAGTGCCGGTCGAACCTGATCCAGAAGTTCAGCGAGATGTACCTGTTCGGCCGGCGGATGGGCGGCGATCCGAAGATGCTGGGCGAGCTGATCAGCGAGAACATGAACGAGGCGCTCCAGCTGCGCGAGCGCCGGACCCAGACGACGATCACGATGATCGGGCTGCTCTACGGGATCACCGCCGCCGCGACGTTCGCCTTCTTCATCGGGCTCGAGGTGGTGGCGATCCTCTCGGAGCTCTCGCTCGATCTGAACACCGACTCGCTGGGGGTGGGCCAGCTGATCCACACCGGCGTCTACGACATCCCGACCATCGAGTTCCTGCTCGTGGCCGTCATCCTCTACAACGGGCTGGTCTCGGCGCTGATGATCCGGACCATCGACGGCGGCCACAAGCTCAACGCCTACGTCCACTTCGTCGCGCTCACCTGGATCGCCGCGCTTGTCGCCGTCCTCACCCGGGCGGTCACGGCCTCGCTTCTGTCCGTCTGAGATGAGCGACGCCAACGAGTCCGTCGTCGCCGACTTTCGCGCCGGGTTCGCCCTCGACGGCGCCGCGCCGACCGAGGGCCGGGTGGTGCTCAGCGAGCGCCGGCTCGTGCTCGCGACCGGCGACGGGCGCGAGACGATCCCGCTCTCGGCGGTGTTCGACGTGCGCGTCGGCGACGCCCCGCCGGCGGCGGCGTGTCTCGACCAGACCGTCACCGTCGGCTTTCGCCGGGACGACGACCGCCACGCCGCCCACGTCGCGGCCGACGAGGACGTGATCGACCGGTTCAGCCGGCTGCTCTACACCCTGATCCTCGACGGGACGACCGCGGCGGTGCGCCACCCGGCGCGGGTCGGCGGCCGTGTCACCGACGCCGACGTCGAGCGGGTCAGTCTGGGGATTGCCCCCGGCGAGGTCAGGCTGGGTCGCGCCGCCGACGCGGGGCGGATCGCCCTCGACGACGTGGTTCACTTCGAGCGCGAGACCCGCACGGTCGAGGGCCGGAGCCGGCCGGTGCTGTCGATCCGTCACGTCGCGGGCGGGCGCGCGGCGACGACCGAACTGAGCGTCGCGTCGGCCGACGCGCTGAACGTGCTCGGGCGGTACGTCCGCTCCGCGTACGCCGAGCGCGCGGCCGCGGTTCGCGATCTCGACCTCTCGGAGGCCGAGGCCGAGACGCTCGTCGGGCTGTACTCCGGGGGC
Organism: uncultured Haloferacaceae archaeon; assembly: GCA_964567195.1. Classification (GTDB taxonomy): domain Archaea; phylum Halobacteriota; class Halobacteria; order Halobacteriales; family Haloferacaceae; genus CAZMLQ01. The sequence continues at coordinate 12,017 of CAZMLQ010000029.1, read as the reverse complement.
TCGGCGGCCGATCTCGCGTCGCTGACCGGGCTCGACGCGGGGCGGCTGTCGGTCGTGCTCGACCGCCTCGTCGAGGCGGGGCTGGTCACCGAGAGCGAGTCGGGGCCGTCACTGACCGCCCGCGGGCGGATGGCCGTGAGCGACCGGATCGAGGCGGTCAACGACTGAGCCGGCGAACGTTTATCCCTCGACCCGACGAGCGCCCGGTATGCCCGAGGAGGCGCTCGATCTGGAGACGGCGGGAACCGCGCGGACGCTGGTCGAGGACTGTCTGTCGGTCGCCCCGGACGAGGAGGTCCAGGTGCTCACCGATCCGCGGAAGGTCGGGGTCGCGCGGGCGATCGCCCGGGCGGTCCGGGCCGCCGGCGCGACGCCGGTGCTCTCGACGATGGCGCTGCTCGACGACCACGGCAACGAGCCCCCCGACGCGGTCGCGGCCGCGATGCGGGCCGCCGACGTCTCGTTCACCTGTACGACCCACGCGATCACCCACACCCGCGCGCGTCTCGACGCGGCCGCGGCGGGCACCCGCGTCGGCGTGCTCCGGGGCGTCACCGAGGAGATGCTGATCGACGGCGCGATGACCGTCGACTTCGAGACGCTCCGCGAGCGGACCGAGGCGGTCGCGGCGCTGCTGACCGAGGCCGAGCGCGCCACCGTCGAGAGCGAGGCGGGCACCGACGTGGCGTTCAGCGTCGCCGGCACGACCGCGCACTCGCTCGACGGCTACTTCCACGAGTCCTACGGCTTCGCCACCCTCCCGCCGGGCGAGGCCCCCACCCACCCGGTCGAGGACTCGGCGAACGGCGAGATCGTCGTCGACGTCTCGATGGACGCGCTCGGGACGCTCTCGGAGCCGGTCCGCCTGACCGTCGAGGACGGCTACGTGACGGGGATCGCGGGCGGCGACGAGGCCGACGCGCTCCGGGCGATCGTCGCGGACGCCGACGAGCACGCGGGCAACCTCGCGGAGTTCGCGATCGGCACAAACCCCGCGGCGAAGCTGATCGGCAACACCGCCGAGGACAAAAAGCGGGCGGGAACGGTCCACTTCGCGATCGGGGACAACGAGTCACTGGGCGGGACGCGGGCGAGCGAGATCCACCTCGACGGCGTGCTCGGGCGGCCGACGGTGACGCTCGACGACACCGTGGTGGTCGAGGACGGCCGGCTGCGAACCGAGATCCTCTAGCTACGTCCGACGCCGGTCTCGACCAGCCGGGCGGCGATCCGCTCGGCCCCACGCGCAGCCGCGAGGTCGGGACGGGGCGGTGCGCGGGCCTCGACCGGGCGCTCGAGGCGGTCGCTCAGGCGCTGCTCGAACGCCTCGACGATCCCTGGGATGCAGGCCATCCCGCCGGTGAGCACGACCGGGTGGTCGAGCGCGAGCTGGTAGATCCGCATGTGGTCGTTGGCCACCTCGGGCAGGAAGCCGTCGGCGATCTGCTCGACGACGCTGTCGAGGTACTCGTCGCAGGCGTCCATCACCGACCGATCGATGGTGAACTCGTGGGCGCCGCCGCCGGGCTGTTGGATCACGTCGGTGAACGGCTCGTAGTCGTCGAAGTCGGCGTGGTCCTCCTTGTACTCGCGGGCGGTCGTGGGGTCGATGTTGACCCGGCCCTGGGTCTCCTCCTCGACGTAGGCGGCGATCCGACGGTCGACCTCGTTGCCGGTGACCGCACCGGTGGCGAAGGGCGCGAGCTGTTCGCCCCGGCGGTAGGCACAGGCCTCGAGGTTCGTCGAGCCCATGTTGACCGCCACGAAGATGTCGTCGATGGCCTCCAGCCCCTCGCTCGCGGGGACGGCGCCACAGAGCGACTCGGGGTACGACCGGACGGCCGCCTCGCCGACGCCGGCCTCGTCGATCACCGACTCCAGGTTCGCCAGCCCGCGCTCGTTGTCGATGGTCGGGACGGCGTAGACGACGACGCTGTCGGCCGGCAGGTCGTTGGCCTCGACCAGCGCCCGGAAGTAGGTGCGCGCCAGGTCGGCCCGGCGGTCGTCCTCCGGCAGCCCGGACCGGAGCATGAACTCCACGCGGTCGGGGTACTCGGCCGCGGCCTCCTCGCCGTACAGCACCCGCTCGTCGCCGGTCAGCGCGTCCTCGTAGGTCGCAAGACAGGTCAGCGTCCGGATCGTCCGGCCGCCAGCGCGGCCGTCGTCGGGCAGACTCACGACCGTCCGGGTGCTCCCGAGCTTGACACCGATCGGCGTCGGCCCGCCGTCGCCGTCGCCGTCCCCGTCCTCGGCCTCGTCGACATCGACGTCGACCTCCGCGTCAGCGTCGAATCCGTCGTCTGACATACCGGCCGCTCGCCGGCCGGGGACTTATCTCTCGTGGCCCATCGCCGCCAGCCGGCCGACGTAGACGAGACTGAGCAGGTGGTCGTCGGCGTCGAGCCCGCCGCCACCGCCCGGCGGGGCGTCCATCCCGACGAGATACTCGCGCAGGCGGTCCTCGGCGCGCTCGCCGAGCCAGCCGATCGAGCGGTAGTACTCGAGCGCGCGGATCGCGTCTCGCAGCCCGGCCCCGCGGGCGAGAAAGTCGAGCCACTCGAAGACGGTCCGCTCGGCCGCCAGCGCGTCGGGCAGGCGTTCGAGGTACGGTCGCTCTAGGCCGTCGACCGTCGCGTCGAGGCGAGCGAGTTCGTCCGCCCGGGCGTCGGCCAGCGTCTCGCCGGCCGGCGCCCCCCGCTCGCGCCCCCGACCGTGGTGGCCGCCGAGCGCGAACGGGGCCGACCCCGCGTCCGGGCTCCCCTCGGCGCGCTCGCTCCGCTCGCCGTCGCCGGGCTCGAAGGCGGCGCGTCGGAGCTCGTCGGGGTCGTACTCGCTCGGGTCGGTCATCGGTGCCGTCGCCTCGACGGGCTGTGAGCCGGCGTGGGCTTGAAACCACCGGCCCGGTTATCGCGGACGATAGCTACTCCGTCCGGTCGATGTCGATCCGCTCGCGGAGGGCGGCGAGTTCCTCCGACTCCGCGAGCTCCTCCACCCGCTCGCGGAAGTGGTCCTCGCAGAGGCCGACCCTGACACCCTCCTTCTCGGCGGTGTAGGCGGCCTCCCGGTCGCAGTAGTGACACTGCATACCCGAAGGTGGGTCCTCCGGGGGGTTAAGTCTGTGCTCCGGGGAGCCTCGCCGCCACGCGGTCCCACCCCGCACGGTCCAGCCCCGCCCGGCCCAGCCGGTCGTCGTGGGCGTCGCTCCCGCCGGTCGCGAGCAGGTCGCGGTCGTCGAGCGCGCGGTCGAGCGCCGCCGTCTCGACCGGTCGGTCGTACGGGTAGGCCCGCTCGACGGCGTCGACGCCGGCCGCGACCGCCCGTGCGAGCGCCGCCTCGGGGTCGGCGTAGCGGTACGGGTGTGCGAGCGAGACGAGCCCGCAGGCCTCGTCGAGCAGGGCCAGCCCCCGCTCGAGCGACGAGAGCTCGCGCGCGACGTGACAGGGGCCGCCGTCGCCGATCAGCTCGGCGAAGGCGTCGTCGTAGCCCAGCGGGGCGTCGCTGGCCGCGACGGCCCGGGCGACGTGGGGTCGGCCGACCCCCGGCCCGAGCGGGACGTCGAGGTCGACGTCGAGCCGTCCCTCGACCAGCCCGACCATCCGGCGTGCGCGCTCGATCCGGTCGTCCTGGAGGCGGTCGATCTCGGCCCGGAGCGCGTCGGTCGGGGCGACGCCGTAGCCCAGCAGGTCGAGGCGCTCGCCGTCGCCGTCGTTCGCGGCCACCCGGAGCTCGATCCCCCGGACGACAGCAAGCCCGTCGCGCTCGACGACCGGGGCGTCGGGCACGGGGCCGAGCCGGTCGTGGTCGGTGATCGCCACCGCGTCGAGCCCGGCGGCCCTGGCCCGGTCGGGGACCGCGGCGGGATCGAGCGAGCCGTCCGAGACCGTCGTGTGGACGTGGAGGTCGGCGGCGGGGCTCACGACGGGACCTCCGCCCGGGCGAGCACCATCGCGCGCCCGAGCGCCAGCCCCGGCTCGCCGACGGCGTAGCCCTCGACGGCGCCGGAGGGGCGGACCCGGACGACGACGGCCGGCCGGTGGCCGACGGGCGCGCGCTCGGCGTGGACCCGGCGCCAGTCGTCGTCGGGGAAGGAGGTGCAGTCGACGAACAGCACGGCCTCGCCCTCGCGGCCGGCGAGCTGGCCGTCGGTCTTGCCGGCCGCGGTCTCGCGGACGGCGCCGGGGGCGCTCCCGACCGCGCGGTCGGCGGGCGGGACCGGCCGGGTCACCTCGACGAGCGTGCCGTCGCCGGTACGGTAGTCGAGCGAGTAGCCGCCGTCGACCGCGGCCTCGGGCGTGATCTCGTGGCCGGCGTCGACCAGCAGCTTGGCCACGTCGAACTCGCCCATCGTCGCCCGCATCCGGGTGAGATCGAGGCGCTCCGAGGTGCCGAGCTTGGCCGCCATCGTCTCGCGGTGGGCGTCGAGATGGCCCCGCGCGAGAAAGCGGTCGTAGAAGCCGAGCGCGGCGTCGCGGTCGGCGTCGGGGAAGCCGGCGGCGTGGTCGCGGAGGAACGCCCGCGTGGTCTCGCGGCCGTCCTTCGAGCACAACACCGGGAGGAAAAAGCGCGCGAGATCGGGGAAGGGGGCGAGCCACGGCTCGGCCTCGAGCAGACCGGCGAGGAACTCGCGCTGGGCCCACTCGGAGACGGCCGCTGGCGCCTCGTCGAAGCCGACCTTCTCCGTCCGCCAGAGCGAGGCGGGGGTCTCGGTGTTGCCGAGCCAGTAGCCGTCGTCGTCGTCCCAGCAGAACAGCGCGGTGTCGCCGTTGTCCACGTCGAACCGCAGGGCCTCGTAGCCCTCGGGCGGGCGGTACCACGGCGCCCCGGCGGTCGCGCCGAGGTTGGCGTCGAGTGGACCGTACACCTCCGAGCGAACCCGGCCGTCGGTCCACCGGCCGGGGGCGTGTCTGAACCGCAACGGGCGTGCCACGGCTGGGCTACGCGGCCGGGCGACTTGGGGTTTCCCCTCGGTCGCCGGCTCCGTCAGCTATATGCCACCGTCTCACGATGGGTTGGTATACCATGTCACTCGGTTCGTACGACGAGGACGAGCACGAGCGCCGCGAGCGCAAGAACGCCCGCGTCGACACCTCGATCGCCGACGGCCGCTCGGCCTTCCGCGGCGAGCTCGAGTACGACGCCGGCGCGTCGGCGGACGCGTTGCTCGAGCAGTTCGAGCGCCTGCAGACCGAGGACGAGGACTGAGCTACGCCGGCCGCTCGCGGACGAGCGCGAACGCGGCCGCCGAGACGACCGCCACGGCGACGACGTGGCCCCCGACCGCGAGCAGGAGCACCGGCTGATCGAGCAGGAAGGGGACGAGCACGACCTGTGCGGCGGCGAACGCGACGTTCAGCCCGTCGGTCCGGCGAAAGCCGGCGGCGGTGTCGGGATCGAACCGGAAGCGCAGCGACCGCCACAGCGCCACGACGGCCGCCCACCAGGAGGTGCCGATCCGGTAACAGAGGTCCCAGAGGATCAACAGCGTGAGATAGACCACCGCGGCCGGGGGGGACGGACCGAACAGCGCCGCCACCAGCGGCCTCTCGGAGTTGGCGGGGTCGAAGACGAACAGGTGGGTGACCAGCGCGATGAACGCCAGCACCGCCAGCACCACCTCGATGCTGGAGCCAAAGAGCAGCCGGCGGTAGGGCTCGGGGGCGTCGAGCCGGCGGGTCGCCTCGCCCAGCCTGAGCATGCCGACGCTACCCACGGCGGCGACGAAGACGGCGGCCGTCCCGGCCAGGGCGGCGCTCCAGAGCCCGTAGACCGCGGCCAGCGCCAGCACCGCCACCTCGAACAGCCCGAGCTGGAGCGCGATGGCCTGGGGCTCGCTCAGATCGATCCCGGGAAGCGCGCCGACGATCGACTCGTAGACCCACGTCTCGCCGTACCGCGTCGGCGCGGCCATCTCAGACGGCCGGGGGGCCGTCCCCCGGTCTCGCGTCCCCGTCGGTCGCGTCCGTCGCCACGTCCATGTCCGTCGTAGTCCGTCCCCCCGGATACCGCTGTCGACACCGATCGACGGCCCAGCCCCCGGTAGGCGGGCCACACCTACGCCGCCACGGCGTCTCACCCCTCCCGTGTCTTCCCCGGCCGACGCCCCCGTCCCGGCGACGCCCGCGCCCGCCGCCGTCGGCCGGCGACGGACGCTCGCCGGCGGGGCCGCCCTCGGCATCACCCTCCTCGGGACCGGCCTCTTGGGCCCCTCGACCGGCGCGCCCGCCAGCACGACCGCCCGGACCGACGCCGGGACGGTCGGCCGCCGGCGCGACCTCCGGGTCGGTCTCCGCGACGAGCGCCGCCCGTCGGACGATCCGCCCGCGGGGGCCGGTGTCGGCGAGGGGCCGGCCGCGTGGTCGCTCCGCTCGCCGTCGGCGCCCGCGGCCGGGCCGCCCGCCGACGCGGGGACCGCCGGCCCGGCCGGTGCGGGGGCGGCCGCCGTCGGCACGGACGACGGGACCGTCCGCGTGACCACGCCGAACCTGTCGCTGGCGGGGCTCGCGCCCGGCGACGCGGGGGTGGTGACCGCCGACCTCGACCTCGCGGGCGGTCCGGCGACTCTGGCTCGCGACCACGGTGACCGGCTCGGAGGCCGGGCTGACCGAGCCCGAGCGGGTGATGGGCGACGACGCGACCGCCGGCGAGCTGGCCGCGGTGCTGGCGGTGGTCCTGACGGTCGAGCCGGCCGGCGGGCGCGCCCGGACGCTCTACGAGGGCCCGCTGGCGGGGCCGGGGGCGCTCCCCGACGGCGTCCGGCTCGCCACCTGCGCCGCGCCCGGGCGCCACCGGGTCCGACTCTCGTGGCTGGTCCCGACCGACGCGACGAACGCGATCGCCTCGGACGTGGCGACGGTCGCGCTCGGCTTCCTGGCGACCGACTGTGGCGCGCCCGCCCCGACGGAGGCGTGAGCGCTTTCCGTCTCCGGCCCCCAGTGCCGGCGAATGAGCCGCGCCTGTGACGGCTGTGGTGCTCGGGTCGAGGACGGCGGCGGGGTCGACGACCTCTGGTCGTTCGGCGACGCCGGCGAGGGGGCTGTGCTGCTCGAACTCGCCGACGGCAGCGACCACCGCCTCTGTTTCGACTGCGTCGAGCGCCTGCCCGACGACCGGCCGGTCACGGCCGAGGACGTGGCGGCGCTGGACGACGTGCCCGCCGGCACGGACGACGTGCCCGCCGGCACGGACGACGAGAGC
>CAZMLQ010000029.1:0-4723 GCA_964567195.1 uncultured Haloferacaceae archaeon | reverse complement strand
GGACGACGTGCCCGCCGGCACGGACGACGTGCCCGCCGGCACGGACGACGAGAGCGGCGACGGGAACGACGGCAGCGCCGGCGCGGCGTAGGCCCAGCCGCGCTAGCGCTTCCCGTCGCCGCGCTCGACGGCCTCGGGCGGGAGAGCGTAGAGTCCCGCGCGGCTCCTGAGCACGGGGACCGTCTCGGCGTCGGTCGGGAGGAAGTCGGGGCGGGGGATCGTCCGGGCGGCGTAGGTCTCGGGGTCGAGCACCTGGACGGCGTGGTCGTCCTCGACGGCGACGAGTGTCGTCTCGACGGCGTCGTCGACGGTGCCGAGCGCGTCGCCCGCGGGGTCGTCGGCCTCGTAGCGGCCGCCGGTGGCCAGTCGGACGCCCTTGACCGCGCCGGTGACGCTCCGGACGAGCACGGGGCCGTCGCCGTCGCCGGGGTCGATCACGTCGCCCGGGGTGTGTCGCGGCAGGCGGACGGCGAAGGTGACACGGTAGACCTCGTTGCCGTCCTCGTCCTCGGTGACGAGGGTGGGGTGGTGCTCGACGGTGCCGCCGAGCGCGCGGGTGATCCGGGTGGCGACGCCCTGGCCCATCTGGCTGGTCGAGATCTTCAGGTCGACGCCGCCGTCGACGCGCTCGATCTCGCTGACGAACGCGTTGCGATCGCCCGTCGCCTCGCGGTCGGCGACGTAGCTCTCGGCGAGTTCGATCGCGCGCTCGCACTCCTCGCCGGCCGGGGTGCGCCCGTCGGCGCGCACCTGGACGACGGCGTTGTGGTAGCCGCCGGCGATCCGGCCACAGCGGTCACACGAGCCGTACGAGAGCTTCGCGGGCACGACCACCGTCTCCTCGACCGGCGTGTCGCGGACGACGCCGGTGAACCGGCAGGTCAGCCGCACGGTCGTCTCGTCGACCTGCTCGGGCTCGACCCCCCAGCCGACCCCCTCGGCGGCGACGTGGACGCCCAGAGCCTCCCGGACGGCGTCGACCGCCACGTCGGTGTAGTCGCGCGCGCCCACGTCGCGCCAGGAGTCGCCCCGCCGGACCGCCCCACAGGACGAACAGACAGCCACCTCGACGCGGTCGGGAGCGTCGACGAGATCGAACGAGTCGAGATAGCAGGCGTCACAGCAGGCCGCGTCCCGGTCCCGGGGCGCGCCCGGCCGCGACTCGGGGCGCTCGGCGACGGGGTCGCCACACCGCGGGCAGAACCGCCCCGAGCCCGATCCGGATCCCGATCCCATCGCTCGTCGTAGGCGCTCGCGGCTGTTAAGCCCCGCGACTCACGCCGTCAGCGTCGGCCCGGGGACCGTCTCGTCGGCCGCCGTCCGCCACGAGCGGGTCGGCGCGGCGTCGAACAGGCGGGTGGCCTTCGCGGCCGAGAACGCGCCGCCGTCGGCGGTCGGCGCGCCGGGAGGCACCGCGCCGTAGGCGGCCTCGAACAGGTCGGCGAGGGGCCGGCCGAGGGCGTTGTCGGTCGCGACACAGTTGACCGCCTCGTGGCCCGTCACGGGCGCGGTGAGGGCGGCGACGACCAGATCGACCACGTCGCGCACGTCGACGTACGACCAGAAGTTGCCGGCGCCGGCGTCGACGTCGTCGACGTAGGCGGGCGCCCGGCAGGCGTACTCGCCGGGGAACTGGATCCAGGAGGGGCGGATCGAGACGGCGGCCACGCCGTCGCGGCGGGCGACCCCCGCGGCGACCGTCTCGGCACAGACCTTCGAGAGGCCGTAGGGGTCCTCGGGTCGGCGGGGGTGGCTCTCGGCGATCGGGAGTTCGTCGGGCAGCGGGGTCGGTTCGGCGAAGAAGAAGCCGTAGGCGGAGTCGCTGGAGGCCTGGACGATCCGGGCGCCGACCCGGCCGGCGGCCGCGAGCACGTTGCGGGCCGCGGCGACGTTGTTGTGGAAGACGCGCCCGTCCGGGTGGCGGTCGGCGACCGGGATGGCGGCCCAGTGGACGACCGCGTCGGGCTCGACCGCGGTCACGAGGTCGAACGTCTCGCCGGCGTCGGCGAGGTCGGCGGTCCGGAGCGCGATCCCGTCGCGTCCGCGGGCGTCGAGGCCGGGGCCCGCCCGGTCGACACAGACGACGTCGTACTCGGGGGCGAGGCGGTCGACGATCCAGCGCCCGGAGCGGCCCGCGCCGCCGGTGACGAGGACGGTGTCGGTCACACCCCGGCGTGGTCGGGGGCCGGCATGTAGCTACCGACCCGACAGCGTTTATTCGACCGCGCCGCTACCGGAGGTATGGAGTGGACACCGGACTGGGGGCTCAGAGCCCGGATGGGGCTGACGATGCTCCTGCTTCTCGGGCTCTACGTCGTCTTCGCGGCGGTGCTGGTCGAGGTTGGGGTGGGGCTGTTCGGGATCGTGCTGGTGATGGCGGTGCTCTCGGCCGGCCAGTTCCTGTTCAGCGACCGGCTGGCGCTGTACAGCATGGGCGCCAGCGAGGTGAGCGAGCGCGAGTACCCCGACCTGCACGCGGCGGTCGGCCGGCTCTCGCAGGGCGCGGACCTGCCCAAGCCGACGGTCGCGGTCGCCGACACCCGGGTGCCGAACGCCTTCGCCACCGGCCGGTCGCGGGCGAGTGCGACGGTCTGTGTCACGAAGGGCCTGCTCGCGACCCTCGACGACGACGAGCTCGAGGGGGTGTTGGCCCACGAGCTCGCACACGTCAAGAACCGCGACGTGGCGGTGATGACGATCGCCTCCTTCCTCTCGACGGTCGCGTTCGTCGTCGTGCGGTGGGGCTGGCTGCTCGGTGGCGGCCGCAACCGCCAGGGCGGAGGCGGGGTCGTGGTGGCGGTGCTCGTCTCGCTGGTGGTCTGGGTCGTCTCGTTCCTGCTGGTGCGGGCGCTCTCGCGCTACCGCGAGTACGCGGCCGACCGCGGGGCGGCGGCGATCACCGGCGATCCGGGGGCGCTTGCGTCGGCGCTGCTCACCATCGACGGCCGGATGGACCGGGTGCCAAAGGAGGATCTGCGCGAGCAGGCCGAGATGAACGCCTTCTTCGTCATCCCGATCCGGTCGGGCTTCGTCGGTCGGATCGCGAGCACCCACCCGCCGACCGAGCGGCGGGTCGAACGGCTGCGCGAACTGGCGCGCGAGCTGGAGACCCGGTAGGGTGGGGCTGTTCGACGCCGTCCGCGAGGCGCTCGGCCTCAGGGCCGAGGCCGACGCCGCCCGCGACGCCGATCCAGACGACCTGTTCGGCATGTCGACCGCCTACGTCACGATGGGGGCCGACCTGGGCTTTGTCCCCGTCGGCGCGGCCGCGCTCTGTTTCGCCGACGTCGACGCGACCGACTTCGCCGACGCCGTCGACGAGGTCGAGACGATCCTCGGGGCCGGCGAGGAAGAGACCGGCACCAGCTTCGAGCGCCGGGTCGACGGCCACGGCTACCACTGGGTCGTCCTGCGCGACCCCGACCCCGAGGACCTGGTGACGAGCGTCCACTTCGCGGCCGACACGCTCGTCGATCGGGGCTACGGCTCGCGGCTGTTGGCGGCCGTGTTCGGGTTCGAACGGGCCGCGAGCACCGCGAACGGCCCGGGGAGAGCGGGGAGCGACGCGACCCGGGGACCGGACGCGAGCACGGCGAGCGCCCCGGAGACGCGAGCGGGGGGCGAGGCGACCCGCGAGCGCGGCGAGCGCGTCTACTGGCTCTACTCCTTCCGCCGGGGGGCGTACTACCCGTTCGCGCCCCGGGGCGAGCGCGAGCGCGACGGGCGCCTGGAGTTCAAGCTCCGGTCGGTGCTGGACGGCGAACTCGCCGTCGAGGACGAGGAGGCCTACTGGTACCCGCTCTGGCCCGACACCCCCGGCGGCCACCCCTGGGCGTAGCGCGCCGCGGCGCGGCGGGTCCGGTCGGTGCGGCCGCCCGATCAGTTCCACCGTGCTGTTAACGATCATTTATGTGGGGAGGCGCACAACGACCGACGATGGCAGACGACGACCTCCAGAGCCTGCCGGGCGTGGGGCCGGCGACGGCGGACAAGCTGATCGACGCGGGCTTCGAGTCGTTCCAGAGCATCGCCGTGGCCAGTCCCGGCGAGCTCTCGAACACGGCCGACGTCGGCGAGAGCACGGCGAGTGACGTGATCAACGCGGCCCGCGAGGCCGCCGACGTGGGCGGCTTCGAGTCCGGCGCCGCGGTGTTGGAGCGCCGCGAGCAGATCGGCAAGCTCACCTGGAACGTGCCGGAGGTGGACGAGCTGCTCGGGGGCGGGGTCGAGACCCAGTCGATCACCGAGGTCTACGGCGAGTTCGGCGCCGGCAAGTCACAGGTCACCCACGAGCTCTGTGTGACCGTCCAGCTCCCGCCCGAGCACGGCGGGCTGGAGGGAGCGGCGATCTTCGTCGACAGCGAGGACACCTTCCGGCCCGAGCGGATCGACGACATGGTCCGCGGGCTGGACGACGACGCCATCGCGGCGACGATGGAGCACCGTGGCATCGAGGGCGGGCCGACCGACGAGGCGGCCCTGGACGCGCTGGTCGAGGACGTCCTCGACAGGATCCACGTCGCCAAGGCGTTCAACTCCAACCACCAGATCCTGCTCGCGGAGAAGGCCAAGGAGCTGGCGAGCGAGCACGAGGACTCGGACTGGCCGGTCCGGCTGCTCTGTGTCGACTCGCTCACCGCCCACTTCCGCGCCGAGTACGTCGGCCGGGGCGAACTCGCCGAGCGCCAGCAGAAGCTCAACAAGCACCTCCACGACCTGATGC
>CAZMLQ010000028.1:16423-19559 GCA_964567195.1 uncultured Haloferacaceae archaeon | reverse complement strand
CGGCCACGTCGTGGCCGCCGCCGTCGCCGCCCGCCGCCCGCGCGGCCTCGCGCATCACCCGCGAGAGGTCGAGTCCGCGGCGCACGAGCGCGCCCGTCCCGCGCGCGGAGACCTTCGTCTCGCCGTCGCCGGCGTCGGCGAACGCCACGATCGGCCGGTCGCGGCCGATCCCGTCCGCACCCAGCGCCATGCCGGCGACGATGCCGACGATCGTCTCGCGGATCCGGGTGCCGGCGTCGAACCACTGGAGATTGGGGGTCCGCTCGACCCCCTCGCTCGTGACGAGATCGATCCCCTCCGAGAGGTTGCGCCGGTGGGTCCACAACAGGCTGCGCGCCCGCTCGAGCGCGGCCCCGCGGTCGCCCAGACAGACCGCCAGCCCCACGTCCGCGCGGTCGTAGCGCGCGGTCGCGTTCAGCAGGGTGGCGAACTCGCTCGCGTCGCGCAGTTCGGTGCCGGGCTCCTCGCCGACCAGGCTGTAGGTGGTGCCGACGAGGTCGTCGACCCGGCCCGCGGGGACGCCGCTCGCGACCGCCCGGCGGACGAGCGCGCTCACCACCGTCCGGCGCTCCTCGCCGGCCAGATCGACCCAGCGCCGCCAGTCGCCGTCGCCGTCGCGCAGGTCCAGATCGAGACCGGTCAGGAACTCGATCGCCCCCGCCTCGTCGCCCGTGATCCCCGGAATCCGTGCCTCGCTCGCGTACTCGAGCAGCTTCGGCAGCGGCCGGGTCTGGCGGCCGTACAGCGCCAGATCGCGGTCGGTCTCGAGCGCCCCGGCCGCGACCCCCTCGTCGACGAGCGCCTCGTTCGCGCCCCGGAGCCCGTCGGGGCCGTCCTGCATGTCGCCGACGGCGCCGACGACCGCCAGCGCCGCGAGGTCGCGGTTCGACCGTCCGCCCAGCGCGCGCGCCAGACAGTACGTCGCCCCCGCGCCCGACAGCTCCGCCGCGCCGTCGAGCCCCTCGAGCAGCGGGTTGAGGTGGTACTCCGTGCTCGCGTCGGCGGGCTGGTGGTGGTCGACCACGACCGGCGTGAACCCGCCCCGGCGGGCGTAGCGCGTCACGGTCTCGAGCTGGCCGCTCCCGAAGTCGGTCAGGAGGACCGTCTCGTGGTCGGTCGCGGCGATCGCCGCCAGCGCCGCCGCGTCGAGTTGCTTGTGAAAGACCGTCTCGAACGCGAGGCCGGCCCGCTCGAGCGCCCGCGCCGCCACCGCCGCGCTCGTCAGCCCGTCGGCGTCGATGTGCGAGGCCAGAAGCACCGAGTCGGCCGCCCGGAGGCGCTCGGCACAGGCCCGCGCGCGGTCGGCGAGCGCGGGGACCGGCTGGTCTGGCGTCGCGTCCGTGGCGGATGACATCGGTGGTCGTACTCGCGCCCTCGGTCTTAATCTCTCGCCCGCGCGACGACCGCCTCGGCCAGCGCGTCGAAGGTGGCCTCGCGGGGCACCACGTCCACCTCGATCCCGTGCTTGCGGGCGGTCCGTCGGGTCGGCTCGCCGATGACGCCCACGACGGCGTCGGCGAGGCCCGCGACCGCGCCCTCGCGGACCGCCCGCCCGTCGGCCGCCGCGAGGAAGTTCGCGACCGTCAGCGACGAGGTGAAACAGGCCGCGTCGAGACGGCCCTCGGCCGCGAGATCGGCCGACCGGCCCGCCCCGGACGGCCTGACGAGCCGGTAGAGCACCGTCTCGGTCACGGTCGCGCCGGCCGCCCGGAGGCCGTCGAGCAACACCTCGCTGCCGTGGTCGCTCCGGGCCACCTCGACGGTCGCGTCCCCGACGCTCTCGCGGAGCGCGGCGACCAGCCCCGCCGAGGAGTACTCCTCGGGCACGACGGCGACGGCGTAGCCCGCCTCGCGAAGCGCCGCGGCCGTCCGCGGCCCGATGGCCGCCACCCGACCGTCGGGCGTCCAGCCCGCCTCGGAGGCGAGCTCGGCGCCGGTCCGGCTGGTGAACACGACCCAGTCGGCCCCCGTCGGCGCGGCGCCCGTCGGCTCGACCGCCAGCATCGGGTCGGGCACCGCCGTCGCGCCCAGGGCGTCGAGGCGCTCGACGGCCGTCGCCAGTCGCTCGTCGTCAGGGCGAAAGACCGCGACCGCCAGCCGGTCTGCTAGCGCCGCCGCGTCGGGAAAGGCCGCGGCCGCGAGCGCCGGCTCACCGGACACGGTCGTCCACCCCCGCGAGCAGATCGCGCACCGCCTCGTGGCGGCGGGCGACGGCGCCGATCACGACCACCGCCGGCGGCTCGATCCCGGACTCGTCGCGGGCCTCGACGGCCGTCCCGAGCGTCGCGGTCACCACCCGGGCCTCGGGCCAGGTCGCCCGCTCGATCAGCGCGACCGGCGTCTCGGGGGCCATCCCCGCCTCCCGGAGCGCCCCGGCGTAGTCGGGCAGTCGCCCCACCCCCATCAGCACGACCAGGGTGCCGCCCGTCTCCGCCAGCGCCGTCCAGTTCACGTCCGTCTCTGGCTTGGTCGGGTCCTCGTGGCCCGTCACCAGCGTGACCGACGAGGCGTGATCGCGGTGGGTCACCGGGATGCCGGCGGTTCCCGGCCCGGCGATGGCCGAGGAGATCCCCGGCACCACCTCGACGGGCACGCCCGCCGCCGCGAGATGTTCGATCTCCTCGCCCCCGCGGCCGAAGACGAACGGATCGCCACCTTTCAGCCGCACCACGCTCCGGCCCGCCCGCGCGTGCTCGACCAGCCGGTCGTTGGTCTCGGCCTGTGGCGTCCGCTCGCCCCCGGCCCGCTTGCCCACGTCCTCCCGGCGGTCGGCCGGGATCAGCTCCAGGATCTCCGGGCCGGGGAGCTTGTCGTGGAGCACGACGTCGGCCGTCTCCAGCAGCCGGCGCGCCCGGACGGTCAGCAGGTCCGGATCGCCCGGTCCCGAGCCGACGAGGTAGACCCGCCCGGGGACGGGGTCGGTCCCGGTCTCAGCCATCGCTCGCCTCCCCGGCCGCCGCGCCGTCCGCGGCCTCGGCGTGCTCGCGCGCCGCCGCGACCAGCTCGGCCGCCCCGCGCCCGCGGAGGTCGGCCGCGAGCGCGGCCGCCGCCTCGGCGTGGCGCTCGACGGGCAGCTCCCGCGTCTCGGCGACGGTCTCGGTCCCGTCGAGCCCGGCGACGACCGCCGTCACGTGGA
>CAZMLQ010000028.1:13236-16323 GCA_964567195.1 uncultured Haloferacaceae archaeon | reverse complement strand
GTCTCGGCGACGGTCTCGGTCCCGTCGAGCCCGGCGACGACCGCCGTCACGTGGACGTACTCGCCGCGCAGGCGGGCGTAGACGCCGATCGGCGCCACACAGCCCCCGCCGAGCTCGGCCAGCACCACCCGTTCGGCGGTCGCCTCGACCCGCGTGCGGGGGTGATCGACCCGCTCGCGGATCCGGTCGGCGACCGGTCCCGGCGTCGCGGTCACCGCCACCGCGCCCTGGCCCGCGGCGGGCACGATCCGGTCGGGCGCCAGCGCCTCGGTCGGTACCGTCTCGAGCAGCCCGAGCCGCGCCAGCCCCGCCTCGGCCAGCACCAGCGCGTCGAACTCCCTCTCGACCGTGCGCTCGAGCGCCGCCCGTTCGATCGGCGCGAGCGCCTCGAACCACTCCTGGGGGCTGCGCTCGAACGCCTCGTCGGCGTCCGCGTCGTCGTCGGTCTCGACCCCGTCGGGGAGTTCGCCCGCGGCGGCGAGGCGGCGCTCGTGCTCGCGCTGGAGCGTCGGCGCGAGCAGCTTCTCGATCCGGCTGTCGACGTTGCCACGGATCGGCCGGACGGTCAGGTCGTCGCGCTCGCGCAGGAGCAGCGCCCGTCGGCGCAGCGAGCCGGTCCCGACCACGGCGCCCGGCGCCAGCCCGTCGAGCCCCGTCCCGTCCGGGGTGACGAGCAGGTCGCCGGCGGCCGCCCGCTCGGGCACCCCCGCCACGAGCAGCTCCTCCGGGCGGTCGGTCGGCATGTCCTTCAGCGAGTGGACCGCGGCGTCGACCTCGCCCGCGAGCACCCGCTCGTCGAGCGCCCGGACGAACGCGCCGGTCCGGCCGAGCCGGCGGATCAGCTCGTCGCGCACCCGGTCGCCGCGGCTCTCGACTGTGACGAGCTCGACCGGCCGGCGCCGGGTCGCGAGCGCCTCGCGCACCGTCTCGGCCTGTCGGCGCGCGAGCTCCGAGCTCCGCGTCGCCAGCCGCACGGTCCCGTCGTCCATACCGGGGATCCGCCGTCGACGGTGAAAAGCCCACCAGTTCGGGTCCGCCACGGCGCCGCCGCGGCGCGGCCGTCGCTACACCGCGTCCGCGCCCGTCTCGCCCGTCCGGATCTGGTGGGCGGCCTCGACCGGGAGGACGAACACCTTGCCGTCCCCCGGCTCGCCCGTCCGGGCGGCGTCGGCGATCGCCTGCACCACGTCCTCGGGGGGCACGTCCGCGACCACGCACTCGATCTTGCGCCGCTCGTGGAGGTCGACGGTGTACTCCTCGCCGCGGTACTGGGTCGTGGTCGCGGCCGCGCTCCCCCGCCCCGACACCTCGGTGACGCTGAACGAGGGCGCCCCTACCTCCGCGAGCGCCGTCTTCACCGCGCCGAGACGGCCGGGCCGGACGTACGCGACGACCATCTTCACCGCGTCACTCATCGGTCGTTCCCCCCGAGCCCGCCTCGTCGCCGGCCGGCCGGCCGCCGTCCGCGACGGCGGGCGAGTCGACGCCCCCGTCGGCGGTGAACTCGGGGTAGGCCGCGACGCCGTGCTCGCCGCGGTCGAGCCCCGCCTCCTCCTCGGCGGCCGAGACCCGCAGGCCGACGAGCGCGTCGATGACCAGCATCGCGGCCATCGTCGCCAGCACGGTCCAGGTGCCGATGAGGACGACGCCGATCACCTGCATCGCCAGCTGGGCGAGCGAGAAGCCCGCCACGTCGAAGAAGGGGATCATGAGCGTGCCCAGAAAGCCCGCCGAGCCGTGGACGGCGAAGACCCCACAGACGTCGTCGATGCCGAGGCTGTCGACCACCCACCGGTAGGCCAGCGGGGTCTGTGCGCCGCCGACGGCGCCGATGACGAGCGCGCCAAGCGGCGTGACGTGGGCACAGGCCCCGGTGATCGCCACCAGCCCGGCGAGCAGCCCGTTCGCGCCGAACAGCGGGTCGGGCTTGCCGCTCCGGAGCGTCGTGACCGCCGTCGAGGCGACCATCCCGACGCCCATCGCGAGCGTCGTGTTGAGCGCCACCCGACCCAGCGCCGCGCCCATGAACTCGCCGTCGCCGGTCAGCACCGTCGCCTGGGTGCCGACGTTGAAGCCGTACCAGCCAAACGCGAGTATCAGCGTCCCGATCACCGCGAACAGCACCGAGTGGCCCGGGATCGGCCGCGGGTTGCCGTGGTCGTCGAACCGGCCCGACCGCGGCCCGACCACGTACGCCGCCGTCAGCCCCGCGATGCCGCCGACCGCGTGGACCACCGTCGCCCCGGCGAAGTCCTTGTAGCCGACGCCAAGCGCCCGCCCGAGAAAGCCGCTGGTCCCGGCCTCGGGGGCGTACGCCAGCAGTCCGGTCCCGCCCCACGCGGAGCCGGCGACCACCGGGTAGATGACGACGGTGATCGCGACCGCGTACAGCACGTACGCGGAGAACTTGATCCGCTCGGCGACCGCCCCGGAGACGATGGTGGCGGCCGTCATCGCGAAGACGGCGCCGAACAGCCAGCCGACCCAGCTCTCCGGACTCCCGACGTAGGCGAACGCCGCGCCGAGATCGAGCGAGACGCCGGGCGAGCCGAGCATCCCGACGACGGCGAACACCGCCGCCCCGAGCAGGAAGTAGACCAGCACGCCCGCCGACCAGTCCCACATGTTTTTCATCACGACGTTGCCCGCGTTCTTCGCCCGCACCTGACCCGCCTCCAGCAGCGCGAACCCCGGCTGCATGAAGAAGATCAGGAAGCTGACGACCAGCACCCAGACCGCGTTCACCCCGTCGGCCAGCGCGGTCACGTCCGCCTGGAGCGGACCGATCATCCGTCACCCCCACCGTACGACCGTCCGTCCGGATTCGACTCGATTACGACCATGTTCGTGTGCTCGTGTCCGGACGACAGCTACGAACGAACGATTATAACGCTTGGCTTGTGTGTTTCAACTATTATCGGCGTTCTCTCCACGATCGTCAGATCCTTCGCCGGATATTATCGGTTTAAGGTCGTCGAACGTCGAGTTATCGGACGATCGTGGGTCGAGAGCCGGACGAACGTGGACCGGCGCTCCCCGCGATCGACCCCGACTCGCTCGCGCGCGGCCGACCCCTCGCGGCCGACC
>CAZMLQ010000028.1:5431-13136 GCA_964567195.1 uncultured Haloferacaceae archaeon | reverse complement strand
CCGACCCCTCGCGGCCGACCGACGCCCGCTACAGGGCGTCGGCCAGGTCCTCCGCGAAGTAGGTGACGACGGCGTCGGCGCCGGCCCGCCGGAGCGCGGTGAGCGACTCGAGGGCGGCGGCCTCCAGGTCGAGCCAGCCGCGGTCGGCGGCGGCGTGGAGCATGGCGTACTCGCCGCTGACGCTGTACGCGAGCACGGGCCGGTCGACGGTCCCCCTGACCCGGCGGATCACGTCGAGGTAGGGCAGTCCCGGCTTGACCATCACCGCGTCGGCGCCCTGTTCGACGTCGAGGCGGGCCTCGCGCAGCGCCTCCCGGGCGTTCGCGGGGTCCATCTGGTAGTGACGCCGGTCCCCGAACGCGGGGGCGCCGTCTGCGGCGTCCCGGAACGGGCCGTAGAAGGCGCTCTCGTACTTGACGGCGTAGCTGAGTATCGGCACCGCGCCGTGGCCGGCCTCGTCCAGCCCGGTCCGAATCGCGCCCACCATCCCGTCGGTCATGCTGGAGGGGGCGACGGCGTCGGCGCCGGCCTCGGCGTGGGAGACGGCGGTCCTGGCGAGCAGGTCCAGCGTCCCCTCGTTGTGGACGGTCAGGGTGGCCCCGTCGCGCGCCCCCGTCTCCAGCACGCCACAGTGGCCGTGGTCGGTGTACTCACAGAGACAGACGTCGGTCACAACGGGCACGGCCGCGTCGTCGAGGCGGGCGAGCGCGCGCTGGATCACGCCGTCGGCGGCCCAGGCCCGCGAGCCCACCTCGTCTTTCGACTCGGGCACGCCAAACAGCATCACGCCCCCGACGCCGACCGCGGCGAGTTCGGCCACCCGGTCGGCGACCGCAGCGACCGGCACCCGCTCGTGGCCGGGCATCGACTCGATCGGCCGCCGGGCGTCGGCGGTGGCGTCGACGAACACCGGTGCGATCAGATCACCCGCCGAAATGCGCGTCTCGCTCACGAGCGCTCTGATCCCGTCCCGGCGGAGCCGTCGGGGTCGCTCCGGGCCCTGCATGGGGCGGCGTTCGGGACCGCCGGCCTAAACCGCGTCGCTGTCTCCGAAAGGGCTATGAGCGCCCCGCACGGAGCCGGGCGGGATGGCCGCCGACGGGGTCGCGACGATGCCGTCGACGCTGCGCGCGCTGTTGGACTCGGAGTACGCCCTGCTGGTGCTGTTCGCGGTGTTCGTCCTCGAGGGGGCGATGCTGATGTACTTCATGCCCTCCGAACTCGTCGTCCCGGGGGCGCTGGTCCTCCTTGGCGACGGGCCCGACCGCGTCGTCGCCGTGATCGCCGTCGCCGTGGTCGGCGCGACCGTCGGCCAGTGTGCCCTGTTCGTGCTGGCCCGGCGGGCCGGCCGGGAGTATCTGCTCGACAGCCGGTGGTTCCGGGTCGGCGACGACCGCCTCGCCCGGTTCGAGTCGTGGTTCGGGCGCTGGGGTCCGGTGGTCGTCCCGGTGAGCAACTCGCTTCTGTTCACACGCGGCATGCTCACGGTCCCGGCGGGGCTGGCCGGCATGTCGACCCGCCGGTTCGCCGTCCTCTCGGCGCTTGGCACGCTCGTCTTCGAGTCGGCGCTCGCCGGACTCTACCTCGTGCTCGGGCGGAGCCTCTAGCCGGCCTCGACCACCTCGTCGAGCGCCGACCGGAGGGCCGCGACCGTCCGCTCGTCGTGGACGCCGGGATCCAGGTGGAAGTGCGCCCGCGCGCGTGCGGCGTCGAGGTGGCTCCGCAGGGTCGTCAGGAACCGCAGCGCCGCCCGCGGCGGGACGTACTGGAGAAGCACCGAGAGCGAGTCGAAACAGAGGATCGGCCGGCGGCCGTCGAGCCCGGCCAGCGTCTCGGTCACGGCGACGCCCATGCGGGTGAGGTTCTCGGGGCCGGAGACCCGCCGGAGCGTGGTGTCCCCGTCGTCGTCGCCGCCCGTCACGTCGGCCACGCTGGCGTCGACGACGGCCGTCCGGTCGGGCGGGGAGGCGATCCGGTCGCGGACGCCGAGCCTGGTCGCCGCGGGCTGGACCAGCGTCACCAGCACCAGCGCCGTCGTCGCCGGCTCCGCGGTCGACAGCAGTCGGGCACACGCCCGCGCGCCGTCGCCCGACGGTCGGGACTCGAGGAGGAGGACCGCGCGCGGTCCCGCCTCCTCCTCGCGGTCGATCGACGGGAGATCGAGTGCCATCGTGAGACGTTCGCGTCCCACGCAGGTCCCCGTTTTGCACGACGAGCCAGGGTCGGGTGGGATCGAGGGTCGCGAATCGCCCCCCGCCAGACACTAATGCCCGGACGGCGATAGGCGGGCATGGTCGACCTCGTGAAGACCGGCGTCGAGGGGCTGGACGAGATCCTCGGCGGCGGAATCGCCCGGAACGCCGCGGTGCTCGTCAGCGGCAACCCCGGGACCGGTAAGAGCATCCTGAGCATGCAGTTTCTCTACCACGGCGTCCGCGAGTTCGACGAGCGGGGCATCTACCTCTCGTTCGAGGAGAACGCATCCGACATCGCCCAGGCCGCCGCCTCCATCGGCTTCGACGAGTGGGACGAGCTGGTCGAGGCGGGTGACATCGTCGTCTACGACAAGCGCGACCTGCTGCGCGAGGACGACTTCTCCTCGACGATCGATCGCATCCTCGAGTACGTCTCCCAGGAGGAGTACTCCCGGCTGGTCGTCGACTCGTTCACCATGTTCTCGATGTTCTTCGAGGACGAGCGCGAGCGCCGGACCTACCTGTTGCGGTTCATCGACATCCTGAAGGAGAACGGGCAGACGGCGCTGCTGGTCAACGAGCAGGGCGGCATCTTCCCCGAGACCGAGATCAGCCTCGAGAACTTCCTCACCGACGGCAACGTCTACCTCTCGCAGATCCCGACCAACGCCGACGTCAACCGCTATCTCTGGGTGGCGAAGATGCGAAAGCAGGACTTCGACAACGAGGTGTTTCCGATGGACATCGGGCCGGGGGGGATCACCGTCCACCGGGACGCCGCGGGCTTCTCGCTCATGGAGTCGGGCTTGGGGGGCGACGGTGGGGCCGGCGGTCCGCCCGGCGCCGGCGGCGGCAACTCGCCGTTCGACGGCTAGTCAGTCCCGGTCCCGGCCGCGCACGTCGGCCCCCGGCGGGGGAAAGACGAGCCCCTCCCGATCGCCGGTCGCCGCGAGCAGATCGGCGATCGTGTCCTCGGGGCCGAGCCCGCTGGCCTCGACCAGCGCCGCGAGCGTGCCCGGCGGATACCGCACCGCGAGGTTCGACTCGGTGAGCAGGATGCCGAGCACCGACTCCGCGGCGGTGCGGTCGTCGATCCGGCGGGCGTTCCAGAGCAGGAGCGACTCGAACGCCGAGACCACGTCGTCCGAGCGCAGGCGGTGGCTGCCGACCGTGTCGTCGAAGCGGGCGGTCACGTCGAACGCGTAGGCGGTGTCGACGTTCGCCACCTGGGCCTTCAGCCAGTCGTGGACGCGCTCGTCGGTCAGTTCGGCCGGCCCGTCGGCGTCGACCCCGGCCCCGGCCGCCGGCCCGTCGTCCTCGTCGGCCCCGCCGCGCGAGCGGTCGCGGGGGCGGGGATCGACGGCGCCGATCGGCTCGTCGGCCGAGACCACGTACCGGTTCTCGTCGATCTCGCGGACGTACTCGTCGTCCTCGATGTCGACGTCCTCCGGATCGAGCGCCTCGGGCGCGCCGTTCCCGTCGTCGTCCTCGCGATCGGGGTCGGGGTCGGGGCGCATACCCCGCCCACGACGCCCGCCGGAATAAATCGTCCGCCCACGCTCACTCGTAGCTGATCAGGCTGTAGACGACGAAGACGTAGCCGACCGAGGTGATCCCGTTGTTCACGAGCAGGAGTGACCGGGCGGGCGCGAACCCCTCGACGAGCGTGCTGATGGCCGTCGAGGCTGCCGCCGCGACGACGAGCGTGAAGCCGATCGAGAGGTGGATCATCGCCCGACGCGTGGTCTGGCGGTAGGCCCGGACGGCGAGCCCGACCATGACGAACCCGGCTGCGATGAGAAGGAGACTGCTCCCCAGGTACGCGAGGGTGATGATCTTCATCTGTCTCGTCCCGGTTCTCGCCGCCGGCGCTCCTAAACCCTCTCCCGCGAAAATCGATGCTGATAACGAGGGCTACCGGCCGTCGGAGAGCGCCCGCCAGGCGTCGTCGAGCTTGTTCTTCACGCGGGTGCGCTCC
This sequence comes from uncultured Haloferacaceae archaeon, assembly GCA_964567195.1. Lineage (GTDB taxonomy): Archaea > Halobacteriota > Halobacteria > Halobacteriales > Haloferacaceae > CAZMLQ01. The sequence continues at coordinate 8,963 of CAZMLQ010000028.1, read as the reverse complement.
TCGACCTCGAGGCCGAAGCCGTCCTCGCCGAAACTGACGGTGACGGACTCGACCTCGCGGCGGTAGACGTCGACGCGGCGGCGCTCCTCGGAGAGGACGCTGTCCTCGAGTTCGAGCAGGTCGGCGTCGCTCAGCTCCTCGATCCGCCGGTAGCAGGTGGCGATCGGGACGCCGAGGCGGTCGCTCAGCTCCTGTGCGGACTTGGGCTCACCCGTCGCCCCCAGGATCTCGGCGCTGTACTTGCTGCCGAGCGTTCGCACGAGCTCGGCGCCGTCGACGTCGCCCCCGGTCCCTCCCGCCATTACGATATCGAGTTTGGTAACCGGGGAGTAAAAGTCTCCCGTTCGGCGTCTGACGGCCGTCAGCCGCGCCGGCACACCCCGCTCACTGCTCGTTGATCGACTCGCTGGCGAGGTTCCGCCCGCGGGTGGTCAGGCTCACCTCGCGGCGCATCCGGACCTCCTCCAGCACCTCGAGCTCGATCAGGCGCTCGAACGTCTCCTCGACGCGGTCGACCTCAATCCCGACGAACTCCGGGATCTCGAACGGCGAGACCCCCGAGTACAGCGCCATCAACACCTCTCGCTCGGTCTCGTCCAGATCGAGCGTGGCCCGGTTGCGCTCGGCCCCCCGCGAGAGCAGCGTCTCGACGAAGCCACAGCGCCGCTCGGGCCCCGCGAGGTAGGTCTCGACGCTCGTCTCGTCCTCGACGTGGGCGACCTCCACCACCCGGCGCTTCTCGTCGACGACCGTCCGCTCGCCCTCGGTCACCCCGCCCACCTCGTCGAGCCGGAGTTCGACGAACGAGCCGTCCGCGACCGCCAGCGCCAGCGACCCGTCCTCGACCTTCAGCCGCGCCTTCCGCCAGCCGGTGTCCTGGACGACCCCGCCCTCGACGGCCGGGTGGCGCACGAGCACCACCGTCCGGTCGAGCACCGCGCCGAACAGCGCCCGCTCGAACGGCTCGCGCTCGCGCGGCGCGATCAGCACCACCCCGTCCTCGGTCCCGAGCGCGACGTAGCCCGCGACCTGTGCGATCGCCTGGTTCACGTCGTAGCGGCCCCCGATCGATCCGATCGCCGACAGCGGGAGCGTCCGGCTGCCGTCGTTGCCCGCGAGCACCAGCCGTCGGGTCGAGAGCACCAGCCGGCCCTCCGTCCAGCCGGCGTCGCCCAGCCGCCGGTCGCCCTTCTGGACCTGGGCGAACCGCCCGCGTCCGTCCAGCAGCTTCCGCTCGTCCCCGCTCACGGCGCTCGCCTCCCGAGCTTCGAGAGCGCGCCCAGGGCCCGCCGCCGGACCGCCTCGGCCTCGGCCTCGTCCACCAGCCGTTCCAGGCGCTCGCGCGCACGGTCGCCGCCGACCCGACCGAGCGCGAACGCCGCCATCGCCCGCGCGTCGGCCGTGGCGTCGCCGTCGAGCAGCGCGAGCAGACGCCCCTCGACGTCGTCGCCGAGTTCGGCCAGCCCGGTCGCCGCGAACCGCGCGACGGTCGCGTCGTCGTCGTCGAGCGCGTCGACCAGCGCCGCGGCCGCCGTCCCGTCCTCGCCCGCGACCCGGCCGAGCAGCCACGTCGCGTTCCGCCGCGCCCGGGGCTGGCGGCCCTCGGCCAGCAGGTCCGCCAGCGGCTCGACCACCGCCCCGTCGGCGGCCGCCCGGAGCTTTGAGACGACCGACTCCCGGAGCTCGTGGCTGCGCTCTGGCGGCGCCTCCGACAGCAACTCGACGGTCGCGACGACCGCCGCCCGCCGGACCGCGCCGCTCCGGTCGTCGAGCGCGTCGACCAGCGCCGACAGCGCCGCGGGATCGCCGCTCGCGCCCAGCGCGTCGACCGCGGCCCGTCGCACCCCCTCGTCGGGGTCGTCGGTCGCCGCGACCAGCCCGCCGAGATCGACCGCCCCGACCGCCCCCAGCGCGACCGCCGCCTCGCGCCGCACCGCCGTCGCCCCGTCGTCGAGCGCGTCGGTCAGCGCGCCGGCCGCCCGGGGATCGCCGATCCGGCCAAGCGCCCGCGCCGTCCGCGCCCGGACCCGGGGCCGGGGCTCGTCGCCCTCGAGACGCTCGACGAGCGGCCCGACCGCCTCGGCGTCGCCGATCCGGCCGAGCACCGTCGCCGCCGCCATCCGGACCGACGGCCGCTCGGCGTCCAGCGCGTCCACGTAGGCCGCGGCCGCCGCCCAGCCCGCCCGGTCGCCCGTCTCGATCCCCTCCAGGCGCGCGATCGTCCGCTCCAGCGCCTCCGGGCCGATCCGGTCGAGGGCGTCGATCGCCGCCGCCCGCACCGCGACCGCCTCGTCCTCGGTCGCGGCCGTCACCAGCGTCTCGACGGCGTCCGCGTCGTCGGTCCCGTCGGCCACCTCGTCCAGCCCGCCGAGCGCCTCGACCGCCCGGGCCCGGACCGCGTCGCTCGAACTCCCCGTCGCGAGATCGACCAGCGCGGCGGTGTCGCCCGCGCGCTCGTGGCGGTAGACCGACATCAGCGCCCTCCGTCGCCGGTGCGGCGGTAGATCCGGTTCGACCGGTCGACCGCCTCGAACCGGTCGGCGTGGGCGTCGGGGATCGTCTCCGTCTTGCCGATCACCAGGTAGCCCCCCTCGCGCAGCGAGTCGGCGACCGTCCCCACGACCGGGCGCTCGTGCTCGCGGTCGATGTAGATCAGCAGGTTGCGACAACAGACCAGATCGAACGGGCCCCGCGCCCGCCCGCGGATCAGGTCGTGGCGCTCGAACGAGACCCGATCGCGGACGCGCTCGCGGACGCGAAAGCGGTCGTCGTCGACCGAGACGTACCGCCCGGGGTCGGCGAGCGGGGCGAGCTCGGCCCCGATGTCGGTCGTCCGGGTGGTCTCGTAGATCCCCTCACGGGCCGCGGCCAGCGAGTCCTCGTCGATGTCGGTGCCGAGCACCGAGAGCCGGGCGGCGTCGACCGACGGCTCGTCGAGCGCGAGCATCGACAGCGAGTACGGCTCGCGCCCGTCGGCACAGGGGGCGCTCCAGGCCTCGACCCGGTGGCGGTCGTCGGTCAGATCGGCGAGCACCGGCCGCAGCCGCTCCCAGACCTCGGGGTTGCGGAAGAAGCCGGTCACGTTGATGCTCAACGCGTCGAGCAGCGCCGCCCGCTCGTCGTCGTCGCGCGCCAGCAGCCGGCGGTAGGCGCCGTAGCCGTCGGCGTCGGTCCGGCGCATCCGGGCCGTGATCCGCCGGTCGAGGTAGGCGTCGTTGTAGTGGCTGGTGGCGAACTCCACCTCGCGCTCGATGTACTCGATCAGCTGCCCGAAGCCCGCGTCGGAGCCGCTCATAGCGACCCAACGTCCACGATCGGCACCACCTCGCCGTCGCCGACGACGGCCGTCCCGCTCAGCCCCGGCGTGTCGCCCAGCCGCCCCTGGAACGGCTTGACCACCACCTCCTCCTGCCCGCTGACCGCGTCACAGGACAGCACGACCTCGCGGACCGACTCGCGAACCCGGACGTACGTACACTCGTCCGATCGGTCGCCGTCGTCGCCGTCGGACGGGGTGGCCGAGCCGCCGTCG
>CAZMLQ010000028.1:0-5331 GCA_964567195.1 uncultured Haloferacaceae archaeon | reverse complement strand
CCGTCGCCGGCGGGCGACCCGTCTCCGTCGCCGGCGGGCAGACGCTCGACCGCCAGCGCCTCCCGCAGGTCGATCAGCGGGTAGGCCCGGTCGTCGTGTTCGACCACCGGCTCGCCCCGAACCGTCTCGACGTCGATCCCGCGGCTCACCTCGTCGACGGCCTTGATCGGGACGCCGTAGCTCCGGGCGCCGACGACGACGAACAACACCTTGACGATGGCCATCGAGACGGGCAGTTCGACGGTGACGGTGGTGCCCTCGCCGGGCGTGCTCTCGACGGAGACGTCGCCGTCGAGCCGGCGAGCCGTCGAGCGGACCACGTCCATCCCGACGCCTCGGCCGGAGATGTCGGTCACCTCGGTCGAGGTCGACAGCCCGGGGTGGTGGATCAGCTCGAACACCTCGGAGTCGGTCATCGCCGCCACCGTCTCGCGGTCGTGGACCCCCTCCTCGACCGCGGTGTCGCGGATCGCCGCCGGATCCAGCCCCGCGCCGTCGTCGCTGACGGCGATCGAGACGCGATCGCCCGTCCGCTCGGCCCGGAGCGTCACCGTCCCGGTCCGGGGCTTGCCCGCCGCCTCGCGCTCGGCCGGCGGCTCGATCCCGTGATCGACCGCGTTCCGGACGACGTGCATCAGGGGATCGGAGATCTCGTCGAGGATGCTCCGGTCGAGCTCGACGTCGGTCCCCTCCATCCGGAGGTCGACCTCCTTCTCGAGGTCGCGCGCGAGATCCCGGACCAGCCGCGGGAAGGTGCTGACCGCCCGCTCGACCGGGATCAGGCGCATGTCCATCACCGTGTTCTGGAGGCTCGTCGTCACCTTGTCAAGCTCGTCCAGCCGGTCGTCGGCCCCGTCGACCGCCTGCCGGAGCTTGATCCGGCTGGTCACCAGCTGTTCGACCATCCCGTAGAGGTCGTCGAGCTGGTCGACGTCGACCCGGACCGAGCCGATCTCGCCCGTCGAGAGGTCCGGCCCGCCGCCCTCGCCGCCGTCGGCGTCGTCGCCCGCGTCGGCGTCTGCCCCGTCGCCGTCCTCGCCGCCGTCGGCGTCGTCGCCGGCTCCCTCCGTGGTCTCGCCCCCGTCCTCGGTCGTCGTCCCACCGACGGCCGCGGCGGTCGCCACCTGGCGCGCCGACTCGAACGCCGCGACCGCGGCGTCCGGGTCGGGCGCCGCGACCGTGGCCTCGAAGCCGTCCTCGAACGCGCCGTCCTCGACGCGCTCGCGCGCCGGCTCGGTCCCGACGACCTCGTGTTCGGCCCCGGCCGTCTCGAGCGCCAGCATCGCGTCCACGCCCGGCATCTCCGTCTCGGCGAGCGTCACCGCGACGCGGTGGTGGCTGTCGAGGGTCGCGCCGTCGTCGGTCGCGCCGTCGCCGGTCGCGTCGTCGTCGAGGACCGCCCGGAGCGCCCTCACCCGGTCCTCGACGGGGCTCTCGACCCCGCCCGATCGCCCGATCTCCGCGACGACGGCCTCGATCCGGTCGACGCCCGCGAACACCTCGTCCATGAGCGCCGGGGTGGGCTCGATCTCGCCCCGCCGGACCGCGTCGAGCAGGTCCTCGACCGCGTGGGCGAGGTCGGCGGCGTCGTGATAGCCCATCGCGCCGAAGTTGCCCTTCAGGGTGTGGGCGGTCCGGAAGACCCGGTCGATCGCCTCCTCGTCGTCCGGTTCGTCCTCCAGCGCCAGGAGGGCGTTGTTCAGCTCTCTGATGCGCGTCTCGCTCTCGCGCACGAACGCGTCGAGGTGGTCGTCGCTCATCGGCCCAGATGCTCCCCGACCGCCGTCGCCACCCGCCCGGCGGGGACGACGCGGTCGACCGCGCCCGTCTCGACCGCCGCCCGGGGCATCCCGTAGACGGCGCTCGTCGCCTCGTCCTGTGCGATCGTGTGTCCGCCCGCGGTCGCGACCGCCCGCAGCCCCGCGGCGCCGTCCCGGCCCATCCCGGTCAGCACGACGCCGACCAGCGGCCCGTCGGCCGCCTCGGCGACCGACCGCATCGTCACGTCGACCGCCGGGCGGGTGCCGTGGACCGGCGGTTCGTCGCTCAGCGAGAGCCCGAGCCGGCCGCGCCGCCAGCCAGTCGCCCGGAGGTGGCGCCCGCCCGGCGCCACGACGGCCTCGCCCGGCCCCAGCCGGTCGCCGTCGCCGGCCTCGCGGACGTCGAACGCCGTGCGCTCGTCCAGACGACCCGCGAACCGCTCGGTGAACCCCTCGGGCATGTGCTGGACGACCAGCACCCGGAGGTCGGCGTCGCCGGGCAGACCGGCGAGGACCTCCTCGACGACGCCCGGACCCCCGGTCGAGGCACCGACGACGAGCGTCGCGTCCGGGCGGTAGTCGGTCGCGTCCCCGGCCTCGCGCCCGGCCGACGGGCGGTCCCGCCCTCGCCCCCGCTCGCGCCCGCGCTCGACGGGCACGTCCGCCCGGGCGACGGTCCGGACGGTCTCGACCAGGCGGTCGCCCCGCTCGGACATCCCCGCCGACACCTCGCCGCCGGGCTTGGCGAAAACGTCGACCGCGCCCCGCTCTAGCGCCTCGAAGGCCGTCTCGGTGCCGGCGCCCGTGTGCGCGCTCAGCATCAACACGGGGGTCGGGCGCTCGTCCATCAGGCGCTCGACCGCCGTCAGCCCGTCGGTCCCCGGCATCTCGACGTCCATCGTCACCACGTCCGGCTCGTGCTCGAGGACCTGCCCGACGGCCGCCTCGCCGTCGCCGGCCTCGGCGACCACCTCCACCCCGCCGTCGGCGAGGATGTCGCCGATCAGCGTTCGCATGAACCGCGAGTCGTCGACCACCACGGCGGTGACGGCCCCGCCGTCGCGGCGCGCGCTCCGGTCGGTCATCCTGTCGTCCCGTCGTCGTCCGAGGGTGCGCTTATAGGTTCGGACCGGAGAATCACCGCTGATAACACGGGTGCGGGCCCGCTCGCCCCCCCGGCGTCGGTCCCGCACGGTCGCCCCCCTCTCGAACTATCAGTCCCGAGAACCGGGCGAAAACGTTGATGTGACCGACGGGAGACGATCGACCGACGCCGCGTCACGGCGGCGACCGATCATGGGGGCCACGGACCACACCAACGCCGGCGAGGACGGACAGAGCGAGCGCGCGCAGGTGCTCGAGTTCGAACTCGGCACGGAGACCTACTGTGTCGACATCGAGTACGTCGCGGAGATCGTCGACCGGGGCGGGCTGACGCCGGTCCCGAACACGCCCGCCCACGTACAGGGGGTCATCGACCTGCGGGGCCGGACGACCTCGGTGCTCGACCCGACGACCGCCCTCGGGATCGAGGGGGGTGCGGGCGAGCGGATCGTCGTCCTCGACCCCGAGCGCCTCCCGGAGGGGGAGGCGCTTGGCTGGATCGTCGACGCGGTCCGGCAGGTGGTCGACGTCGACCCCGGGCTGGTCGACGAGGCGCCCGTCGGCGACGACGACGCCGTCCGCGGGGTGCTCAAACGCGACGACGGCTTCGTCCTCTGGCTCGACCCGACCGAGCTCGCGTGACCTATCACGGCTGATAACGGCGGGCGAGGCTTTAGGCTCTCCGCCGGGGGAGGTGGGTGTGATGACGACGGAGGTCCTGATCGTCGACGACTCGGAGTTCATGCGCAGTCTGCTCCGGGAGATCCTGGAGACAGACCACGAGATCGTCGCGGAGGCAGAGAACGGGGTGGAGGCGGTCGAACTCTACGCCGCCGAGGAGCCAGACCTGGTGATGATGGACATCGTGATGCCGATCCGGGACGGCGTGACGGCGACGGCCGAGATCAAGGAGGCCGATCCGGACGCGAACGTGATCATGTGTACGAGTGTCGGCCAGGAGGAGAAGATGAAGGCCGCGGTGAAGGCGGGGGCCGACGGCTACATCACGAAGCCGTTTCAAAAGCCCAACGTCGTGGCCGCCATCGACGACGTGGTGCCGGCCTGATGCGCGTCGACGTCGACTCTCTGGGCACGTACAGCCGGCTGGCCCGGGAGGGTGCCGAGCGGGCGGCCGACTCGATGGGGCGACTGACGGGCGTCGAGACACACGTCGAGGTGACGAGCGTGAACCTGCTCTCGGGCGCGGACCTCCGGACGGCGCTCTCGACCGGGACGTTCGCGGGCGTCCGGATCCGCTTCGACGGCGGGCTGGCGGGCCAGACGGTCCTGGCGTTCGAGCCCGGCAGCGTCGACCGGCTGACGGGGACGGTGTTGCCCCGGCTGCTGGGCGAGGACGCGACCGACGCGGGCCGGAGCGGGATCGAGGAGGTGGGCAACATCGTCACCAGCGGCTTCGTCGACGGCTGGGCGGACTACCTCGGGACCGCCATCGACATCTCGACCCCCGAGTTCGTCGACGGCGACGACGCCGCCGACCTGCTCGCGGAGGTGCCCGTCGCGGAGGACGAGTACGCCTTCGTCTTCGAGGCACACCTCGACACGGCCGACGAGGCGGTCGGCTTCCGGCTGTTCATGCTGCCCGAGCGCGAGTCGGTGCGGACGGTGGTCGGCGCCGACGGCGCCGACGACGCCCTCCCGGTCGACCGGCTGGTCGCGTTCGACCGGATGACGAGCCGCGGGGCCGAGAGCGCCTCCGACCACATGACCGCGATGACGGGCATGGAGACCGACGTCGAGGTGACTCAGCTCTCGTTCGTCCCGGTCCACGAGGCCCCCCGCCGGCTCGACGACCGCCGCCGGCTGGGGGCCGTGCTCGAACTCGAGGGGCTGGCGGGCTATCTCGCCATCCTCTTCGACGTCGACTCGGCCGAGACCGTTGCCGACGCGCTCGTGCCCGGCGGCACCGGCGCGGACGACGGGCTGGGCTCGATGGGTCGCAGCGCGCTCGCCGAGGTCTGTAACGTGATGACCAGCGGGTTCATCGACGGCTGGGCGGACGTGCTCGCGATCACCATCGACCACTCGCCGCCCGAGGTGGTCGACGACATGGGCTCGGCCGTGCTCGACCCCGTCGCCGCCCGCCTCGGCCGCACCCAGGAGCACGCCTTCGTCGTCGACACCGTCATCCGGACCGACGGCCGGGAGGTGGGCTGTGACGTCTACGTCCTGCCCGAGGCCGACGCGCTGACCGACGCGCTCGGGACGCTCGATCCCGACCGGCTGGGCCGGCTCGACAGCCGCGCCTCCTTCGAGCGCATCGAGGGCGGCGAGTGAGCGCCGTGGCCGCCACAGCCCCCGACAGCCGGCGGGTCGGGATCGCCGAACTCGCCGTCGCCGACGACGCGGCGCTGGTCACCTCCGGGCTGGGCTCGTGTGTCGGGGTCGCGCTCTACGACCCCGAGACGGGCGTCGGCGGCCTCGTCCACGTGATGCTCCCGACCGCCGA
>CAZMLQ010000027.1:4861-20134 GCA_964567195.1 uncultured Haloferacaceae archaeon | reverse complement strand
AGCGCCATCTCGCCGGTCGTGAGCGTCCCCGTCTTGTCGAAGACGACGGTGTCGACGTCTCTCGTCCGCTCCAGCACGTCACCGCCCCGAAAGAGGATCCCGTTGCGGGCGCCGACGGTCGTCCCGACCATCGTCGCGGCGGGGGTCGCGAGCCCGAGGGCGCAGGGACAGGCGATCAGCACGGCCGACGCGAAGACGACGACGGCGAACTCGACGGCCGAGACCCCGCCGGGGGCGACGGGGCCGCCCGCGACGAGCCCCCACAGCGAAAGCGCGTCGACCAGCCCCGCGAGGGCGCCCGGGAACAGGGCCCAGACGACGGCCCACAGCACGGCGTTGGCGACGACCGCCGGCACGAAGTACGCCGAGACGCGGTCGGCGAGGCGCTGGACATCGGGCTGGCGGGACTGGGCCTCCCGGACCGTCTCGACGATCTGCTGGAGGGCCGTCTCCGCGCCGACCCGCGTCGCCTCGACGACGAGGACGCCGTGCTCGTTGATCGTCGAGCCGACCACCTCGTCGCCCGGGCGCTTCTCGACGGGGACCGACTCGCCCGTGACCGCCGACTCGTCGACCGCCGACCCGCCGTCGACGACGACGCCGTCGGTCGGGATCCGCTCGCCGGGGCGGACCTTCAGCCGGTCGCCGACCGTCACCTCCGCGAGAGGGACCTCTCGCTCGGTCCCGTCCTCGACGACGGTGGCCGTCTCGGGCTCCATCGCCAGCAGTCGCCGCAGCGCCTCGCCCGCGCGGCCCTTCGAGCGCGCCTCCAGGTAGTTGCCGAGCGTGACGAACAGGAGGACGAACGCCGCCGTGTCGAAGTAGAGCCCGCCCGCGACCAGCCCGAGCAGGGACGCCACGGAGTAGCCGTAGGCGGTGGTCGAACCCAGCGCGATCAGCACGTCCATCGTGGCGCGGCCCTCGCCCAGGATCGCGGTGGCGGAGTTCTCGTAGAACGGCCGCCCGAGCACGACCTGGACGGGCGTCGCCAGCAGGAACGCGATCCAGCCGACGCCGACCCCGAGGAGGCGGTCGGGGAGGAGCGCACCGCCGAACAGGACCGCGTCGACCAGCACGAGCGCCAGCGGCGCCGACAGCACCGCGCCGAACAGCGTCCGCCGGCGCCAGCGTCCGGTCTCGGCCTCGCGGGCGGCCCGCCGGGCGTCCGCCCCCGACTCGTCGTCGGTCTCGCGGACGGCCGAGTAGCCGGCGCGCTCGATCGCCGCGACGAGCGCCGACCGGTCGGTCTCGGCCGGGAGGTAGGTGACGCGGGCCTCGTCGGTCGCGGCGTTGACCTCGGCCGCGACGACGCCGGACAGCCCCGCGAGCGCGTCCCCGACCGTCGTCGCACAGCTCGCACACGACATGTCGGTGATCCCGACGGTCGCCGAGGCCGTGACCGGCGTGTAGCCCGCCGCCGCGACGGCGTCGACGATCCGGTCGAGCGAGACCGTCTCGGGGTCGTACTCGACGGTGGCCTCGTCCGTCGCGGCGTTGACCGTCGCCGTCGCCACCCCGTCGAGCGACTCGACGGCGTCGCCGACCGTCGCCGCACAGCTCGCACAGCTCATCCCCTGGACGTCGAGGCGGCTCCGGCGTCGGCTCATACCCGTGCTACGGTCCCCTCGTTCAACCCGGTTTCCCTTTCGATCGTTCGATCCCGAGCCGTTCTGACTTTGGATTCTGAATCGACCGGGCGAGCTCGGGATCAGTCGTCGTCCCCGTCGCCGTCGAGGCGCTCGTAGCGCTCGGCGAAGCGGGCCACACAGGAGGGACAGCAGAAGGCGTAGAGCTCCCCGCCGAACCGGCTCGTCGTCCCCTCGCTGTCGACCGTGTTGTCACACTGTGCGCAGTCGAGCGCGAACGCCGTGGCCCCGAGGTCGGGCGACCAGTCGACCCCCGACAGGAGCACCACCTCGAGGTCGGCGACCGCCCCCTCGTCGAGGAGCCCGGCGAGCCAGCCCGCCACGTCCGCGTCCGGCGCCCGGGCGACGACGACCAGGTCGGCCGCCGCGGTCGTGAAGACGTGTTCGACCGGTCCGGCGTCGAGGAGTCGCTCGCGGATCGCCTCGGGACCGGGGGCGGCGCCGGCGGCCGCGGGCTCGAGCCACACCAGCACGGGGAGCCCCTCGCGGAGCTGCGAGCGGTCGACGTCGAGGGTGAACCGCTCGATGATCCCGCGCTCCCGGAGCCGGCTCACGCGGTCGGAGACGGCCGGGGCGGAGAGCCCGACGGCGTCGGCGATCTCGCTGTACGGCCGGCGGGCGTCGGCCAGCAACAGCCCGAGGATCTCGAGGTCGGTCTCGTCGGGGTCGTGCACGGGCCGGATAGGGGCGTGTGACCCAAAGCTCCCGCGGGCCGGAGCCGGCCGTCGTCACACCTCCCGCCGCCGAAAGTTGTTAACGCGACTGTCGTCAGTTGATAGATACTGTGACCTGAGGCGGGATCGTTGGCAGTCGAACTAATAACCCCGCCCCGCCTACGGGGGCGCGATGAGCGATCGGAACGCCGACCGCGACCGCGACCGCGGCCGGGCGCCGGCGGACGCGACGGTCCGGCTCTCGGTGCCGGAGATGGACTGTCCCTCCTGTGGGGGGACGGTCGAGCGCGCGCTCGGGCGCGTCGCGGGCGTGACGGGCGCCGAGACCCGCCCCGCGACGGGGCGGATCGTCGTCCGCTACGATCCGGGGCGGGCGTCGGTGGCCGACCTCGTCGCGGCCGTCGAGGGGGCCGGCTACGAGGTCGTCGGGAGCGACGGCGACGACCGCGGTCACGGCCACGGTCACGAGCACGGCCGCGACGACGGCGACGGCGTCTGGCGGAGCGCGCGGGCGCGACGGACGGCCGTCGGTGGCGTCCTCCTCGCGGCCGGGCTGGCGCTCGAGTTCCCGCTCGGACGGTTCGACCCCGAGCTCGCGACCGTCCTCGGGGCGCCGGTGTTCCTGGCCGATGTGTGCTTTCTGGTCGCCGTCGCGGTCGCCGGGGCGCCGATCGTCCGGAACGGCGCCCGCTCGGCGCGGGCGCTGAGTCTGGACATCGACTTCCTGATGACCGTCGCGATCCTGGGTGCGCTGGCGGCCAGCCTGGCCTTCGGCGAGCGCCTGTACTTCGAGGCCGCGACGCTGGCGGTGCTGTTCGGCGTCGCCGAACTCCTCGAGCGGGCCTCGATGGACCGTGCCCGCGACTCGCTGCGGGAGCTGATGGCGCTCTCGCCCGACGAGGCGACGGTCAGGCGGGACGGGACGACCGAGACCGTCCCCGTCGAGGACGTCGCCGTGGGCGACGTGGTCGTGGTGGGGCCGGGCGAGCGGATCCCGACCGACGGCGAGGTGATCGCGGGCGAGGGGCCGGTCGATCAGTCCCCGATCACCGGCGAGTCCGTGCCGGTCGACAAGACGGTCGGCGACGAGGTCTACGCCGGCACGATCAACGAGACCGGCGCGCTCGACGTCGCGGTCGCCTCGGCGGCCGGCGAGGACACCCTCTCGCGGATCGTCCGCCAGATCGAGGACGCGGGGGCGACCCGGACCGAGCGCGAGCAGTTCATCGAGCGCTTCGCCGCCTACTACACCCCGGTCGTGGTCGCGTTCGCCGTCCTGGTGACGGTGGGTAGCCCCGTCGCGTTCGGCACGAGCTGGTCGGCGGCGGTGGTCGACGGGCTGACGCTGCTGGTGCTGGCCTGTCCGTGCGCGTTCGTCATCTCGACGCCGGTCTCGGTCGTCTCGGGGCTCACGGCGGCGGCGAGAAACGGCGTCCTGATCAAGGGCGGCACCCACCTCGAGGCGGCGGGCGCGGTCGAGGCCGTCGCCTTCGACAAGACGGGGACGCTCACGCGGGGCGAGCTGACCGTGACCGACGTGATCGCGCTCGAAGGGACCACCGAGGCGGACGTGTTGCGGTGTGCCCGCGGGCTCGAGCGACGCAGCGAGCACCCGATCGGCGAGGCGATCGTCCGGCGGGCCGAGGGGGCCGGGGTGGCCGAGCGGTCGGTCGAGCGGTTCGAGAGCATCACCGGCAAGGGCGTCCGGGCCGACCTCGACGGGACGCCCCACTACGCGGGCAAGCCCGGCCTGTTCGCGGAGCTCGGGTTCGACCTCTCGCACGTCCACGCGACGACCGACGGCGGTGGAAAATCGAGCACCGATTTCCGGGCAAGTCAGACCGCGGAGCGGTCCGATGACGGCGTCGTCACGCGAACCAGCCGGCGGCTGTGCGAGCGCAACGACTGTCTGGACCTGCTCTCGGACACCGTCCCCGCGCTCCAGAACGAGGGCAAGACGGTGGTGCTGGTCGGCACCGAGGACGAGCTCGAGGGCGTGATCGCCGTCGCCGACGAGATCCGGCCCGAGGCCGCGGCGGCGATCGAGCGGCTCCGGTCGCTGGGCGTCGAGCGGACGGTGATGCTGACCGGCGACAACGAGCGGACCGCCCGCGCCGTCGCCGAGCGGGTCGGCGTCGACGAGTACCGCGCCGAGTTGCTCCCCGACGAGAAGGTCGCCGCGGTCGAGGCGCTGGACGCGGCGTTCGACGGCGGCGTCGCGATGGTCGGCGACGGCGTCAACGACGCCCCCGCGATGGCGACGGCCACGGTCGGCGTGGCGATGGGGGCGGCGGGCACCGACACCGCGCTGGAGACGGCCGACGTGGCGCTGATGAGCGACGACCTCTCGCGGCTGCCCTACCTCCACCGGCTCGCGGGCCGGGCCAACGCCGTCATCCGCCAGAACGTCGCGGCCAGCCTGCTGGTCAAGGCCGGCCTGGCCCTCGGCGTCCCCGTCGGGCTCGTGCCGATCTGGCTCGCCGTGCTGGCGGGCGACGCGGGCATGACCGTCGGCGTCACGGGCAACGCGATGCGGCTCTCGCGGGTGCGGACCGACGACTCGTCCTCGCCCCCCGAAGCCGGGTCAAAGCATTAGCGACCGGGCGACGTAGCGCCGCCCACCGACCATGTACGAGACCATCCTCCTCCCGTTCGACGGGAGCGAGGGGGCCACCGCGGTCCTCGATCACGCCGCCGAGATCGCCCGCTGGGCCGACGCCACCGTGCAGGTGCTCTACGTCGCCGACAGCACGCGCGACAGCGTCACCGTCGTCGAGGGAAAGACCGTCGACGCGCTCGCGCAGGCGGGCGAGCAGACGGTCGAGACGGCCGCGACGGCGCTCGACCGCCGGGGGGTGGCGTACGAGACCGACGTCGTCCAGGGCAACCCCGCCCCCACGATCGTCGAGTACGCCGCCCGGTACGACCACGACCTGGTGGTGATCCCCACCCACGGCCGCGACGGGCTCTCGCGCCACCTCGTCGGGAGCGTGGCCGAGAAGGTCGTGCGTCTCTCCTCGGTCCCCGTCCTCACCGTCCGGATGCGGCCCGACGAGCGCCTCGTCTTTCCCTACGAGCGCCTCCTCGTCCCGACCGACGGGAGCCCCGCCGCGGAGAACGCCGCCGACCGGACCCTCGCGCTGGCGGCGGCGCTCGACGCGACCGTCCACGTGCTCTCGGTGGTGGACGACTCCGTGCTCGGACCGGACGTCCGGTCGACGATCGCCGGCGCGGAGAGCGAGCGGATCGCGACCGAGGCCGTCGAGCGCGTCGTCGCGACGGCCGACGCCCGCGGGGTCGAGACCGTCACCCACGTCGAGCACGGCGATCCGGTCGAGACGATCCACGACCGCGTCGACGACGACAACCTCCACGCCGTCGGGATGGGGACGACCGGGCGCCGTGGCACCGACCGGATCCTGCTCGGGAGCGTCGCCGAGCGGACCGTCCGGACCGCGCCGGTGCCCGTACTCACCGTCGCGAACGCGGAGTAGGGGCCGCGTCGTCGTCGGGGGCGGCGTGGGCGCCGATCAGTCCCCCGGCGAGCCGGTCTCGCCCGTCTCGATGCTCCCCGTCTCGGGGGTCGACTCGTCGCCGAGGGCGGTCTGGAGCTTCCCGACGGCCACGGCGACGACGTAGACGGCGACCGCGATCAGCACGATCACGCCGCCGGCGGTCGCCTCGCCGTAGTACGAGACGCCGATCCCGAGGACGACGGCCAGCTCGGCGAGGACGATCGAGACGAGCAACGACTCGTTGAAGCTCCGGGAGACCTGGGCGGCGCCCGCGACGGGCACCACGAGCATCGCCGCGACCAGGATGACGCCCATGATCTGCATCGCGCCGACGACAACCATCGCCGTCAGCATCACCATGATCCGGTTGTACCAGCGCACGGACAGCCCCGACACCGCGGCGGCGGTCTCGTCGAAGGTGACGTACAGCAGCTGGTTGCGCGTCAGCGCCGTGACCCCCACGATGACGAGAAAGAGCACGAGCAGGATCGCCGCGCTCTCGCTGGAGACCGTCGAGAGGTTCCCGAAGAGAAACTGGTTGACCCCGACGGCGAGCCCCCCGGCGTTGACGCTGATGAGCGTCGTTCCCAGGGCAAACCCCGTCGAGAGGACGATCGCCATCGAGACGTCGTTGTAGGCGTCGGTCACCTCGGAGATGAGCTCGATGAACAGCGCAGCGATCATCGCGACGACCACGGCGGTCAGGTACGGCGAGACGCCCAGATCGAAGACGGCGTTGACGAACAGCCCGACGGCGACGCCCGCGAAGGCGGTGTGGGCCAGCGCGTCCTCGATGAGCGCGAGCTGGCGGTGGACGAGGAAGGTGCCGATCGCCGGGGCCATCACCCCGATGCACAGCCCGACCAGGATCGCCCGGTGCATGAAGCCGTACTGCAACAGTCCGAGACCGGTCAGCCCCGCGAGCCAGGACATCAGCCCCGACCAGAGCTCCAGCACCTGGTACAGCGGCCACAGCGCCGCGTCGATCGGCCCCGACGCCAGCACCGCGAGGGCGGGTCCCGTCACCGCCGACCCCCCTGGACCGAGACCGCGGTGCCGAACGCGCGCGCCAGCGCGTCGCTCTCGACGAACTCCCCGGTCGGGCCGTCGAAGTAGACCTCGCGGTTGAGACAGACCACCCGCTCGGCGTGGTCGACGACGGCACCCAGGTCGTGCTCGATCAGCAGGACGGTGATCCCCTCGGCGTTCAGCGACGACAACAGCCCGTAGAAGGCGTCGACCGACTCGGCGTCGACCCCGACGGTCGGCTCGTCCAACACGAGGAGGTCGGCCTCGCTCGCCAGCGCGCGGGCGATGAACGCCCGCTGGCGCTGGCCCCCGGACAGCTCCGTCACCCGGCGGTCCCGGAAGGCCGACATGCCGACCGTCTCGAGGGCGTCGTCGACGATCCGCCAGTCCGCCCGCGAGAGCCGGCCGAAGCCGACGTGGGGGAACCGGCCCATCTTCACCACCTCGCGCACGGTGATTGGCATCTCCTTCGAGGCGCTGGCGTGCTGGGCGACGTAGCCCAGACGCGCGCCGTCGTCGAACTCGTGGGCGGGCTCGCCGAACAGCCGGGCGACGCCCTCGTCCGGGCGACACAGCCCCAGCGCGAGCTTCAGGAGCGTCGACTTGCCCGAGCCGTTCGGCCCGACGATCGCGACGTACTCGCCGGCGTCGACGCGCAGATCGACGGCCTCGACGACCGGGGTCGCGGTGTAGCCGAAGGACACGCCCTCGAGGTGGACGACCGGCGTCCCGTCGGGCACCGGTGTGGCCGCGCTCACTCGAAGTTCCTCCACTCGTCGGCCCACCCCTCCGTGGGGCCGGCCTCGGCGGGCGTCGCCGTCCCGAGGACGATCCGGAAGGTGGGCATGTTGATGTTGTAGGCGATCTCCTCGTAGCCCCAGTCGTCCTCGACCCAGTCCTCGCGGACGCCCGCGTACGGCGTCACCGGGAAGTACGCCTTCACCTGGGTCTCCGCGAGCAGCTGGGTCGCCGGCCGGCGCGACTCGAAGACGCCGTTGGCGATGTAGTCGATCCCGTTCTCCTCGATCACGCGCTTGGCCGCGGCGATGTCGGACGGCTTGACGTCGCCGCTGGCCGCCAGACTCGTCACCAGCGGGCGCATCGTCACCCCGTATCTCACGCCGACGTACTGGAAGGCGTTGTGTGCGGCCAGCTGAACCACGTCGCGCTCGGCGGCGTCGAAGATCGCCCGGTAGTCCCGGTCGATCCGATCGATCGTCTCGGAGTTGTACCGCCGTGCGTTCTCGATCAGCGTCGCCTCGTGGTCGGGCGCGATCTCGCTCAGCCCCGCCGCGATGTTGTCGACGGAGGTCTTCGCGCGCTCGGGGTCGAGCCAGAAGTGTGGGTCCTTCCCCCGCCCCGCGCCGACGCCCTCCTCGTCGGGGTCGAGCGACGCCGCGAGATCGACGAGTTCGACCCCCTCGCGGGCGTCGATCAGGTGCGTGTCGGCGTCGTCGTCGCGCAGCGTCCGGATCGCCCGGTCGGCCCAGGGCTGGAAGTCCGGCCCGACGTGGACGAACGCGTCGGCCTCGATGATCTCTCTCGTGATGCTGGCGTTTGGCTCCCAGCCGTGGCCGTGCAGCCCGGTCGGGACCAGGTTTCGCACCTCGATCGGGGTGTCCGCGGCGACGTTGCGGGCGAAGTCGTAGAAGCTGAAAAAGGAGGCGACCGCGACGGGCGGCCCGTCGTCGGCGGACGGGCCACCGCCGGCACAGCCCGCCAGCCCGGCGAGCGCGCCCGCCCCGGCGGCGATCGCCCGCCGCCGCGAGAGCCGGCGGCGCGGTCGGGACCGCTCCGTGTCGTTCATACGCGTACGTTCCGAGGGACGGCTCAAGTCATAAACGCTTCGGCCCAAAACAGAGTTTTGGCTCGTCAAATTCTCGTCCGGCCGCGGGCGACGACGCCCCCGACCCCCACACTCATCCCCGTCTCGGGCGTCCGTGCGGGCGTGCCACACCTCGCAGTCGACGTGACGGGGCCGCTTGCCCCGGCCGACAAGCGCGGGTTCGCCGCCGACCTGACCGAGGGCTACGCCGCGGAGATGGCGACGGGGACCGACCACGTCGCCGTGACGGTCCGCGAGCGCGAGCCCGCGGAGATACACCTCGGTCGGGCTGTCGCCGGCCGTCGTCTCGTGTTGGACGCCGACGTCAGCCGGGGGCGGTCGGCCGAGCGCCGCCGGGCGTTCGCGCTCCTGGCCATCGAGGCCGCGGGCGAGCGGTTCGGCGTCCCCGAGCCCAACGCCAAGGTGACCTTCACCGAGCACGCGGGCCCGGAGCTGACGGGCGCCGACCGGGTCGGCGGGGCGTGGTCGCCCGAGGGGGCCGACGACGGCGACGACGGGGAGGGGTAGACGGGACGGGGAACCGACTACTCCAGGCGCTCGCGGACCGCGTCGGCGTCGTAGGCGAGCGAGAGCTCGCGGGAGCGCCCGCGGCCCTCGACATCGGCGTACTCGGTCTCGATCAGCCCGACCCGGTCGAGCTTGTTGACGAGCTCCGAGTAGCGGGTGTAGCCGAGGTCGGTCCGCTCGTGGAAGGCGTCGTAGACGTCGCCCGCGCGCTCGCCGTCGTGCTCGAGGACGACCGCGACCAGCGCCCGCTCGGAGTCCGAGAGCTCGCGCAGCCGGCGCGAGAGGTGGACGTGTTTGGACTGCTCGTAGGCGGCGTCGACGTCCTCGCGCGAGACGGTCTTCGAGGCGCGGCGCTCGGCGTTCAGCCCGGCGCGGTGGAGCAGGTCGATCCCCACCCTGAGGTCACCGCTCTGGGCGGTGCGCTCGGCGACGTGTTCGAGCTCCGCCCGGTCGAGCACGCCCTCGTGAAAGCCCCGCTCGACCCGGTCGCGGAGGATGTCGAAGGCCTCCTCGCGGTCGTACTTGGGGAAAAATACCTCCTCGGGCCGGAAAACCGACTGGACCCGACCGTCGAGTTCGTCCATCATGTCGAGCGCGAGGTCGGAGGAGACGACGACGACGCCGATCCGGGCGCCGGGGTGGACCTCGTGGGCGCGCAACAGCGAGTAGAGCGCGTCGGAGGCCTCGTTCTCGTAGAACAGGTAGTTCACGTCGTCGAGTGCGACCACCAGCGTCTCGTCGCGCTCGGTCAGCCGGTCGGCGATCCGGCCGAACAGCTTCTTGAACGAGACGCCCGAGGAGGGAGGCTCGTACTCGAAGACGTGCTCGAAGATCCGGGAGAAGACGGCGTAGCGGGTGGCGTCGAGCTGGCAGTTGACGTGGACGGTCCTGACGTCGGGCTGGGCGCCGAGCTCGCCGAACAGCTTGCGCACCGCCGTCGTCTTGCCGGTGCCGGGCGGGCCCCGGACCATCGTGTTGAGCGGACGCGAGCCCCGGACGGCCGGACGGAGGGCGTACTTCAGGCTCTCGAGCTGGGTCTCGCGGTGGTCGAACGTCTCGGGGACGTAGTCCACCTCGAAGACGTGCTCGTCGCGGAACACCGATTCGTCCCACGACAGCATCCCCCCGCCGGGGTCGTCGCGCATCAGTTTCACCACGCTCGGCACCACACTTAACCGTTCGGCCGGGGGCGGGGCGGGGCTCAGAACTTCCCGAGCAGTCGGTCGTAGAAGCCGTTGCCGCCGTCGCCGTCCTCGCCGGCGAGCTTCTCCACGATCAGCTCCGGGGTCGAGCGGGCCAGCCGACCTTTGACCGGCGAGCGCTCGACGACGAGTTCGCCGTCGACCAGCCCCCGGGCCTCGATGCCGTCGACGGCGACGGACACGTCGGCCGCCGCCCGGACGTCGGCGGCGAGGTGAGAGACGAACACAGCGGTGGCGTCCTGCTCGGCCAGCGCCTCGAGGATGCCCGCGACGATGCGGGCGCTCGCGCCCGGCTCGGTGATCGACTCGAGCTCGTCGGCCAGCACCAGCCGGTCGGTCGCGCCCTCGGTCAGCGACCGGAACTCCCGGAGCGTGCTCTCGAACGCTCCGGCGTCGAGGGTCCCCTGGCCCGCCGTGTGGTAGTGCAGCTCCGAGACCCGCTCGAGGCGGACGGCGTCGGCCGGCACCGGCAGGCCCGCCTGCCCCAGGACGTACGTGACCGCGACCAGATCGAGCGTCGAGGTCTTGCCCCCGCTGTTGACCCCCGAGAGCAGCGTGACGCCCTCGACGGCGTAGTCGACCGGCGTCACCGCCTCGGGGGGCAGATCGAGCAGGGGGAGCCGGCCCCCCTCGATGGCGAACCCCTCGCCACCGAACTCGGGGAGCGTACAGTCGAAGTCGCGGGCGAACCGGGCGACCGCGAGCTCGACGTCGCGCTCCAGCGCCCGGCGGACGAGCCGGCGGGCGGGCTCGCGCAGCGCCGCGAGGTCGGCCGCGACCTCGCGTTTCAGCCGCTCGGCCCGACGGTCGCGGGCGGCGGTCAGCTCGGTCCGCAGCCGCGAGACGGCCTCGTCGCGGGCCTCGACGGGGAAGGTCGCCTCGCCGCCAAAGGCCCGCTCGGCCAGGTCGACGTGGTCGACGAGCCCGAGCGCGTCGACCAGGTGCTCGCGCGCCAGCTCGAGCGCGCGGTCGAACTCGTCGGCCAGCTCCCGCGAGAGCAGGCTGTCCACCCGGGCGCCCTGCTCGACCAGCGAGAGGAAGTCCCGGCCCTCGATCCGGACCTCGCGCTCGCGGAGGGCGTCTCGCAGGTGGTCGTTGGCGACCGACGCGGCGGTCGCGACCGCGGCGTCGACGTCGTCGACGGCGTCGGTCAGCCGGTCGAGCTCGTCGTCGCCGACGACCGCGCCGTCGGCGTCGACCCGGTCGAGCCCGGCCCGCAGCGCCGCGGGATCGAGCGGGGGCTCCAGCCCCGCCGCCTCGTGGACCGCAAGCGCGGCCCGCAGCCGGTCGCGGTTGGCCGCGAAGAACGCGAGGGGCCGCTCGGGCACCACGTCGGTCGGGGCCGCGAGCGCGTCGGGGCGGACCCGCACGTCGCCCTCGACGTCGATCCCGGCGAACCGCTCGTCGAGCGCGTAGACCGTCGCGTACGAGCGCGCGAGCTCCGCCAGGCCGCGGGCGTCGTCGACCACCTCGACCGGCAGTTCGGGCAGCGCGTCGGTCGCCTCGGCGTAGCGCTCGGCGTCGGCGGTCGCCAGACACCGCTCGCGAACCCGGACCGGCTCGGGCTCGGTCAGCGGCTCGACCCCCGAGAGCGCCTCGATCACGGCCGGCTCGGGCTCGCGCTCGACGGCCCGCTCGACGAGCGAACGGACCTCGGCGGTCCGGCTCGGGGCCGCCGTCGGGACGAACGTCTCGACCCGCCGGGCGGCGTAGTCGGTCACCGTCCGCTCACACAGCAGATCGAGCACGTCGCGGTAGAGCTCGCGCGCCCGGTCGGTGGCGAGAAACCGCTCGCCCCCGACGCCGTGGCGCTCGCGGACGGCCGCGCGAGCCAGCGCCGCCGCCCGCCCCGTCGAGATACCCGGCGCCCGGGCCAGCGCCGCCACGTCGCCCTCGCGCAGCGCGCGCGCCGGCTCGTCGAGCTCGCCGAGCGCGGCCGCGGTCTTCTCGCCCACGCCCGGGACGGCCTCGATGTCGAACGCGTCGGCCTCGACACCGGCGCCGGCGCCGCCGTCGCCGTCGCCGTCGCCGTCGCCCCCGGACCCCGCGGTCATCGAAACGGGCTATCGCGGCCGCGGCCTAAACGTTGCGGGTCGGGCGGCCCCGCGCCGACCCGGCGCATGACAAGTCCTATGTCCGGCGGGGGCCACCTCGGGCGCATGTCGCTGGCCGACAGGCTCGACGCCGTCCGGGCCGACCTCGCCGGGCGCGACGGCGTCGTGGTCGCGTTCTCGGGGGGTGTGGACTCGAGCGTCGTCGCCGCGCTGGCCCACGACGCCCTGGGCGAGGCCGCGGTCGCCTGTACCGCCCGGAGCGAGACCCTGCCGGCCGCCGAACTCGACGACGCCCGCGAGGTGGCCGCCGAGATCGGGATCGAACACGTCGAGGTGTCGTTCTCGGAGCTCTCGGACCCGGCGTTCGTCGCCAACGACGACGACCGCTGTTATCACTGCCGGACGATGCGGCTCTCGGAGATGTACGAGGTGGCCCGCGAGCGCGGCATCGAGACGGTCTGTGACGGCACCAACGCCTCCGATCCGGGCGGGGGCCACCGGCCGGGCCTGCGGGCGGTCGACGAGCTCGAGGTCTGCTCGCCCCTGCTCGACCACGGGATCGACAAGTCGGAGGTCCGGACGGCCGCCGAGCGGTTCGGCCTCTCGGTGGCGGACAAGCCCTCGATGGCCTGTCTCTCCTCGCGCATCCCCACCGGCCTCGCGGTGACCGAGGAGCGCCTCTCCCGGATCGAGCGCGCCGAGCGTCTGCTCCGGACGTGGGGCTTCGAGCAGTTCCGCGTCCGCGACCACGACGGGCTCGCCCGGATCGAGGTGGGCGCCGACGAGCTCGAGCGGGCGCTCGATCCCGAGTTCGCCGCCGCCGCCCGCGAGCACCTGACCGACCTCGGCTTCGAGCACGTCACCCTCGATCTGGGGGGCTACCGGACCGGGAGCGTCAGCCCGGCCGACGCCGACGGTCCGTAGCCGGGCTCAGTCCTCGGCGCGGCCCTCGCGAACGATCCGCGCCTCGCCGCCCTCGACCGCGACCTCCGCGATTCCGGCGTTTGGCGGCGAGCGCGCCCCGATCGCCGCCGTCGGGTCGAGCCCCTCGATCTCGCCGAGGAGCGTCCGGAGCGGCCCACCGTGGGTGACCACGACCGCGGTCTCGCGGTCGAGCCCGTCGACCAGGTCGTCGAAGGCCGCGCGGACGCGGCGTGCCGTCTCCGCGAGACTCTCGCCCCCCGGCGGCCGCTCCGAGAGCGCCGCGGCCCCGTTCTCGGCGATCGAGAGCCGCGGGTGGCGCTCGAACGCCTCCTCGTTGGTGAACCCCTGGAGACGGCCGGCGTCGCGCTCGCGCCACCGGCGGTCGGGCCGGGGCTCGACGCCGATCGTGGCCGCGATCCTGTCGGCGGTCTCCCGGGCGCGGACCAGGTCCGAACAGACCAGCCGGTCGATCCCGTACCGCTCCGCGAGGGCGGCCCCGAGCGCGTCGGCCTGGCGTCGGCCACGGTCGGTCAGCCGGGTGGGCGCCCAGCCCTGGATCCGACCCGCGCGGTTCCAGCGCGTCTCGCCGTGACGGGCGAGGACGACGGTGGCGACGGACACGGGCCACCGTCGGGGCCGCGGCGACAAGTCAGTTGCCGGTCCAGCGAAGCAGCGCGAGCGTCCCCTCGAACAGCGTGATCATCGTCGCGGCGATGATGATCGGTGCCATCCCCGTCGGGTCGGGCGAGACGAGGAATGCGAGCCCGGCGAACGCCCCCCAGAACAGCAGGCGCTTCTCCTGGAGCCAGACCCGGGTGACCAGCCCCATCATGATGCCGAGCATGATGAACAGCGGAATCTGGAAGACGATCGCCATGTAGCCCATCAACAGCAGGATCAGGTTGAACGTCTCCTTCAGCCCGAACGCGACCAGCGCCGTCCCCGTCGTGTAGGAGGTGAAATAGAGGAAGATGGCCGGCAGGACGACGAAGTGTGCGAACGCCACGCCGACGAACGCGAGCACCAGGCTCGTCGGGACCGCCGCGAGGTAGTAGCGGCGCTCGGTGGGGTAGAGTCCGGGGCGCATGAACCGGTAGCTCTGGTAGACGAACACCGGGAGCCCGACGATCAGCCCCGCCAGCCCCGCGACCTTCAGCTCGGTCAACACGAGTTCGAGCGGTCCGTACAGCCGCGGCCGGCGGTCGGCGATGGTCGCCGCCCCGGGAATGTGGGTGTTCCAGAGGTAGTTGATCGTCTGGTCTGCCGCCGGGAACGCGAGCAAGAGCGCGACGCCGCCGACGAGAAAGACGACGCCCAGCCGGCTCATCATCTCCTCGATGTGGTCGGCGAGGGGCATCTCCTCGTCCTCGGCCGGGCCCTCGATCCCGGAGTCGAGCAGCTCGTCGCCGGCCGTGACCGCGCCCGCACTCGTCGCCGTCCCCGCGGGCTCCGCCTCCGCCGGGGTCACGCCGCCGTCGGCGTCGGCCCGCGGCGCGTCGGCGTCGACCGGCACGCCGTCGTGGGCCTCGGACCCGGGCTCGGTCCCCGGCGGATCGTCGGGGTACTCGAACTCGATCGGGGGCTCGCCCGCGAGCGGCTCGTCGGCGGTGTCCCCGTCGGCGTCGACCGGGCCCTCGCCCGTCCCGGGGGCGTCGGTCGCCGGGCCGACGTGTTCGGCCCAGTCGACGCCACCGCCGTCGTCTCCCTCCCCGTCCCCGGCGCGTTCCGTCTCGCTCTCCCCACCCCCGTCCTCGGGGCCGTCGGGAATCCGGTCGTGGACGCTGGGCTCGGTCCCGCCGAGCCAGCCGTCGCTCTCCCCGCCCCCGTCCTCGGTGCCGGCGGGCACCCCGTCCTCGGTGCCGGCGGGCGCCCCGTC
>CAZMLQ010000027.1:0-4761 GCA_964567195.1 uncultured Haloferacaceae archaeon | reverse complement strand
CCCCGTCCTCGGTGCCGGCGGGCACCCCGTCCTCGGTGCCGGCGGGCGCCCCGTCCTCGGTGCCGGCGGGCACCCCGTCCTCGGACCCGTCGCTCTCGGCGTCGGCGTCGCCGTCGGCCGCCGCCGACGGGTCGGAGTCCGACGGCTCCGGGTCCTCGGGCATCCACCGGGCCTTCCCACCGGCCGGTTATAGGCCTTTTTCCATCCGGCGGTCCCGCCGCGCCGGTCGGAGACGCCGACGGGAGCGCGGTCGCGGCGGACGGGGCGTGGCGCCACGGGTCGAAAAGATTGATAGTCGCGAGCCGGCACCTCCCCGTATGGCGAGTGCGCTCGACGAGGACACCCGGCAGACACTCGACGCCGGCCGCGAGACGGCGGGCGCGATGCTCCGGGCCGCCCAGAAGGACCTCCAGAAGGTCTTTATCGTCTTCCTGGTCGGGTTTATCGGGACGTTCTACGCCCTGCGTCTCTACGTCTGGTCGTTCCTGAAGTCGGTCACCGAGGCGCGGATGGACGCCGCCGTCCGGGGGAGCTACGCGATCATCGCCCAGACGCCGTTCGACGTGATCCTGCTCCAGGCCAAGATCGGGATGGTCGTCGGCGTGCTGGTCGCGCTCCCGGCCTTTCTCTACTACTCCCGGGACGCCCTCCGGGCGCGCGATCTGTTGCCGACGTCGCCGCTGCCGGTCTGGCAGACGCTTGTGATCGCCGCGCTCGCGACCGCCCTGTTCGCGGTCGGGCTGGTCTACGGCTACGCCGTCTTCTTCCCGTTCATGTTCGCCTTCCTCGCCGGCAACGCGGTCTCGGTCGGCTTCACCCCGACCTACTCGATCGTGCTCTGGGCGGAGTTCATCTTCCTGCTCACCCTCTCGTTCGGGCTCGCGGCCCAGCTTCCGCTCGTGATCACCGGCCTCTCGTACGCCGAGATCGTCCCCTACGAGACCTTCCGGGAGAAGTGGCGCTACGCGGTCGTCGGCATGGTCGCCGCCGGGGCGATGTTCACCCCGCCGGACCCGTTCACCCAGATCATGTGGGCGGTGCCCATGCTCGTGCTCTACGGCTTCAGCCTCTACCTCGCGAAGGTGGTCGTCACCGCCAGGCGCGGCTCGGCGCGGATCGACGTCCGCCGGACGGTCCGTGCGCGCTGGAACACGGTCGCGGCCGGAGGCGTGCTCGGCTTCGTCGCCGTCTACGGCTTCTACACCCGCGGCGGGGTCGGGGCGGTCAACGCCGGCCTGACGTGGTCGGGCTCGACCTACCGCCTGCTCCCCGCCGGCGCGACGCTCGGGCTCGCCCCGACGACCGCCGCCGCGGTCTACGGTCTCGGGGGCGCAACGCTCGGGCTGACGCTCGCGGCCGCCTACCACGTCTACGCCGAACTCGACGCGGCCGTCGAGCCCGGCACCGTCGGCGACCCGACCGAGATCGACGTGGCCGACCTCGACGCCGCGGGTGTCCGGGCCGCCCCGCCCGAGGCCTTCGCCGACCTGCGCGAGGAGGAGGCCGTCGAGATGGCCCGCGCGGCGATGGACGCGGGCGAGCCCGACCGGGCGCGGGCGATCCTCGGCCGCTTCGACGCGGACGGCGACGAGACGGACGGCGACGGCGACGGTGAGGGGGTCGACCCCGCGGTCGAGGAGGCCACCACCGTGACCGGCCGGACCGAGCGGGCCGCCGGGGTCTTCGCCGACGAGATGACCGACGGCGAGACCGACGAGGACGAGCTCGGCGGCTACCTCACCGACGCGGCGTTCGTACTCGACAGCGTCACCTCGCGGTCGTTCCGCGTGGCCGCGGTGTTCGGAACCGTGCTCGCGGCGACGTTCGGCTGGCTCTACACCGGCGGCATCGGCGCCGTCTTCGAGAACTTCCTCTCGCGGCTGCCCGACACGGTCACCGCCGACACCATCCCCGTCGTCGCGCTCCACCCGATGGAGGCGCTGATCTTCGAGGTGAAGTTCTCCACGCTGGTCGCCGTCGCCGCCACCCTGCCGCTGGTCGCGTACTACGCGTGGCCCGCGCTGCGCGACCGGGGGATCGTCCGGCGCAACCGGCGGACGGTGTTCGTCTGGACCGGCACCCTGCTGGTCGGTCTGCTCGGGGGGTTCGCCGTCGGCTACCTCTACGTCGCCCCGGCCGTGATCTCCTATCTCGTCGCCGACGCCCTCCGCGCCGAGATGGTGATCGCCTACCGCATCAGCAACTTCTTCTGGCTCATCTTTTTCACCACCGCCGGCATCGGCATCCTGCTCGACATCCCCGTGCTCATGCTCCTGTCTAACACCGCCGGCGTCTCCTACCGGACCATGCGGGGCCGCTGGCGCGAGGTGACGGTCGGACTGCTGGCCTTTGCCGCCGTCCTCACGCCCGCCGACGTGATCACCATGTTTCTCGTCACGGTCCCGCTGATGGCCGCCTACGGGCTCGGGCTGGGCGTGCTCTTCGTCGTCACGCTCGGGGGCCGGCGCGACCTCTCGCGGCCGCGGGCGGCCGGTGGCACCTGACCGATCGCCGCGGAGCGAAGCCCTCTTGTCTCGCCCCGGGGAGAGGCTCGGTATGCCCAAGATAAGCGTCGAGGTGCCCGCGGAGCTTCTCGCCGACCTCGACGAGCACGTCGGAGGGGACGGCAAGTTCGTCAACCGGAGCGAGGCGGTGCGGGCCTCGATCCGCAAGACGCTGGACGCGCTCGACGAGATCGACGCCCGCCACGACCGGCTGGAGGGCGACGAGGCGTGAGCGGCGCCGGCCGGACCGCGCTGGCCGCGCTGTTCGTCACCGCGCTGGTGACCGCCCAGCTGACGGCCGCCAAGCTGCTCGCCCTGCCGGTGCCGGTCGCCGGCGGCCTTCCGGTCGTCGGCCGGGAGGTCCTCGTTCCCGGGGCGGTGTTCGCCTACGCGCTCACCTTCCTGGCCTCGGACTGCTACGCCGAGCTCTACGGCCGCCGGGCCGCACAGGTGCTGGTCAACGTCGCCTTCGGGATGAACTTCGTCCTGCTGGGGCTGGTCTGGTCGACCATCCTCGCGCCCGGGGCCGACCCCGGCTTCGCCGGCCAGTTCCGGGCGGCCCTCGGCGCCGGCACGAACGTCGTCGCCGGTAGCCTGCTCGCGTACCTGCTGAGCCAGAACTGGGACGTGCTCGTCTTCCACCGGCTCGCGGCGCTGACCGACGGCGCCCTGCTCTGGTTTCGCAACGTCGGCTCGACCGCCACCAGCCAGGCGATCGACACCGTCGTCTTCGTCACCGTCGCCTTCGGCGTCGCCCCGGCGCTGCTCGGGGTGGGCGAGGCGCTCCCGCGGCCCGTGCTCGTCCAGCTGATCGTCGGCCAGTACCTGCTGAAGCTGGCGATCGCCCTGCTCGACACCCCGGTCGTCTACGTCGTCGTCGCGGCCCTGCGCGACGACGAGTCGCCGGAGGCGGTCCCGACCGAGGCCGTCTAGTCGACCCGCTCGGCGAACGCGTAGGTGGGCTTGACCTCGGTGATCCGGGCCTCGACGGTCTCGCCCGCCGTCGCCCCCGGCACGAACACCGTGTAGCCGTCGACCTTCGCCACCCCGTCGCCCTCGCTGCCCTCGTCGACCACCGACAGCGACCGGGTCTCGCCCGCCGCGACCGGCGCGTCGACCCGGCCCTTGCCCACGAGGTACAGCTCCGAGGAGGCGTCGCGCGAGGCCGCCGGCCGGCAGGTCCGGACGTACTCGAAGGCCGTCTCGATCTCCGCGCGCAGGTCGTCGAGGTCGCGGCCGTCGAAGACCTTCACCGCGAGATCACCCCCGGGGGCCAGACAGCGCTTCGCGACCGCGAGCGCCTGGCGCGCGAGGTGGACCGACCGGGCGTGATCGAGATCGTACTGCCCCGTCATATCCGGCGCCACGTCCGAGAGGACGGCGTCCGCGCCGTCGCCGAGCCGGTCGCGGATCTCGTCGTGGGTCTCGGGCTCGGTCAGATCCCCCCGCAGGGTCTCGACCGGCGCGGCGCCGTCGTCGCCGCCGGGATCGTCCGGCTCCAGCGGCCGGATCCGCTGGCGGTCGACCCCGAGCACGCGGCCCTCGGCCCCGACCCGCTCGGCGGCCACCTGGAGCCAGCCGCCGGGGGCCGCGCCGAGGTCGACCACCCGGTCGCCCGGCCCCAACAGCCCCGCCTGCTCGTCGAGCTGGCGGAGCTTGTACGCCGAGCGGGTGCGATAGCCCGCCTGCTTGGCCCGGTTGTAGTACTCGTCTCTGTTCGTCACGACCTGGGGTTGGCCGAGCGAACGGAAAAGCTGGCGGGTCTCGACCCCCGGCGACCCCGCGGCGGGTCCGGGCCGAGGGCTGGCCCGTCGCGGGGGCCTCCGGTCGGGGACGCCGCGGCCACCGAGACGGACGGAGCCGCCCGGATCGCGGGGATTTTAATACGGCCGGCCGTACCCGATCCCATGTTCCAGGCCATCGTCGAGGCGTCGACGCTCCGGGACGCTCTCGACTCGGTGGGGGTGCTCGTCGACGAGTGTAAGATCCGGCTGAACGAGGACGGCCTCGCCATCCGGGCGGTCGATCCCGCGAACGTCGGCATGGTCGACCTGAGCCTCGACGCGGGCGCCTTCGAGTCCTACGAGGCCGACGGCGGCGTCATCGGCGTGAACCTCACCCGGCTGGAGGACATCGCAGGGATGGCGAACACGGGCGATCTGATCCACCTCGAACTCGACGAGGAGACCCGGAAGCTGCTCATCCGGACCGACGGTCTCTCCTACACCCTGGCGCTGATCGACCCCGACTCGATCCG
>CAZMLQ010000026.1:0-20347 GCA_964567195.1 uncultured Haloferacaceae archaeon | reverse complement strand
CACCCTCAACGAAGCGAACGGCGAAGCCGTGAGCGAGTAGGGTGGGGTAGTTTACTCGTCGTCCGTCTCGACGGAGATGCGGACCGGCTCGGCGCCGGTGTCCCCCGCGGTGGCGTCGCCCCCGAGCCGCTCGTCGAGCGTGAACACCGCGTTGAGCCCCGACTGGACCCGGCCGGCGGCGTCTCTGACCAGGTCGCTCGGCGGGATGGCGCGGTACTCGTAGGGGTTGTTGCCCGCGCCCTCGCTGGCGCGCTTGCGCCGGGTCACGACCCCGTCCTCGTGCATCGCCGCGAGCGCCTCGCGGACGGTGCTCGGGTAGAGACCGGTCCCCTCGGCCACCTCCTCGCTCGTCGCGTCCGACCGGTCGCGCAGGTAGACGTAGATCCGGGCCCGGGTTTCGGTGTCGAGCAGCCAGGCCAGCAGGTCGACGACCCCGTCGTCGAACTCCGTCACCGCGGTGCCGGCGCCGCGCCCGAGACGCTCTCTCGCGCTCGGCTCGCCGTCGGCCGACGTCTCGTCCCCAGACATGTGTCGTCGAGTCGAGGTCAGCACGTCGGGATCAAAAGCCCCACGCCGTCACGTCGGGGGTCGCGTCGAGTAAGAGGCTGTCACACAGCGCCGACAGCCCGCCGGCCTCGCGCAGGCGGCGCTGGCGGGCGGTCCCGCTCTCGCCGTCGAGGACCGCGCGCAGGCCCGTCGGCCCGAGGCGGTCGCGCTCGCGGGCGACGAACTCCGCCAGGGTGGTCTCGCCCCCGGCGTCGGGGTCGACGAACGCGGCGTCCCGGCCGTAGCGGACCGCGCGCCACTTGTTCTCGTCGAGGAACTCCCGCCGGAGCCCACCCGCCGACTCGCCGTCCTCGTAGCGCTCGGCGAGGTCGGTCACCAGCGCGTGGACGTAGCGCACGAACGCGACGGCCCGGTCGAGGTCGCCCTGGCTGTCCGGCGCCCGGACCTCGACCGTCCCGTGGCCGGCGTGAGGGCGCACGTCGTACCAGAGCTCGCCGCGGTCGTCGATCGCGCCCGTCTCCAGCATTCGGCGCTTGAACCGGTCGAACGCGTCGAAGTCCGCGAAGTGGGTCGGGATCCCCGTGTTCGGCAGGCCCTCGAACACCTTCGCCCGTGCCGACGCCAGTCCGGTGTCGAACCCACACCAGAACGGCGAGTTGACCGACAGCGCCAGCAGCGGCGCGACGTACCAGCGGAGCTCGTTGGCGATCCAGGTCGCCTTGTCGGCGTCGTCCACCCCGACGTGGACGTGGAGCCCGGCGGTCGTGTTCCGGTGTTGGGGGTACTGGATCCGCTCGAGCTGGGCGCGATAGCGCTCCTTGCGGGCGTGGTCGAGCTCGCGCCAGTTCGCCGCCGGGTGGAGCCCCGCGGCGGCGATCCCGTAGCCCTCGCTCGCGGCGTGCTCGACCAGCGCCTCCCGGGCCGCGGTCAGCGCCGCCTCGATCCCGTCGGGGCCCGCCAGCGTCGGCGTCTCGGTCTCGATCGTACACTGGAACAGCTCGTGATCGAGCCGGTCGACGAGCGGGTCGGGCGGGGTCGCCCCGTAGACGAGCTCGTCGGTCCCCGAGGTCGGCCGGCCGGCGGCGTCCACGACGAAAAACTCCTCCTCGACCCCGACGGTGCCCATCCGCGCGAACGCCTCCCGAGAGCCGGTCTCCATCGAACCGGCCCTCGGCGGCCGCACGTAAGTATCCGGGGGCTCCGGACGACCGCCGCGCCGGACCGGATCAGGCCGGCCGGGCGACGACCAGCAGGTGGTCGTCGTGGTAGCCGTCGAGGCGCCGGCGCGCCAGTGGCTCGTAGCCCTCGCACAGCGTCGCCAGCGCCCGCTCGAACACCGTCGCCGGCTCGGCGGTGACGTCCTCGCTCCGGGCCTTCAGCGCGAGCACCAGCCGACCGTCGGGGGCGAGAAAGCGCCGGTTGGCCAGCGCCACCCCCGCCTGGTCGCGGGTCGCCACGTCCTGGATCAGCGCGTCGCAGTCCGCCTCGACCACGTGGGCGTAGCGCTCGGGCCGCCGGGCGTCGCGCACGAGCGGGAACAGCCGCGGCCGGGGCTCGGCCGCCGTCAGGAGGTCACGCGCCGGCCGCGGTGCGAACTCGACGGCGTAGGTCGGCCCGGCGAAGTCGGCGACGTGTGAGACGGTCGTCCCGCTCGCCGCGCCGAGATAGAGCACCGTCTCGCCGCCCGAGAGCCCCGTCTCGACCCCGAGTTCGAGCGCCGCCCCGAGCTTCGAGCGCCGCGGGTCCCACGCCCGCCACGGCCCGTCGGTCGGCTCGCCGTAGACCGGGGGGCCACGGGTCGCCAGGCGCCGCTCGCCGTCGATCGTGCGCCACTCGACCCCGTCGGGGAGGCTCACGCCGACCCTCCGTCTCCGTCGCCCTCGTCCGCCCGCGCCCGGATCCGGTCGATTCGCTCGTCCAGCGACTCGTGGACCGACGGGCGGTACTCGCCGGCGTAGTGGTCGATCCGGGCGGCGATCGACAGCTTCCCCGCCAGCGCCCGGGCGGCCGAGCCCCGGTCGGCCGGCCTGGTGCCCCGGACCGCCTCGTGGGTGTAGATGACGCCGTGTTTGGGCGAGGGGGCCCCGCCCGCGAGGTGGGCGAACAGCGCGTCCTCGGCGCCCAGCACCTGGACCGTCCCCGAGGGCTTTCGCGCCAGCGACTCCAGCCCCCC
Organism: uncultured Haloferacaceae archaeon; assembly: GCA_964567195.1. Taxonomy (GTDB): domain Archaea; phylum Halobacteriota; class Halobacteria; order Halobacteriales; family Haloferacaceae; genus CAZMLQ01. The sequence goes on along the minus strand of CAZMLQ010000026.1, from coordinate 17,667 downwards.
CGCGAGCGCGATCAGTCGCGCCGCGAGCGTCGGTCCCGCCATCGCCGCGAGATTGGGCGCGACTGCCGGCGCCCGGCGCTCGACGTCGGCCCGCAGGCGCTCGGCCTCGTCGGCCAGGTCGACCGCTCGCGTGGCCAGCGAGACGACGGGGCGCTCGTCGGGGCCGGCCGGCTCGCGCGCCGCGACCGCCCGCGCACCCTCGATCCCCGCCGGGACGTCCTCGAAGAGGCTCCCCGCCCACTCGACGGCCCGCTCGGCGAGCTCGTTGGCCGTCCGCTCGGCGTCGTCGATCGCACGAACACCGTGTTTGAGTTGCTGGTCGTCGGCACGGCCGGCCTCTCGCACGGCCGTCCGTGTGGCGGCGATCGTGGCCTCGTGGAGCCGGTCGTAGTACTCGGACTCGTCAGCCGCGAAGCCGGACTCGACCGCTCGTGCGGGCCAGTCCTCGGGGCGTTCGGCGCTCCCGGTCTCGATCACGTCGTGGGCGGCGTCGAGGTCGTCGGGGGGGACGGACGCGAACCACCCCGTCCCGGCAGCGCCGTCAGTCATACCCGGAGAACTGCGGTCGAAATCGTATATGCGTCCCGGTGTGGCGGGGGACGTATCGGTCACCGACGGCTCGGATCGGTCCCACGCATCGAGCTCTTCGCGTCCTGGGAACGCGTCCCTGCTCGGGTGGGCATCGACCGTCGCGACGAGCGCAGACGCGACCCGGTACGCGGGCGTCGTGTCGTCGTGGAGAGAACGCCTCCGGCGCCGGCATCGTTCGGGAGCGCGCCGAAATCAGTCACCTCACCCGTGACGACAGTGAGGTCGCGTTCGCGGGCGCAGGGGAAACGTCGTCGGCCACGTCCAGGTCGTACCGGTCGGCCCCCGTCTCGGGCTCCACACCGCGCTCTTCGACCGGCGCGGACACCTGGCGAACGCCGCCCCGGCGTCCGGCGACGTGGGGTGTGTCCACGAGGGCGTAGACGACACGGCGGCTCTCGTTCGGCCACGCTCGTCCCTACTGCCCGCTCTCGCAGCACCATCCGCCGCGAACTCCTCACGGGTTCGAAGAACGCTCCGGATCGACCGATCGCAAGATCCGTCCGTCGAGAGACGGGCGCTCCGGATCGATCGAGGCGAGGGACTTCTCACAGGGGGGCTACGCCGAAGAGGAATCGGTACGGGCGGTTCGCCCGCCGAATCGCTCCCCGGACCGGAGTCCGTTCGGAAGAGACCGCGATCCAGCCCCGGCTCAGTCCCGGTCGTCGTCGCCGTCGCGCTCGTCCGCTCCGTCGGGCCCGCGCTCGACCAGCCGGAGGAACGCGCAGGCCCACAGCCGTCCCCGCGCGCGCCGGCCCGGCACGGTCAGCCCCGCCTCGTCAGGTGGTCGCGGACGGCGCGCTGACAGCGCGCACAGGTCGCGTCCAGCCGCGCGGCCGTCGTCAGGACCGGGTGGTCGGTCGACAGGTCGGCGTAGACGTAGGCGACGACCGAGCGGTGGCACACGCCCGCGTCGACGCCGCTGCTGGTCACCTCGCGGAGGAACGTCTGCCGGCGCTCGACCAGCCGGTCACAGCGCTCGCGGCCCGTGGCGAGTCGCTCGTGGCGGCCGGCCAGCGCGTCGAAGCCGAGCTCCGACAGCGGCGTCTCGTCGGCCGACGCGAGCCAGTCCGTCAGCCGCCCGACGGTCTCGGCGGCGTCGTCGAGCCGGTCGAGCTCCCGGTCGAGCGCCCGTCGGAGCGTCTCCGACTCGGCCCGGCGACCCTCGGCGGCCGAGCGGACCCCCCGACGCACCTCCGGGGTCAGGCGCGCCGCCGTCGTCGGCGCGAGCGCGAGCGCGACCGACTCGCCGAGCTCGGCCCGGATCGTCTCGAGGGTCGACCCCTCGTCGGCGGCGTCCGCGACGCCGTGGGGCCGGACGGTCTCGGCGAACGCCGCCCGGACCTCGCGGCGGCGGTCGTCGCCCGCCCGCCGGCCGACCGCCGCCCCCCCGACCGCGGGGGTCTCGGTCGCCGGTGTGTCCGCGGGCGGCACCGACGCGACCCGGTCGAGGAACTCGTCGTAGGCCTCGTGGCGTCTCGCGGCCGCCTCGCGCTCGGCCCGCGCCAGCTCCCGCGCCCGGTCGAGGAGCGTCCGGACGGTCATCCACACCTCTCCGTGGACGGTCGCGCCGTGGCCGTCGGCCGTCCGGCGTGGCCCGCCGGGTGGCCGTCTCCGTTCCGTCGCATCGCGATTTAGGTCGACCTAAAGGTACTTCAAGCTGTCGGGCTTTAGGTGGTCCTAAAGACGAATTTTTTCGGCAAGCCTAAATCCGTGGGCCGGAACGGACGGCCGTGACCGAACGGACGTACGGGCTCGACGACGTGAGCGTGGTGATGGGAGCCTACGACGAGGTGGACGCGATCGGCCCGGTGCTTGACGCCGTGGACGCGGCGACGGACGGGCAGGCCGAGACGGTGGTCGTCGACTCCTCGGACGACGGCACCGCCGAGGTGGCCCGCGAGCGCGGCGCCCGGGTGATCGAACAGCCCCCGACGGGCTACGGCGAGGCCGTCCGGCGGGCGCTGCTCGCGGCCACGAACCCCGTACGGATCACCACCGACTGCGACGGCACCTACCCGATGGCGCGGATCCCCGACTTCCTCGCGCTGGTGAACGAGGGCTACGACGTGGTGAGCGGCGACCGACTCTACCGCGGTGCCGAGACGATGCCCGCGCTCAACCGCGCCGGCAACCGGGCGTTCGCCGCCGCCTCGACGCTGCTCTCGGGCGTCTCGCTCCACGACGTGACCACCGGGATGCGCGCCTACCACGCCGACGTGATCGAGTCGATCCGCTGGACCGAGAACACCGGGCTCTCGGCCGAACTGCTGCTCCGGCCCGCGATGCGGGGCTATCGCGTCCGCGAGGAGCCGATCGAGTACGACGAGCGAATCGGCGAGACGAAGCTCGACCCGTTCGCCGGCGGCGCCGCCATCGGCGGGTCGATCCTGCGGGTCTGTCTCGAGGAGCGCCTACGTCGCGCCCGCGGGCGGTAGGCCGACGGCCCGGCGGGGCTCACCCGCCCACGCGGCTCCGCTCGCCGGTCCCGTTCCCGACCGTCACCGTCGCCGAGGGCTCGTCGGCGAGCCAGACCGGCAGACAGCGCGTCGGCACGGGACAGCGCCGCACCGTCGGCGAGAGCGCGCGGAGCCCGTCCCCGTCGCGCGCGACCGGGAAGACGACGCGGTAGGAGAACCCACTCGCCGGGCCGGTCGCGACGAACGCCTCGAGGACCACCTCGTCGCGGTCCCCGACCGCCACGATCGCCGGGTCGCCCGTCGGTCCCGCGACGGTCACCCGCCCGTCGGCCACGGTCGCGGTCAGCCGGAGCGGCTCGTCGCCGTCGGCGACGAGGTAGCCCGAGCCCGCGTCGGTCGTCGCCCGGACGGTCGTCTCGCGGGCGCCGGCCGGGCGGTCGAGGGTCGCGGTCACGACCACCCGCTCGCCGGCGATCCGCCGGACCGGGACGACGTCGGCCCGGACGGGCTCGCCGTCGGTCGGGTTCCACGCGCCGGCGTGGACGTACCGGTGGAGGTCGCGCTCCGGGAACGCGCCGGCGACGGCGAGCTCGTCGGTGTCGCCGAGCGCGTACACCGTCGCCCCCTCGTAGTCGGGCGGGTTGCGCAGGCGCTGGAACGGGTGGTTGAGCCAGGGGCCGTACGGCGTCGGCAGGAAGACGACGGCGTCGGTCGGCGGCGCGAGCCGGTCGCTCCCGGGCGCGGTCAGGGGCTCGTAGCCGGCGTCGAGCTCGTCGCTCACCGCGGCGTTGCGCGCCAGCGGGTCGGCCGCGGCGTCGGCCGCGACCCCGCCGCCGGCCGCGGCGACGGCGAGGACGACGGCCAGCCCGACCGCCCGCGCCCGGCCGTCGTCGCCCCCGTGACGCCGGACCCACCCCTCGACCGCCGGCCGGAGCCGGTCGGCGCCGGCCACGCAGGCCGCCGCCGCGAACACCGCGGTCGGGACGAGCAGGTCGTAGTGGTAGTACGGCCCGAGGTAGGCGATCAGCCCGTCGCCGGCGGCGTCGAGGTCGCCGAGCACGTTGTAGTTGCCCCAGAACGCGACGTTGGCCCCGACGACGGCGGGCACCGTCGCCGCGAGGACGGCCCGTCGCCACCGGTCCGCCCGCGGGCCCCGCGCGAGCCCGACGGCGACGCCGACGGCGGCCGCGGCGGTCCCGACGGTCCCCGCGATCACCCACTCGGTGAACAGCGTCCGGACGACCACGGCGTTGGCCTCGAGCGCGAGCCCGGGGGTGTACTCGATCTCGTGGCCGAGGATCGCCCGCTCGCCGAAGCCGACGCCGTCCTCGGGGGCGAACGCCAGGTACGGGAAGGTGAGCGGATCGCCGGTGACGAGCGCGTTGTAGCCAAGCGTCGCGGCGACGCCGGCGGTCCCGAGCGCGCCGGTCACGAGCCGCCGGCGGAGCAGTCCCCGGGTCGCGGCGTCGGCCCCGCCACGCACGGCCCGCCAGGCCCGCGCCCGGACGAGGGTGGCGAGGGCGTGTCCGACGAACGGGAGCGCGAACGCGACCGCGGTGTAGGGGCGCGCGAAGACGGCCAGCCCGACCGCGAGCCCCGCGAGCGCGGCGTCGGTCGTCCGCTCGCGACGCTCGGCCCGGAGGTAGGCGGCCGCGAAGCCGACGTCGAGCGCGGCCGTCACCGCGTAGGGGAGGTAGAGACCGGCGTGGACGAGAAAGAGCGGGCTGGCGAGCACGAGCGCGGCCGCCAGCGGGCCGACCCGGCGGTCGAACAGCTCGCGCCCGAGCGCGGCGGTCGCGCCGACGAGGGCGGCGGCGACCGCGGCGAGCCCGAGGACGTACCCCCCCAGCGCCCGCCCGAGCGCGAAGACGGCCGCCGGCAGCGGGCCGTACTTCGGGTAGAACCCCCGCGGACCGTCGACGAAAAACCAGGGGCGGAAGGCCGCGGGGACGGGCGGCCGGAGGCGGAGCCGACCGGCGAGCAGTAGCTCGGCCTGCTGGAGGTAGACCCCCTCGTCGTGGTTGAGCGAGCGGTGGGGAAAGAGCTCGGTCGCGGCCACGACCGCGACGACGGCCGCGAGCGCCGCGAGCGCCAGCGCCGCGAGGCGGGCGCGGTCGGGGCCACGCCCGCGGTCGGTCCACCCCGACGGATCGGTCGTCACCGGCGGCCGTCCGTCCCGCCGTCGGCGGCGGCCTCGGTCCGGTCGGGCTCGTCGGCGCCCGTCTCCTCGGGTCTGGCGTCCCGCCTGAGCAACACCAGCATGGAGAGCCCCGAGACGACGACGAGCACGAGCGCCGGGAGCGCGGCCTGGCCGTAGTAGCCCGCCTCCTGTACCCGCCAGATGTAGGTGACGATCGTCGTGAACCCGGTCGGGTGGAGGATGAGCGTGGTGTCGAGCTCTTTCATCGTCGTCAGGAAGACGAGCGCGCCCCCCGCGAGCAGGCCGGGGGTGACGAGCGGGAGCGTCACGCGGCGGAAGGCGCTCGCGGGCGAGGCGCCGAGCAGCCGGGCCGCCCCCACAAGGTCGGCGTCGACGCCGGCGATCGAGGAGCGGGTCGCGCCGACGGCCTGGGGGAGAAAGCGGACGACGTAGGCGAACACCAGCAGGGGGAGCGACTGGTAGACCAGCTGGGCGACGCCGGGGCCGATCCCGTCCCGGAGCCAGCGGCTGGCGAAGACGACGAGCGCGAGCCCGAGCACGACCCCCGGGGTGGCGTAGCCCACGTAGGTCGCGCGCTCGGTCAGCCGGGCGAGCCGGGAGTCCGAACGGCCGGCGTAGTACGCCACCGGGAGCGCGAGCAGGAGGGTCGCGGCCGCGGCCAGGGCGGCGACGTAGACGGAGTTGAACGCGAACGCGGGATCGAACGCCAGCCCGCCGCCCGCGTAGCCCGGCCCCGACCGGACGAGCCACATGGTCAACACGCCGACCGGGAGCGCGAGGGTGAACAGGCTCACGAGCGCGGGGAACGCGGCCGCGAGCCAGCGGTAGCGCCCCAGCGAGAGCACCGCCGAGGCCGAGGCGGGCGTTCCGTAGCCCGAGGCGGCGTCGGCGCCGAGCCGGGACTCGAGCGCGAGGATGACGGCCGTCACGGCCAGCAGCTGCAGCGACAGCAGCGTCGCGTCGTCGCGGCCGAAGCTGTTCAGCTCGACGAAGATGACCCGCGTGAACACGTCGTAGCGCATGATCGCTGGCGTCCCGAAGTCGGAGAGGGTGTAGAGCGCGACGAGCAACGCGCCGGCGGTGACGCCGGGCGCGATCTGGGGCAACACAACCCGGCGGAAGGCCCGGCCGTAGCCGTGGTTGAGCACGCGCGCGGCCTCGAGCTGGCGGGTGTCGAACGAGAGCAGCGCCGCCCGGGTCGTCAGGAAGACGTACGGGTAGACGAACAGCGTCAGCACGAGCGCCGTCCCCCCGAGCCCGTAGACGGTCGGGATCGAGACGCCCAGCGGGGCGAGCAGATCGGCCAGCGCGCCGCTGGGGCCGAACGCCGAGACGTAGGCGAACGCGCCGACGTAGCTCGGCACGACCAGCGGGAGCGCGACGAGCACGGTCCACAGCCGCCGGAGGGGCAGGTCGGCGTGGACGGTCAGGACGGCGAGGGGGACACCCAGCGCGACCGACGCGGCGGTGACGACCGCGACGAGCAGGAGGCTGTTGCCGAGCACCTCGACGGTCGTCGGCGAGGCGACCAGCGCCCGCGCCTCCGCGAGCCCGACCGTCGAGGCCTGGAGGACGAGCCAGACCAGCGGCGAGAGGACGGCGGCCGCGACGGCGCCGGCAAGCGCGCTGACCGCGGCCCCCGGCTCGTCGGCGCCGTCCCGACGGATCCGCCCCAGCCCCCACACGACGGGCTCAGAGCACCCCGACCTCGCGCATCAGCTCGAGCGTCGGCTCGATGTCCGACAGCTCGGTCAGGTCGAGACTGGGTGGATCCAGCTCCTCGATCGGGGGCAGCCCCCCGACCGGCGTGATCCCCTCCACGACGGGGTAGGCGTAGGTCCGGGTGGTGAAGAACTCCTGGGCTTCGGCCGAGAGCAGGTGCCGGACGAAGCTGTCCGCGAGGTCGGGCTGCTGGCTGGCCGAGAGCCGCGCCGCGCCGGCGACGTTGATCAGCGCGCCCGCGTCGCCGCCGGTGAACGCGAGATCGATCGGCGCGTCGGGGCGGGCCGCCTGGACCCGCAGCGCGTAGTAGTGGTTCGCAAAGCCCGCGGCGAGTTCGCCGTCGGCCACCGCGTTCGAGACGAGAAACTCGTTGCTGTACTCGGTGGTCCCCGCGTCGACCATCCCCCGGAGCCACGATCGGGTGGCGTCCGCGCCCTCGAGCAGGCGCATCGCGGTGACGAACGCCTGGAACGCGCCGTAGGTCGGGGCCCAGCCGGTCGCGTCCGCCAGCGCCGGCTCGTCGGGAAACGCCATCACGCTGTCGGGCACGTCGTCGGCCGACAGCTCCTCGGTGTTGTACGGGATCGCCCGGGCGCGCCCGGCGGTGCCCACCCAGCCGTCGTCGGGGTGGAACTCCTCGGGCACGGGGTCGACCACCTCGCTCGGGAGCGTGGCGGTCAGACCCTCGTTCGCGACGGCGGCGAGCGAGCCGGCGTCGACCGACCAGAAGACGTCGGCCGGCGTCGCCTCGCCCTCGCTGATCAGCGTGTTGGCCAGATCGGCCGTGCCGGCCTCGCGCAGCGTCGCGCTGAACTCGGGGTAGATCTCCTCGAACCGGGCGATCAGGTCGCGGTAGAGCCCGCCCTCGCCGCCGCCGAGATAGACCGTCAGCGCCCCCGACATGTTCGGCAGGTCCGCGATCCGGGTGCCGCCGACGTCGGCACGCCCCTCGGCCAGCGGACCCGAGCCACGGAACTCCTCGAAGCTGGCGCCGACGGCGCTTGCGTCCCCGCCGTCGCCGCCGTCACCGTCGCCGTCCGTCTCGGTCGTCTCCTCGCCCGCCAGGCCGCCACAGCCCGCGAGGCCGGTCGCGCCGGCGGCGCCAAGCGCCGCCAGCACCCGCCGGCGCCCGAGGCGGCGCTCAGTCATCGGCGGGCACCTCCGTGGTGTCGCCGACCGGCGCGCGCCCGAGGCGGTCGAGACAGGCCAGCCAGTCGCGCAGGTACTCGCCACAGTGGTTGAGGAAGGCGCCGTTGGTCCACCCGGAGAAGTCGCCGGTCGCCAGCGCGTCGGCGACGGCGGCGGCGACGCCCGCGTACGTGTCGGCGTCCGCGCCGGCGTCGTCGATCACCCGCCAGACGTGCTCGTTGAGTTCGAGCCCCGCGGCCTCGTTGGCCAGGTCGTCGAACGTCGAGCGTGGCGCCTTGTCGTGGCGACAGAGCGGCCGGCCGTTGTAGATCGACTTGTCGAGCACGTCGGCGGCCCGCTTCAGCACCAGCCCCGACCAGATGTCGTCGAACCGACCCACGTCCCACTCGTTGTCGTCCATCGGGAACTGGTAGAACGCCGGCACCACCTCGCGCCGGAAGGCGAGGTTCATCGAGCAGACGGTCAGGTACTGTCCCTCGGCCGCAACGAACTCCCGGGGGAAGTCCGCGGCGCTCGTCCGGGTCCGGGCCTGGCCCTGCAGGTCGCCGTCCATCAGGATCCGGACGGCGTCGAGGTCGGGCACGTTCGTCCACAGCCCCTGGGAGGCGACGACGTCGTCGACGCGTTCGGGCTCGGTCTCGACGGTCTCGTCCATCGCGGCGTAGGGGTAGCCCCGCGGGTAGAGGCCGGTGTCGCTGGCGTAGAGGACGTTCACCCACGACTCGTCCGAGCGGACCGACTCGATCTCGCCCTCGTGAGCGAGGTTGTGCAGGTGTCGGCCGAAAAAGTCCGTCTCCGGGTGGGGTGCGGTGTCGTCGTCGATCATGACGCCGTACTCGAAGCGGTCGTTCGCCCACAGGTAGAGCAGTCCGAACGAGGTCTGTGCGTGACTCGCCGCGGGGATCAGGTGGTCGTACGCCCCGACCCCGTGGTCGGCCAGCCACGCCTCGCGCGCGGGCCCGTCGACGACGGCGCCGTCGACCCCCGCCTCGGACAGCGTGGCCCGCATCGCGTCCGTGTCGCAGAACTCCTCGGTGACGAGCAGGAAGAACAGCCGGTCGGTGTCGAAGCCGTGCTCGCGGGCGTTGGCGACGTACTCCCGGATGCACTCGTGGTTCCGGATCGTCGGGACCACGACGCAGACGTCCTGGGTCGTACTCATGCGATCGGTCGAACAGCTAGGCCGGCCTAAAGCCTGTCGATTTTTAGGCTCGCCGAAATCAGAGCCGCTCGGCCACCCCGTCGGCGGCCCGGAGCGCCAGCGCGGCGATCGTCAGCGTCGGGTTCATCGCGCCGCCCGTGACGAACGCCGAACTCCCGGCGACCGCGAGGTTCGCGAGGTCGTGGGTACAGAGCCACGGGTCGACGACGCTGGCGGACGGATCGGTCCCCATCCGGGTCGTGCCCATGTGGTGGTAGGCGGGGCCGGTGGCCCCGGGCCCGACGGTCCAGTCCACGTCGACGCCCAGCTCGTCGAGCACCCGGTGTTGGATCTCGTTGGCCCGCTCGATCGTCCGCCGGGTGCGCTCGTCGAGCCCCCAGACCACGTCGGGCACGGGGTTGCCGTGGTCGTCGGTCCGGTCGGGGTCGAGCCGGACCCGGTTCTCCCGGCGCGGGAGCTGCTCGACCAGCGCGCCCATCGCGATCCGGTTGCCGTAGGCCGCCCGCACCTCCTCTAAGAGCTCGTCGCCGAACGTCTCGGCCGACAGCGCCACGTCGGCCGGCGCGGGGCCGGCGTAGTTGAGGAACTCGAGCTTGATCGCCGTCCGCGAGTCGTCGGGCCGGTCGTAGAACTGGTGGCTCTCGGTCGTGTTGAAGCCGACGTGGTTCTGGCGGGTGCGCTCGTCGAGCGATCCGCCGGCGCCCGCGAACAGGTGGTCCATGAAGTGCCGACCGACCAGCCCCGAGGAGTTGGCCAGCCCGTCCGGGTGGTGGTCGCTCGCCGAGAGCAGGAGCAGCCGGGGGGTCTCGACCCCGCCGGCCGCGAGGACGAACTCGCGGGCGGGCTGGCGGTGGGTCTCGCCGTCCGGGGTGGCGTAGACCGCCGCGGTCACCCGGTCGCCGGCGTCGTCGTGGGCGAGTCGCTGGACCGGGACCCGATCGAGCACGCGCGCGCCCGCCTCCTCCGCGGCCGCGACGTGGCGGGTGGCGTCGTACTTCGCGCCCGAGGGACAGACCGGCTTGCAGGTGCCGTAGCCGACGCAGGCGCCCGCCTCGTCGGTCGGCTCGGAGTTGCGGGCGTTTGGCACCGAGTGGGTGGTGATCCCCAGGCGCTCGCAGGCCGGCGCGAACAGCGAGTCGCTGTAGGAGGGGGGAAAGGCCGGGAGCGGGTGGGGCTCCTCCCGGGGCGGGGCGAACGGGTTGTCCGAGGCGCCCGCGACCCCGAGCTCGCGCTCGGCGGCCGCGTAGTACGGCCGCAGGTCGTCGTACGCGACCGGCCAGTCGGTCCCGAGACCGACCGCGGAGTCCAGCCGGAAGTCCTGCTCGTGCATGCGCATCACCATCCCCTGCCAGTGGAGCGTGGTCCCGCCGACCCCTTTCACCCGACCGGCGTTGAGCGGGTAGTGGCGCTCGCCCGACGAGGCGTAGGCGTCGCGCTCGCCGCCCATCCCCCAGATCGGGCCGTCGGCACCCGGCCGGAGGTGGCGGTCCATCCGCCCGATCCGGTCACCGGGGTCGAAGCGCGGGCCGGCCTCGAGCACCACCACGTCGTGGCCCGAGCCCGCGAGCTCGGCCGCGACCAGCGCCCCCGCCGGCCCGGCCCCGACCACGCAGACGTCGACCCGCGGCGAGGGCGTCCGATCCCGGTCGCTCTCGCCGCCGGCCCCGCTCATCCCGGGCCCTCCCGGTAGGACTCGATCCCGCCCGGGTGGCCCGGCGGGTTCTCCAGCCCCGCCAGCCGCGCCCCGGTCGGCGAGGCGTAGAGGGCGTACAGCAGGTCGTTCACCACGAGGTGGCGCACCCGCTCGGGGTCGGTCCCCTCGGGGTCCGGCTCCGCCGTGTCGACGCCCATCTCCGCGAGCGCCTCGCGCCGGGTCGACCGGTCGAGCGCCGCGAACGGCTCGTCGTAGATCGTCCGGGCGTACGTCTCGAGCAGGCCGACCGCCTCGGCCAGCGCCTCGGCGCGGGCCGGCTCCGCGCGGACCCGCCCCTCGAGGTAGCGCTCGACGAACGCCTCGGTCTCGTCCACCTCGCTCGGGTAGACCGTCGTGGCCACGGCGACCGTCGTCTCGACGACGGCCGGGTCGAGCGCCGGTTCGTCCTCGGTCGTCTCGTCGGCGCCGTCGAGTGCGGCACAGCCGGCGGTCGAGCCGGCGCCCGCCGCGGCGAGCGCGGCGAGCGCGTCTCGGCGGGACAGCCTCACGGCGGCGATTAGGCCGGCCTAAACAAAGGGGTTGCGTTCGACGCGGCGACGACGCTACGCCGCGGCGACCTCGCCGAGGATCCGCTCGATCGCCGCGACCGAGCCCGACAGATCGTCGGGGGTGGCGGCGGTCTCGAGTTCGGTCCGGACGATCGCCAGCTCCTCGGCGAGCTCGTCGCGGACCGCGGCGTCCAGGTCGCCCCGGATCTCCTCGAAGCGGGCCTCGATCCGGGTCAGGAAGCCGCGGGCGTCCCAGTACTCGCCGTACAGCTCGATCACCTCGTCGTCGGTGACGGCGGCCGTGTACTCGTCCGCGATCCGCCGGGCGAGCGCGACGATCACCGCGGCGCCGAAGGAGGTGCTCGAGCGGTACTCGTCGGGGACGACGGCCGAGCGCACCTCGTCCAGCGTGGGCGCGACCTCCCGACTCACGAACCGCTCGTAGGCGTCCGTCCCGTCCGCGAGGCGGGCGTCGGCGGCCAGCAGCCGGTCGACGAGCCGGTCGGCGAGCGCCGGGTCGGCCCGCCGGGCCGCGGGCGCGAGCGCCGTGACGTAGTCGCCCGGGTGGCCGGCGTGGAGCGCCGCGGCGGACTCGTCGCCGGCCGCCGCGAGCGTCGCCGAGGCGGCGAGGTGGCCGTGGATCTCCTCCAGGTTCCGAACGTAGTCCAACGCGTCCGTGCGGTCCTCGACGTGGGCGGCCGGGAGGTCGGCGGCGGCGGTCGTGGCGACCCGGTAGCGAAGCGACGCGGCGCGCACGCCCGCGGGTGGCTCGATCGCCTCCATCCGCGAGCGCAGGGTGGCGAGGTCCTCGGCCCCGGCGTCGTCGAGCGCGCCGGCGACGCGCCCGTGGTGGTGTTCGATCCGGCTCAGAAAGCCCCGACCGTCCCAGTACTCGCCGGCGAGCTGGATCGTCCCGCGCTCGTCGACGGCGGCGGTGTACTCCTCGGCGAGCCGGCCGGCGAGGGCGTTCGTCACGCGGACGGTGAACGCCGTCGTCGAGCGCTCCTCGGCCGGCACGACCGCCTCGACCGCGCGGTCGAGGACCGGGAACAGCTCGCCGGTCAGGTACTCGCGGTAGCTCTCGGCGTCCGTCGATTCGACCCGCCCGGCCGGCTCCCTGAGGTGGCCTCGCAGCCGCGTCGCGAGCCCGTGGTCGGCGTCGCGAAGCGGGGTGAGCACCGTCTCGAAGTAGTCCGACGCGTGGCCGGCGTGCAGCGCCGCGTCCTCGGGCCGGTCGGCCGCGAGCAGGTCCGCCGACGAGGTCAGGTGGCCCTTGACCTCCTCGACGTTGCGGACGTACTCGACGTGGCCGTCGGCGGTCCCCGGTGTCTCGCCGTGAGGTCGGATCGTCGGGTCCCGATCGATCGCCGCCCGCTCGGCCGGGGTCGACCCCCCGTCCCCGGCGGAGACGCCGTAGCCCGCGAGTCCGGTCGCGATCACGCCCGCGCCGCCGAGCAGCAGCTTCCGTCTGGTCTGTCGCACCGACAATTAGGCCCGCCTAAACCAACTAAAACCTGACGGGATTTAGGCCGGCCTAACTCGTCGCGGCCGTCGGCCGTGGCCGGGGCTGTGGATCGTCGCGTCGCGGGCGCCGGTGACCGACCGGTCGGACGTGGCGGCCGGCCGATCAGTCGAGCGCGGTCTCGCCGGTCGCGAGGAAGGCAGTCTCGTAGCCCTCGTGGCGCGCGACCTGTGGCGCCACGTCGACCGAGAGCGCCGCCGTCTCGATCGGGCCGTCGACGAGCGTGCCGTAGTGAAAGCCGAGGTCGGGATCGAGCGCGGGCGAGAGCCGGCCGTCGGCGGTCGTCGCGCCGCCGGTCGTGGTCAGCGAGAGCGCCATCCCCGGGATCACCAGCCGGTTGTGGGGCGTGCGCGCCGAGACGGCGACGTAGGTGCCGTCGCCGAACCGGTCGGCCGCGAGCGCCGTCCCGACGAGGCGGGCGTCGGCGACGGTCCCCGCGCCGATCCGCCCGCCGGGCAGGGGGTCGGGTGCCCGCCCGACCGGGAGCGATTCCATCGACGCGGGGGCGACGGCGCCACGCTCGCCGGCCCGGTCGCCCAGCCGCTCGTAGGGGATCTCGTTGCGCTCGGCCTCGCGGTACTCGAACGGGACGGTCGTGCGCGCGGCCGCGTCGAACAGCCCCTCGAACGCGCCGTAGCGGGCGAGCGAGGCGCCGCCGACGCTCACCGTCACCTCGTAGCGGCCGTCGCCGTCGAGCGGGACGTTCGCCCCGTAGTGAAAGCCCATGCGCTGAGACAGCATCGGGTAGATCGTCTCCTGGGTGACCAGCGAGCCGTCGCGGGTCACCTCGACCGACAGCCCCGTCCCCGGCACGACCGTCCCCGTGGGCTCGTGGACGGGCGTGGCCATCAGGTGGACGGCGTCGTCGCGACCGATCTCGACCCGCTCGGCGACGAAGCCGCCGTCCTCGGGCTCGATCACCCAGAACCGGTGGGGGTAGCTGTAGCCGAGCACCACCGTCAGGTCGCCCGCCCGCCCGCGACCGACGGCCGCCATCCCCTCCCGGTGGGTCGGGAGGTAGACCGCGTCGGGCCGGTCCGTGACCACCGCCGGCTCCCGGCTGTTGGTCGTCTCGAACACCCCGCCGAGACTCCCCGCACAGCCCGCGGTCAGTCCGAGCCCGGCGGCCCCGGCCGTCGCGAGCAGCGTCCGTCGTCGCATACCCCCGGGTCGGTTGTCGGGCCTCCTGTGGCTTCCGGTCCGATCGTCGACCGCCGGGGCGGGCCGGACTACCCCCGCAGGGCGTCGACCGGGCGCTCGGTCGCCGCCCGCCAGGCGGGGTAGACCCCGGCGACGAGGCTGGTGCCGACGCCGAACGCGGCCGCCCCGACGAGGTAGCCGATCGCGGTCGTCGAGAACGCCAGCGGATCGCCGAGGAAGGCGCCGTTGACGGCCGCCACGACGGGGACGCCGACCGCGAGCCCGGCGGCGGCGCCGAGCCCGCCGAGCAGCCCCGCCTCGGCCAGGAGGATCCGGACCACGTCGCCGCGGCCGTAGCCGACCGCCCGGAGGACGCCGATCTCCTCGCGCCGGCGGATCACCGCCATCAGCATCGTGTTGGCGATCGAAACGCCCGCGACGACCATCGAGACGGCGACGATCCCGACGAGAAAGGTGTTGATTCCGTTCACGAGCGCGGTGAACAGCCGCAACAGCGAGGTGAGTTCGAACACCAGCAGCCGGTCCTCGCGGCCGTTGAACTCGGCGCGCAACAGCTCGGCGGTCGCCTCCGCCCGCCCGGCCGAGTCGGTCACGACCCGGAGCCGGCTGTAGCGGCGCTCCTCGAGCGCGGCGATCGGCAGGTAGACGTCGGCGCCGCCGATCCCGCCCGACCCCGCGAGCACCGCGACGACGCGGTAGGGCCGCGCGGGGCCGTCGTCGCCGCGATCGAGCACGAGTCGGTCGTCGGGCTCGATCCCGTGTTCGGCGGCGAACTCGCCCGAGACCACCAGGCCCCGGCGCCAGTTGCGGGGGATCGAGCCGCGCTCGACCGTGTTCACCGTCCGGAGCGACGCGGCCGAGTCGACGTACGAGACCGACAGCCCGAGGTCGTCCCCGCGGCGGCGCCAGTCGGCCTCGCGGCCCGCGGTCGCGACCACGCCGGTCGAGCCGACCGTCTCCTCGATCGCGCGCACGTCCTCGGGGGTGAACGCGTCGGTCTCGCTGTCGACCCCCGGGGCGACGAAGACGTACGTCACGCCCTGTCGCTCCAGGTTCCGGAGCTGACTCCGCTCGAACGCGTCGCCGCCGGCCCCGACGATCACGATCGAGACGACGCCGACGAAGATCGCCGCGGCGGCCAGCCCGGACCGCAGCTTCGCCCGCGAGAGGTTGCGGACGGCCGAGAGCAGCGTCGGGACGCGCCCGCCCAGCCGGTACCGGAGGCTCACGCCGACCCTCCCGTCCGGGCGGCGAGCGAGCCGGTCATCAGTCCAGCGCCTCCACGGGCCGTCTGCCGGCGGCCGTCCACGCGGGGTAGAGCCCGCCCAACAGGGCGATTCCGACCCCGAGCACGGCACCGACGGCGACGTACCGCAGCCCCGTGGTGGTGAACGCCAGCGGGTCGCCGAGCAGGAGGTAGTTCGTCGCCGCGCCGATCCCGAGCGCGACGGGCACCCCGCCGAGCGCGCCGATCAGGCCGACGATCGCCGCCTCGGCGAGGATCAGCCTGAGCACGGCCAGTCGCGGGTAGCCCACCGCGCGGAGCAGGCCGAGTTCGCCCTCGCGCTCGCCGATCGACATCAGCATCGTGTTGGCGATGGTCACGGCGGCGACCAGCAGCGAGACGCCGCCGACGGCGATCAGGAACTGGTTGACTCGCTCGAAGAACGCCTCGAAGCGCTCCTGCTGGCGTCTGACCTGGCTGACGAACACCCGCCGGTCGCGGCCGTTGAACGCCGACTCGATCCGCTCGGTGACCGCGTCCAGCGACCGCTCCTCGCGGTCGACCCTGACGATCGCCTCGGCGTAGGCCGGATCGTCGAACGAGCCGGTCGTGAGAAACACCGACCGGTCGGCGTTCAGCGGGTCCGAAAAGCCCTGGGCCGCGAGCACGCCCGCGACCCGGACCGACCGGGCGTCGGTCCCGTTCAGGACGACGGTGATCCGGTTGCCGACCGCGAGCCCCTCGTCGGCGGCGAGACGCGAGCCAAGCACCACCGCGCGGTCGGAGGGCGCCGGGAACTCGCCCGCCCGGAGCTCGTAGAACTGCCCTGGATCGTCGATCCCCTTGACCTGCGCGGTGATCAGCACCTCGCCCGCGGGGGTGCGCACGACGGCGCCGCGTGGCCGGACGACGGGGGTGACGGCCGCGTCGCCGGCGGCCCGACGGAGCCGGTCCAGCTCCCGGTCGGTGAACGTCCGGCCGACGGCCTCGTCGTCGGGGTCGGCGATCGGCGAGACAGTCGCCACGCCGCCAAAGCCCTCGTAGGCCGCGAGCTGGTTCTGCTTGAACGCCTCGCCGCCCAGCCCGATCCCGCCGACGGCGACGATCCCGATCAGCACGGCGACGACGGCCAGCAGCGACCGTGCCCGCGTCCGCGAGACGTTCCGGCGCGCGAGCACGAGGATCGGGACCGCGCCCGCGAGCCGCGCGAGCGCGCCCGGTCGGGGGCCGCCCTCAGCCATCCCCGGGGCCTCGCTCTCTGACCTCGCCGTCGATCAGGCGCACCACGCGGTCGGCGGCGTCGGCCACGTAGTCGTCGTGGGTGACGGTCACGACCGCCACGTCGCGCTCGGCGCGCAGCTCGTCGAACAGGGCGAGGATCTCGTCGCCGGTGTCGCGGTCGAGGTTGCCCGTCGGCTCGTCGGCCAGCAGGACGGTCGGATCGTTGATCAGCGACCGCGCGACCGCGACGCGCTGTTTCTGCCCGCCCGAGAGCTCGTCGGGCCGGTGGCGGAGGCGGTCGCCGAGGCCGACCCGTTCGAGGAGCTCGGTCGCCCGCTCGCGGGTCCGGACCGGGGTGCGATCGAGCAGGCGGGGCACCTCGACGTTCTCCAGCGCCGAGAGCGTCGGGATGAGGTAGTAGCTCTGGAAGACGAAGCCGACGTCGCGCTTCCGTCGGCGGGTCCGCTCGCCCCGGTCGAACCCGGCGACGTCCTCGCCGTGGAGATCGACCCGCCCGCCCGTCGGCACGTCGAGCAGCCCGAGCACGTTCAAAAGCGTGGACTTGCCGCTGCCGGAGGGCCCGACGACCGCGACGAAGTCGGCGGGGCCGATCGCGAAGTCGACGCCGTCGAGCGCGCGCACCACCTGGTCGCCGGTCCGGTACTCCCGGACCACGTCGGTGCCACGCAGGATCGCCCGCCCGTCGTCGTCGCCGTCGCGGTCGGGGGCGGGGTCGGCGCTCGGCGCCGTCATCCCCGGCGCCGGAGGGCGAGCCCGCCACCGACCAGCACGACCAGTCCGAGCGCCCCGGCGCCGAGAAGCGCGAGCGGCGGTCCGCCGCCCCGGTCGGGGCGCGGATCGGGCCGGGGAGCCGCGTCGACGGCCACCTCGGTGGTGGCCGACCGCTCGACGCCGCCGGTGACGTAGGTGATCTCGACCGGGAGCGAGTCGAGGCGCCCGTCCGCGCTCGTCTCGATGGTGAACGTCGAGAAGCCACTCGGCTCGACGCGCCCGACGAAGTAGCTCCGTGGCCGGGCGGCGCTCCCGTCGGCGACGGCGACGACCACCCCGCCGACCTCGGTCCCGCCGACGTTGCTCGCGGTCGCCGAGAGCTCGACGGTCCCGCCGCGCTGG
>CAZMLQ010000025.1:12261-20621 GCA_964567195.1 uncultured Haloferacaceae archaeon | reverse complement strand
CGAGGCTCAGCCCGAGGACGCGCCAGTTGCTGAACACCGCGCGAAGCTGCGAGTAGTCGGCCTTCGCCAGCGGCGGATACATCATCGCGACGAGGCCGATCTCGACGAGGTGGAACTCCCGGATCGGCTGGGTCACCGACGGGGCGACGAACCCGAGCCCCACGCCGACGGCCATCGCACCGAGGATCCAGACGGTGAGGTACTTGTCGAGTACGTCCATCGACCGCGGATCGCCACAGCTCTCACAGCCACAGTTCGGACCGTGGTCGTGGGCGGCGGCGTCACTCACCGCCGGCCTCCGGCTTGCGAGCGGTGATGGTCGCAGAAACGAGGAACTCGCTCACGTCGTGCTCGTCGTCCCAGTCGCGGACGAGCTCCTTGCCGTCGTCTTTCGGCGCGACGGTCACCGATTCGAAGCCCGCGTCGGCCAGTATCGCCTCGAGTCGGTCGACGGTCGACGCACCGGCGACACAGGCCGCCACGGAGTCCGGGTCGGCGCGAAGGTCGTCCGGCACCGCCGCGGTCAGGACGACGTCCGAGATCGCGAGTCGCCCGCCGGGACGGAGCACGCGAAACGCCTCGCCGACGACCTGGGGCTTGTCGGGCGAGAGGTTCACGACACAGTTCGAGACGATCACGTCGATGCTCTCGTCCGACACCGGGAGATGCTCGATCTCACCGAGGCGGAACTCGACGTTCTCGGCGTCGTTTCGACGGGCGTTCTCACGCGCTGTCTCGACCATCTCGGGCGTCATGTCCACGCCGATCACACGACCCGTCTCGCCGACCGCCTGGGCCGCGAGAAAGCAGTCAAAGCCCGCGCCCGATCCGAGATCGAGCACCGATTCACCCGCGTCGAGCGACGCGAGTGCCTGGGGGTTCCCACATCCGAGCCCCAGGTTCGCGTCGCCGTCGACGCTCTCCAGGTCGGCCTCGGAGTAGCCGAGCCGGCGGGCCGTCTCCTCGGTGGGCGCCGTCGTCGCTGTGGAACCACGACGGGAGTCGTCGCTCGAACAGCAGCCACCCTCCGCGTCGCTCCCCGCCGCGGCGATGCTCGCGTATCGCTCTCGGACGACCGTCCGTCGGGTCGCCGCGTCGAGGCCGGGCGGCGTCGAGTTGTCGCCCGTCTCAGGCACGCGTGGTCACCTCCCGCTCGATCTCGTCGAACAGCGCACGCACCCGGTCGCGGATCTCGTCGCGGATCTCGCGAACCCGGTCGAGCTCCTCCCCGTCGGGATCGTCCAGCCCCCAGTCGCGGACGTCGACGCCGGCGCCGCCGGCGTCGAGATCGAGCGTCGAACAGCCCATCGTCGCGACGTACGCACACGACTCGAGCTCGGCCGTCGAGATCTCCCGTGGCGTCCGCGCCGAGAGATCGACCCCCGCCTCGCGCATCACCTCGACGACGGCGTCGTGTACCTGCTCGGCGGGGTGGGTTCCGCCCGTGAGGATCTCGACGGCGTCGCCGAGATCCCGACGCTCGCGCTCGCGCTCGGCGAACGCGCTCGACATCTGCGATCGGCCGGCGTTCTGGACACACACGAACGCCACACGCACGGGCGCGTCGGTCATCGGTCGACCCCTCGCGTCTCGTCGAGGGCGGTCAGAAGCGCCTCTGCCCGGGCGGTCGTCTCGTAGTACCGCCACGTGCCGTCCTTCCGGCGTCTGACGAGTCCGGCGTCGTAGAGGTCGGAGAGGGCGTGACTGATCGCGCTGTCGCTGACGTCGACGATCGGACTGATCTCACAGACACACAGCTCCCGGTCCGCGGCCGTCAGCAGGCGGACGATGGTGTAGCGCGTGTCGTTGCCCAGCGTCTTGAGCGCGGTCAGGTCGGCGTCGGGATCGGCCGGCGTCTCCGACCGGTACGAGCGCAGCGAGTCGAGCCGTTCCTCGACGTCGGCCCCACAGCAGCCACCGCTCTCCTGGGTGATGAGGCGTTCGAGTCGGTCCGTCTGCGAGCTCATAGATGACTGATTGAACAGTCTCTCATATAATGGTGTCGGGATGGCCGCCGCTCACCCGACGCGCGCGACGCCCCGAACGGCCCCCCCGACGCCGTCCACGCCGGGACCGGCGGTCGAGACGGCTGGAGCGTCGAGCGTAGGCCCGCTACGGAGGGTTGTAGGCGTATCTCACCGGTACTCCGAGATCGACCGGTACGGCACGCGGTACCCGATCTCGTCGATCCACGTCGACAGCCACCTCTCGGCGGTGTCGGCCACGGCGCGACCGTGCCGCGGTCGGCCGTTCACGTCCGTCACTGGCCGGCGCGGTGGCGCCCCGACGCCGCGTTCCCGGTCGCCCCGGCCGCGGCCGCCGACCGGCCCCCGCTCCCGGCGTCGACCCCGGGCGGGCGTGTGGACGATCCCCGGGTGGCTCTCTGGGTCCCGAGCCCGATCCGGCTCGTGGCCGTCGTGCCGGTCGCCAGCTCACCCGCCCCCGGCCTCGAACTGGACGACGAACTCCCGGGCGGCGGGGGCGTAGACGGTCATCTCCTTGCCCTTCGGCGAGTACCACTCGCCGGCCGGCTCGACCAGCCCGTTCGCCTCGAGCTGCTGTAGGTGATACTGGACGTTCTGGATGGAGGTGTCGACCGTCGTCGCGATCTCGGACGCGGGCTTTGGGTCGCCGCTGATCGTGCGGAGGATCGACTGCGCCGTCGCCGAGGACAGCGCCCGGAGCGCCTCGCCCTGCGAGCCGCCGTCGACGGTGAGATCGGCCCGGTCGCGAGGGGTGTGATCGACCTGTGTCCGAATCGGCAGGGTGTCGGTCATCGTCTCTGTCGGTATCGTGTGTCGGCGACCGCCTGTACGCCGTGGCTATCAGTTCGGAGCCGCCGGCCACCCCCGATCTAGCTATACAGAGTCGTGGCTCGCGCCCGTGGCCGGTGTGTGTCGACACGAGTCGCGACGTCCGGCGAGTGGCCTCTCCCGCCGGCGCGAGCCCGCCGATCGCGACGGCACGGCGCCGCCAGCCGACGGTTCGCCCCGGCCGACGCGGCCCGTCGGCGCCGTGTACGCGGCGTCAGTATTACTAGCACCGGTGTCTAAGCGTGTGGCCGGCGGGGAGACCACCATGAGTAGGAGTGACGACGGGACGGCGCGAGCGGGCACCGGGGACCGGCCGGACGGGTCGGTCGGAGCGGGCCGTCGAGCGCGTCGGGTGTGAGTCATGGGGGAGCGGACCGTCCCGATCGACTCGCTGCCCGATCCCGTCGCCGGCTACGCGTTCGCGGACGGCCGGCCGGTGATCGCCGAGGTCAACGACGCCTTCGACGCCGTCTACGACGCCGCCGTCGGGACGCCGGTTCGACGCTGGCTCCGGACGGAGGTGGGGGCCGACGAGGCGGCGGCCGAGGACGTCTGTGCCGCGCTCGCCGACCGACGGCCGGCGGCGACCGATCCCGGCGAGCCGTCGACGGCCGACCGGCTCGCCGTCGGGAGCGACGCCCGCGTCTACCGGCTCGACGCGGCGGCCGGCGCGGACGAGATCGAGGGATACGCGCTGGTGAACGATCGATCGCGGGTCGGCGTCGAGCTGGACCGGATCGCGAGCGTCGTCAGCCACGACCTCCGCAACCCGCTGGACGTCGCGAAGGCCCACCTCCGGGCGGCCCGCGAGACGGGCGAGCGAGCACACTTCGACCGGATCGCGGCGTCACACGATCGGATGGAGCAGATCATCCGGGACGTGCTCACGCTCGCCCGCGGCGAGGGCGCCCTGGAGCCCGTCGACGACGTCGAGATCGCCGGTGTCGCCGCCGACGCGTGGGCGACCGTCGACACCGAGACCGCCGCGCTCGCGATCGCCGACGGGCTCGCGACGGTCCGTGCCGACCCCGACCGGCTCCAGCGGCTGTTCGAGAACCTGTTCAGAAACAGCGTCGAACACGCCAGTCCCGGCCGGACGGCGCCGGAGGCGGCCGACGACCGGCTCGCCCTCCACGTCGGGGGGACACAGGACGGCTTTTTCGTCGCCGACGACGGCGTCGGCATCCCGCCCGACGAGCGTCCGCGGGTGTTCGACCCCGGCTACTCGTCGACCGACACCGGGACCGGGCTCGGGCTCACGATCGTCCGACAGATCGCCGAGGCACACGGCTGGTCGGTCCGGGCCACGACCGGACCGCGCGGTGGTGCACGGTTCGAGTTCCGACTCCCCTCGCGGGAGTCGTCGTCGGCGTCCGGCTCCGGGGACCGAGACGGAGACGGAGACGGGTCCCGATCGTGATCGAGCCCCGAGGAGCGGGCTGACGCGTGGACGACGCGCTCACCCACGCCCCGGTCGGCGTGATCGAGACGACGAGCGAGGGTCGGATCACGGACGCCAACCCCGCCGCTGCGTCGCTCGTCGGTACGAGCCCCGGGTCGCTGGTCGGGGACGACCTCCGAGAGCGGTTCCCGCGCTCGGCCGCCGGGACGCTCAGAGAGGCGTTCGCGGGCGAGACGCCCGCCGAACGGTCGTTCGAGGAGTACTACCCCCCGATCGAGCGGTGGCTGGCGGTCGACGTCCACCCCGGCGACGACGGCGACGGCGCCGTCGTCTACGTTCGCGACCGGACCGACCGCCGCGAGACGGAGGGGACCGTCGACGGGCTGGAGCGACAGCTCGACCGGATCCGACGGATCAACTCCCTGATCGCGACCGTGCTGGGTCGGATCATCGGGGCCGCCGAGACGACCGAGGTCGGACGGACGGTGTGTCGACGCCTCGGCGGGACCGATCGGTACGCGTTCGCCTGGGCCGGCGACCGGGAGTTCGCCGAGGACCGTCTCCGCGTCGTCGCCACGTCGGACCCCGACTCGGAGCTGCGGGCACGACTCGACGACGCGCTCGGGGCCGAGCCTCCACTGCCCGGGGTCGAGGCCGTCGAGACCGGCGAGAGCCGGCTCGTCGAGCCGATCGCGGGCGACGAGGGCGTGCCCCACGGCGTCCGACGGACGGCGTTCAAACGCGGGCTCCGGTCGTGTCTCGCCGTCCCGCTCGCGTACCAGGGGACGGTCTACGGCGTGGTGTCCGTCTTCTCCGACAGAGAGGACGGCTTCGGCGAGCAGGAGCGGGCCGCCCTGGAGACGCTCGGAGACGTGGCTGGCTTCGCGATCCGGGCGATCCGCCAGGAGCGACTGCTCGTGGCGGACACGGTGACCGAGGTGACGATCGGGATCGACGACGAGACGGTCCCGTTCGTCCGGGCGGCCCGGGAGAGCGACACGGTCCTCTCGCTGGAGGCGGCCGTCCCCCGCGGCGACGGCGCCGTCGTCTGTTACGTCGGCGTCGACGACGCGACCGCCGCCGTCGACGACGCGCTGCGGGCGATCGACGCCGTCGACGAGGTGCGGTGGATCCGGCCCGACCGGGAGCCACTGGTCCAGGTCACGGTCGAGGGCCGGACGCCGACGACGTCGCTCTCGGGCTGGGGCGCGAAGGTGATGTCGGCGGAGTACACCGCCGAGTCGGCTCGACTGACCGTCACGGCCCCGCCCGATCGGGACGTCCGCCGGATGCTCGAGGCGCTCGATCCGGTCGCCGAGGAGACGACGCTGATCGCGAGGACGGAGCGGACGCGCGACGCCGAGCCGGCCGAGGCGTTTCGCGACGCGCTCGACGAGCGGCTCACGGAGCGACAGCGAACCGTGTTGCGCGCCGCCTACCTGGCGGACTACTTCGAGTCGCCGCGGGGAAGCACCTCGGAGGAGGTGGCCGAGTCACTCGGCATCACCGGCCCCACGATGCTCCATCACCTCCGTCGCGCACAGCGAAAGCTCGTCGGGACGGTCCTGGCCCTGGACCCGGCCGTCGACGTCTCGCCACCGGACTGAGACCGGGCCACCGACCGGCCGCGACGCGCCGGGCCGGTCAGTAGCCCTCGCGGTCGACATCGACGAACGCCGACAGCAGCCGGGCGGCCTCGGGGTCGGGGAGGAGATCGCGCACCCGGCGTTCGACGGTCGAGCGTTCGGTCTCGATCTCGTCGAACCGCTCGTGCTCGGCGAGTTCGTCGGGCGAAAGCTCCGCGTCGATCACCGCTCGGGTCGACTCGAGCCGGAAGTACTCCCCGAGTAGCTCGTACGCCAGCACCCGACACTGCTGGTCGACTGCGGCCCGGACGTCCGCGCGGTCGAGGGGCTTCGAGAGGTAGTCGTCGAACGGCATCTCGAGCACGCCGAGGTCGGGATCGATCGCCGTCACCATGATCACCCTCGTTCTGATCTCTCGCTCCCGGATCCGGGCGAGGACCTCGTCGCCGGACAGCCCGGGCATGTGTCGATCGAGCAACACCACGTCGGGTGGTCGCCCCTCGCCGACGGTCTCGAGCGCCTCCTCGCCGGCGTAGGCGACGGTGACGTCCGCCACGTCCTCCAGACGGAGCGCGTAGGCGTCCGCGACCTGCTTCTCGTCGTCGACCATGAGCACGCGCGGCCGGTCGACGCGCATCTCGTACGCCACGCGAGCGGGTCGGAACGGCACCGGTAAAGGCCCGGCGGGTGACTCGCCGTCCGTCCGCGTCGATGTCGGCACCGGGCCGACGCCGTCGCCGCCCGCGCGACGCGTCAGCCGAGATCCGGCAGGTGGATCTCGACGGTCGTCCCGTCGCCGGTGAGGAAGGTGAGGTCGCCGCCGAGCCTGTCGACCCCCCACTTCAGCTCCCAGAGGCCGAGCCCGCGGCCGTGCTGGAGCGGCCGCTCGCGCTCGGTGGCCAGCGAGTCCAGCTCCGAGTCGGGGATGCCCGGCCCGTCGTCGCTCACCGCGACCGTCCAGCCGTCGTCGGTCGGCTCGGCCGAGACGACGACCGTCGACTCGCCGTGCTCGACCGCGTTCTCCACCGGACTCCCGAGGACGGTGGTGAGTATCTCGCCGTCGGTGACCACCGTCGCGTCGTCGGGGACCGCCGTCTCGACGACGGCATCCCCGGTGTCGACCGTCGCCAGCACCGCGTCGATCCGGTCTGCGAGTGCGACCGACGACGGCCGGGGCTCCTTGGAGAGGAGGTGATCGATCCGGCGTGCGCGTGTCCCGACGGCGGCCAGCGTCTCGGTCGCCGCGACGATCGCCTCGCGGTGCTCGTCGTCGTCGATCGACTCGGCGTGCCCGTTGATCACGTCGAGCTGGTTCCGGAGGTTGTGCCGGAGGACGCGGTTGAACACCTCGAGCCGGGTGACGAACTGCCGGAGATCGCGTCGCATCGTCGCCATCGACTCGCCGACACGGCCGGGGACGGCGTCGTCGACGCCGTCGTCGAACTCGCGTCTCGAGAGCGCCTCGGCCTGTTCGGCGATCGCCTCGACGTACCGCTTGATGTTGGCAAAGCCCGCCTGGATCTCGCCGACCTCGTCGATCCGGTCGCCGCGATCGATCTCGACGCTCAGATCGCCGTCGGCGATCGCGTCGGCCTGTCTCGCCAGCCGCTGGATCGACGCGATCGGGCCGCGCTGGATGACGACCCCGATCAGCAGGAAGCCGACGAGCACCACGCCGACGAGCACCTGGAGATCGCGCCCGACCTGTCCGGTGACCGCGAGGGCGGACGACCGGGGCACCTCCTTGACCACCACCCAGTCGACCCCGTCGCCGGGCACGCTGTGGTAACCTTTGACCTCGGTGTCGGTGAGCACCGCGCCGCCGACCTCGGCGGTCGGCTCGGCGTCGAGGACCGTCCGCCCGACGACGGTGTCGTTGCGATCCCCCTCGTAGGGGACGATCCCTCTGGACTCGTTCTGGTCGAACAGCACGTAGGCGGTGAACCCGCCGAGGACGAGCGTGTCGGTGCCGTCGATCGTGTCGGTGAATCGCTCGGCACGGACGCTCGTCCGGTACTCGGCGACGAGGACGTGCTCCCCGTCCGGCAGCGGCGATCCGATCGCCACCAGCGTCTCGTCGCCGTCGGTGTAGACGAGCGAGAGGCGCACGTCGTCCGTGCCCTCGAAGTCGAACCCGGCCGTCGGCTTCCAGTCGATGTCGGTCGCCGACAGCGACCGCCCGGCCAGACGGCCGTCGGTGCTGGCGACGATCGTCTCGGTGCTCCCGTTCGAGCGTCTGCCCGGACTGCGCTCGACGACCGAGAGCGACGCCGTCTCCGCCGAGAGGGCGTCGAGTTCGGTCACGAGCGTCCGCCGGGTCCGGTCGTCGGAGACGGGGGTCAGCCCCTCGTGGCTCGAGAGCGCCCGCACCACCTGGCGCTTGCCGTCGATCCACTGGCCGAGCGCGCGGGCCTCCAGTTCGGCGTTCTGCTCGACCGACCGAAGCTGGTCGTCGCGGACGCGATCGGAGATCTCGACCGCGGTCGCCGTCGCAAGCCCCGTGACCACGAGCACGACGAGCAGCGCGACGCCGAGCAGCTTCAGCGCGTACCGCGAGCG
>CAZMLQ010000025.1:8926-12161 GCA_964567195.1 uncultured Haloferacaceae archaeon | reverse complement strand
GTCAGTTCGACCGTCACCGCGTAGGACCGGTCGGGGTCGTGGTTTCGCAGGACGATCTCGCTGCTTCGCGCGTCCGGCCGGTCGCGCGCACGCCCGTCTCGCCGGGCCGCGTCGGTCGCGTGCGGGACTCCCGTCGGGTTCACACGGGTCGGTTCGGCCCGGTCACACGACAGTCCACCGGAGGGTACAGTCGGCGTTTGAGTCGCCCCGTCCTCGCGCGCATCCGCGACCGGACCGGATCGGTCTCTCGCCATCCCGCCGACGGTCGACCGCCGTCCGTTCGGGCGGGCAGCTCGCCTACCCCTCGCCCGCGGTCTCGTCGACGACCTCCACCCCGCGGAACGCGATCCGCGCCCCGCCCGTCGCGCTCTCCTCGACGGTGACCGTCCAGCCGTGTGCGACCGCGATGCCACGGACGATCGAGAGCCCGAGCCCCGTCCCGTCGGGGCGCGTCGAGTAGCCCTCGTCGAGCACCCGGCCACGCTCGTCCGGCGCGATCCCCGTCCCGTCGTCGGCCACGTAGAAGCCGTCCGCGTCGTCCCCGACGGTCACCCGTTCGACGCCGTCGCCGTGTTCGACGGCGTTGCGCAGCAGGTTCTCCACGAGCTGTCTGAGCCGGCTCCGGTCGGCACGCACCGTCCGTGTCGCCGTCAGCTCGAGGCCCACGCCGTCGGCCTCGTCGGGCATCGTCCGCCAGCAGTCTCGGACGAGCCCGGCGAGGTCGACGGCGGTCGTCTCGCCCACCTGCTTTCCCTGTCGGGCCAGCTCCGAGAGATCGGCCAGCAGCGTCTCGATGCGTGCGAGCCCGTGGTCGATCCCGTCGAGGTGGTCGCTCGTACAGCCGTCCTCGCGCAGGAGTTCGAGCCGCCCCTGTGCGAGGTTGAGCGGGCTGCGGACGTCGTGTGAGACGACCGAGGCGAACTCGTCGAGCCGTTCGTTCTGTGCCTCCAGGCGCTCGCGTCGCTCGGCCGCGCGCGCCTGACTGCGCCGTCGGGACAGCTCGCTCTCGAGCCACCGGGCGAACAGCCTGACGAGCGTCCGCTCGGCGTCGGCGAACGGCTCCTCGCGCCGGTCGGCACCGGAGAAGTTGACCGTGCCGTAGAGCGCGCCGTCGACCCGGATCGGGACGCCGAGATACGCCTCGACCCCCTGACCGCGGTACGCCGGGTGCGCCTCGACCGCCGCGGCCTCGGGCTCGTGGAACCCGATCGGGCCGTCGGCGTCGACGACCAGCGAGCAGTACGTCTCCTCGAGGTCGAACGTCGCCCCGACGGCCGGCTCGCCGTCCGAGCCGCTCGCGTACTCGACGGTGTAGACCCCGTCGTCGATCGACGACACGAGGCCGACGTCCATCCCGAGGTGGTCGCGACCCAGCTCGAGGATCCGCTCGACACGGCGCCCGAACGGTCTGTCGTCGACGATCTCCTCCACGAACGACTCGACGGCCCGGTTCCGGCGCTCGAGGCGGGCCGTCGCGTCCTGGAGCTTCCGTCGACGCTCTCGCCGGCGCGTGACGTCGGTCGCCAGCCCGACGAGGACGCTCCGTCTCTCCTCGTGTGGCGTTCGCTTCTCGTACAGCCTGGTCTCGATCCAACGGACCGGTCCGTTGTCGGGGTGGGTCCGGTACTGCAGTCGAACGGGATCGTCGCCGTCCGCGTTCGCAACCGACCGTTCGGCGCCCTCGAACGCCGGGCGGTCCTCGGGGTGGACACAGGTCTCGACGAAGGCCTCGGTCGTCGCCACCGCGTCGGGGTCGACGCCGAACAGCCGCTCGAAGGCGCCGTAGCGGGTCTGCTCGCCGGTGGTCGGATCGATCTCGAACACGTGCGAGTCGGTCAGCTCGAGCGCGAACTCCATGCGCTCGCGCAGCGTCTCGAGCCGGCCGATCTGTGCGTCGCCGTCGGTCGCGACGTAGAGCGCGTTCGTCCCGACGACCGCCCCCGTCGCGTCCCACCGCGGCGCCGCCCGGAGCACCACCGGGACGGTCTCGCCCTCCGCCGTGACGAGCTCTCTGCGCTCGCGGACGAACTCGCCGTCGAGCGCCCGGTCGTAGCCGCCGACGTCGACGAGCGCCGCCGTCGAGTCCGACGAGTACACCGCCGCGAGCGGCGTGTCACGTAGCTCCTCGCGCGCGTAGCCGAGCGTGTCGGCGAACAGCTCGTTGCAGTCGTCGATCACGGCCGTCCCGTCGCGGTCGGTCGTCTGTGCGAACAGGACGGGGGCCGTCTCGAGCAGCTCGTGGTACTGTCGGTCGTGCCGGCGGTGGACGTCGACCTGGTGGCAGGCGTGACCGATCAGCTCGCCCAGCTCGGACAGGACCGACCGGGCGGTGGTGTCGAACGCGGCCGGCCGGTCGGCGTAGACGGCGAGCACCCCGTACGTGACACCCCCGTACCGGAGCGGAACGGCGGCGACGGAGCGAAAGCCACGGTCGAGTGCGGCCTCGCGCCACGGCCGGAACGCCTCGTCGTCCGCCACGTCCTGGACGACGACGCGGTCGTCCGCGAGGGCGGTGCCCGCCGGTCCCCGTCCGGTCGCCGTCTCGTCGGCCGTGACGGTGACCCGGTCGAGATAGGGCTCGTGCGGGCCGGCGCTCGCCCGCGGGACGATCCGCCCGTCCGCGACGGCCCCGACCCACGCGAACTGGTACGGCTCCGTCCCGGCGAACGCCTCGCAGGCGGCCCGGTCGATCTCGTCACGACTGGCCGCCCCGACGAGGCGCTGGCCGATCGTCCTGACGACGGTGTTCACCCGGTCGAGCGTGGTGGCGCGCCGTCGCGCCCGCCCCCGCTCGACGGCGGTCGCGACCCGATCGGCGAGGTCCTCGTGCCGGTCGCTCCCCTTCGGGACGTAGTCTGTCACCCCCGCCCCGACGGCCTCGCTCGCGCGTTGCTCGCTCCCCTGGCCGGTGTAGAGGACGAACGGCGGCGGCGTGTCGAGTCGCGTCTCGATCCGCTCGAACAGCTCGAGCCCGTCGTAGTCGGGCATCCGGTCGTCGCCGACGACACAGTCGACCGTCCCGGGGGCCTCGGTCACCGCCTCGAGCGCCGCGGTCGCCCGCCGGAACGTCCTGACCTCGGCGTTCGCGTCACCCCGCCGGAGGCACCCGGCGGTGCGTTCGAGCTGATCGGGGTCGCCGAGACAGAGGACCACGACGCACATACCCGTCGGTCCGGGGCGGCCGTCATGTAGCTTTCCGTGCCGCTATCGGCGCCACGAACGCCGTCGGTCCCCG
>CAZMLQ010000025.1:0-8826 GCA_964567195.1 uncultured Haloferacaceae archaeon | reverse complement strand
GTCGCCCCGTCGCGACCGAGAGGCCGACGCCGACGGGTCGCGTTCCGCGTCACACGACCTGTCGGGGACGCGACTCGCCTCCGTCGTCGTCCGCGCGGGCGTCGCGTGCGTGTTCACCTTCCTCACCTACGTCGGGCTGGTGACGCTCGTCGCCGGCCGCGCCGGGCGTCTCGTCGCCGCCGTGGCGGCGTCTCTGCTGACCGCGCTCGCGGCCGAGACCGTCGCCCGCGGGCTTGCCTGAGCGGCGGGGTCCGCGCCCGGAAGGCGGCAGTCTCATACCGTCGGCGTGTCACGTTCGCGGTCGAGATGGAGCTGCCAGTCGGAGTCACCACCCTCCACCTCTCGCGAAAGAGCCTCTACCTGCTGGTCCTCGCGGTGGCGCTCGTCGGGGCCGGCGGGTACAGCTACGCACAGCAGGGCCAGGCGGTCGACGACGCCGTCACCGTCCGGGCGACGGTCGAGGACGCGCGGGTCGAGCGGATCGACGCCGGCCGGGGCATCGACTACGAGCCGGCGATCGAGTACACCTACCGGTACCGGGGCGAGACCTACACGGGCGATCGGGTGTTCCCGGGCCCGACGATCCGTACCTACTCGGATCGGTCGGACGCGCGGTCGATCGTCCGGTCCTACGAGCCGGGAGCGACGGTCCGGGCGTACGTGCGCCCCTCCGCGCCGGGGAACGCGTTCCTGATCAGAGAGCGGACCCCGTGGCCGACGCGGGCGATGGCCGTCGGGGCCGTCATGCTCGGCATCGTCGTGCTCGCCGGGCTGGGCGAGCGGCGTCCGGGGCGGTACGAACTCCGCCCGGCCGAGGCGGTCCGGTCGCCGTCGTCCCGGACGTGGCTCGCACGCAACGGCGAGACCGTCCGCCGGCTGTCGAGACGGCTCGGCGCCGTCTGTGCCGTGGCGTTCGTGCTCTCGATGGTCGCGCTGTTTTTCGGCGTGCTGAGCCTCGCCGAGGGGTCGACCGGCTCGGACCAGCCCACCCGGGCCGCCCTCCTCGGGCCGGTCGGACTCCCGCTGCTGGCCGCGTTCGCCTGCTGGATCGGCGTGATCCTCGCGCTGTGTCTGTACGGCGCCTGGTCGTACACGCGCTACCGACAGCTCCGGCGACGGCTCCACGAGCCGCGGCCGCCGAGCCCGTTCCGGCGGCCGAACCGGCTCGTCTCGATCCTCGGGACGGACGCCGAGGCCCTCCCCGAGTACGGACGACGCGTCCGGGTGACCGGGTGGACGTTCGTGGCCGCCGGGGCGATGATCGCCGTCGTCGCGTGGCTGCTCCAGACGGCCGCCTGAGACGCCGGGGGGCTCTCTCGCCACCGCGGACGACTCCCGGCCCGCGCCGCGAGCACCGACACCGGGACGCGCCGGATCGCCCGCGCGGACGGTCGTCCCACCTATCCCACCACCGCCTCCGGGGCCGAGACGAGCAGGCCCAGCACGGCGACGAGGACGGCGAGCGCGACCAGCCGGCAGAGCCCCGCCGACCGTCGTCGGTCCGACGGCAGCGACTCTGCGAGCCCGGTACACCCGACGGCGACGCCCAGAATCAGCAGGAACCGCGGTCCGCCGCGGACGACGGCGACGTACCCCCCCGCGAGGAGACAGCCGGCCGCGAGGAGCGCGAAGACGCCCCCCGTCCGCCGGCCCTCCGGTTCGCGGAACACGATCGACGAGAGCGCGGACACACGGACCGACGGGCGTCGGGGCATCTAAAGCGTGGGGATGGGTGAAACGCGGCCTGCGCCGTGTCGCCCGTCCCGGCCCGGCGGCCACGCGGCCCCGAGCGTCCCGCCGCGTCCGTGGCGCCTCCCTCGTGATCGACTCGCCGTCGACCGCCGGGGGCGTCCGACGGCGAGCGGGCGCCCGTCGCGTCGTCAACGCTTTTGTGGCCGGGCGACGCGCCACCGTCGATGCCCTCCACGACCGTCGGCCGGAGCACCACGAGGTCGGACGATGGACGAGCGTCGTGAGCCTCGCCCCGCCGGCGCCGTCCGTCCGTTCCCGTCGCGCGTCGCGGCCGAGCCGTCCCTGCGAGACGACACCGGGAGCCCCCGCCTGACCCCGACGGCCGCCGTCCGGGCGGCGTCCCCCGTGGGCGTCGGCCGCCGTGGCGCCGTCGCGACGGACCGGACGCCGTCGGCCGGGCGACCCCCGCGGCGTGGGCTGGACCGACGCCGGCGTCCGGCTGGGGGCGTCCCCGACGGTCGGTCCGGGGCGTCGCGGGCGCGTCTCGCCGGCGATCGGACGAGGCCCCGACACCGAGGATGAGCGCGGCCACGGGCTCCGACGGGGGACCGGGCGCCCGCCTCCCCGACCCGGAGGTGACGGCGCTCGTCGTGGCCAACCTGGTCCCGATCGTCGGCGTCGTCGCGTTCGACGCGTCGGCGCTGGGCCTGCTCACGCTCTACTGGCTCGAACTCGGCGTCGTGTCTCTCTGGGCGCTCGTCCGGGCGGCGTTGGCCGGTCGGCCGACCGAGCGACGCGGCGATCCGCTCGTGCTGGGTGCGATCGACGCGAAAGGGGCCGGCGTCCCCCTGCCCGGAACCGACGCCGAGATCCGACTGGCGACGCTCCCGCGGCTCCTGTTCGTCGCGCCGCTTCTGGTCGGCCTCTGGCTGGTCGTCGGCGCGCTGGTCGTCGGCCCCGTCGCCGCGACGCGCCCGGACGCCGCCGCCCCGCCGTGGCTCGTCGTCGGCGCCGCCGGCGTCTTCCTCGCCGAGGGGCGACGGACGATCGCCGACTACCTCGGCGCCGGCGGCTACCGCGAGCACGACGTCTGGACGGCGCTCCGTGGCGCCGTCGCCGAGGGGTCGACGGCCCTCCTCGCCGCCGTGCTGGCGCTGCTCGTCGCCGCCATCGCCGGCGGTGGCGGCGAGGGCGCACGCGCGATCGAGCGCGCGGCGGCCGGCCCGCTCGCCGCGGCGGTCGTCTCGGTCAGACTCCTGACCGACCTCGCGGGCTATCACTACGGCGACCGCCTCGGCGTCGGCCCGTGGACCCCGCTCGGGCGGGCCGACGCGTCCGGTCCGCCGGCGCGCGAGCCGGTCGACGCGAGCCTGTCGGGGGCGACGGCGGCGGTGGCGCCGTCGCCCGTCGGGCGGCTGCTCGCCACCGCGCGCCACCTCCGGACCCACCCCGGACCGTGGCTGCTGACGCCGGTCGCGCTCCTCGGCGCGGCCGTCGCCGCGACCGACGGGGTCGGGGCGATCACGCTCGTCGCGCTCGCCGTCGGTCTCGGCGTTCCCGTCGCGCTCGTACAGCTGGACCACTGGCTCCGGTACGCCGGCGTCTCGTACCTGACGGACGGCACGGCCGTCGTCGCCGTCGATCGCCTGTTCCGGACGGGCCTGTGGCGGATCGAGCCCGGTCCCGACGTCGAGCTCCGCGTCGAGCGCGACCCCGTCGACGAGCGGCGGGGGACGGCGACGCTCGTCGTCGACCCCGGCGACCGTCCCCGCCAGCTACCGCGGCTCCGCGATCCCGGGCCGATCGTCGACGCGCTCGCCCCCGCCGACGACGCGACCCCGGCCCGCGAGGAGACGGCCGGGGATCCCGCGGCCGCCGTCGAGATCGGACGCGCGCTGGCGCGACTGGACGCGAGCGCGGGCGCGGGCGGGTCCGTGCTGGCGGTCGCCCTGCTCACACTCGCCGGCGCCGTCGCGCTGGCGCTGGCCGCGCAGTTCGACGGCACCGCGGCGGCCGCCGTGTTCGTCCTCGCGTTCGCCACGCTCCCGCTCGTCGCCCTCGTCGCCTACGAGGCGCTGCGGTGAGACGTCTCGGCGCGTCGTCCGGCCCCGACCGCACCGCCCGGAGTCGGTGTCGCCGACGGGCCGTCGGTACTCGCGATCCCCGGGCGGTCGCGCGGCCCGTGGCCGCCGGGTCCGGGCGCGGGCGGCTCCGTCTCCGGACGCTCAGTCGCCCTCGGCGGGCGCCGATCCCGAGAGCGAGCCGGATGAGCCGGGCGTTCCCCCCGTCGCGCCGTCCGCCGCGAAGTTGCCCCGGTACATGTAGAAGAAGTAGACGTACGGGACCTTCGCCAGCACGTCGAGGAACGCGAACGTGAGGCTCACGCCGGTCGCGGTCGCGAGACCGATCCCCTTCGGGCTGGCGAACCAGACGAGCGGGTAGGCGAGCCAGAGCAGGGCGATGTGGTTTTTCAACAGCGTGTACAGCCCGAGCCGGGCGGGATCGGCGTCGAGGTGGCGTCCGAACCCCCGATAGAGATACCAGAGGAGGCCGAGATACAGCAGCGAGGAGAGGGCGAAAAGCCCCCAGCGAACCGGACCACGCGTGACGACGGCGCCGAGGCCGGCGAGGATCATGCCGACGTCGGCCAGCATCGAGCCGGCGATTCGCGACCGCGGCGCGCCGGCGACGTAGCCGACGAAGCCGACGAGCAGCGGCGTCGTCACCAGCCAGTCGAGATACCGCGGGAGGTTCAGCGTGCGCTCGCCGATCGAGAGCGTCCCGACGCCCAGCGCCATCGCGACGTAGGCGAGTCCGGCGCCGAGCGGGATCACCGCGAGATAGCCGAGCGGGCCCCTGTGTCGGGAGTCACCCAGCGCGTCGCGGAGCACGAGAACGACGCCGGTCCCGACGGCGAAGGCGACGACCGCCAGCCAGTAGGTGATCGTCGTCGGCGTCACCGCCGGTCACCCCCGTCGGCGGCCGCCGGGCGGGC
The DNA here is from genome assembly GCA_964567195.1 of uncultured Haloferacaceae archaeon. Lineage (GTDB taxonomy): Archaea > Halobacteriota > Halobacteria > Halobacteriales > Haloferacaceae > CAZMLQ01. The sequence continues at coordinate 4,139 of CAZMLQ010000025.1, read as the reverse complement.
GCGTGTGGCCCCGCCTCCGCCCCCGCTCCCGGCCTCGACCGAGAACGAGTCGACCTGGGACCGCAGATCACCCACCGCGGTCGTCTCGAAGCGCTCGAGCGTGCTCACGATCCGCTCGGTCGTGTCGCGCTGCTGGTCGATGGCCGTGGCGGCCTCGGTCGCGGCCTCGGCGGTCTCCTCGCTGAGTTCGGTCACCTCGTCGACGGAGGCGGCGGTCTGTTGGACGGTGCTGGCCTGGTCGGCGGCCGTCCGCTCCATGTCGTCGATCGAGTCGGTGATCTCGGCGATCGAGTCGGCGATGTCCTCCACCTCCGCGAGGGCGCTCCCGACGGTCTCGCTGCCGTCCTGGACGCGCGTCTTGGTCTCCTGGATCGTCGTGGTGACGGTCGCGGTCTGGTCGCGCACCGTGTCGATCATCTCGCCGATCTCTCTGGCCTGCTCCTGGGTCTCCTCGGCGAGCTGTTTGACCCCGTCGGCGACGACCGCGAAGCCGTCGCCCTCCGCCCCGCCGTCCTCGCCGGCCCGCGCCGCCTCGATCGAGGCGTTCAGCGCGAGCATGTTGGTCTGCTCGGCGATGTCGGTGATCACGTCGACGATCTCGTCGATGTCGTCGGTCTGCTGGTTCAGCCGCTCGACGGCCTCGACGGCCGTGTCCACGCCGGCGCTGATCTCGTCCATCTCCTCGAGCGCCGTCTCGGAGGCGGCACGCGCCGACCGGCTGGCCGAGGAGACGTCGGTCGCCCGGTCGCTGACGGTGTCGAGCGTCGCGGCCATCTCCTCGACCGAGGCGCTCACCTTGCTCAGGTCGTCGCTCGTGGCGCGGAGCTCGGTCTGCTGGCGGGCGGTCCGCTCTTGGATGTCCGACGCCCGCCGGTCGGCGAGTTGAATCCCGTCGAGCATCTCCTGGCCGACGCTTTGCATCTCGCTCGTCTCGGCCGAGATGTCGGTGCTGACGTCGACGACAGTGCCGAACGCCCGCTGGAGGTCGTCCATCATCCCGTTGAACGACTCGCCGATCGTCTCCAGCGCGGGCTGGTCGTGGTCGACGTCGAGACGCCGCGTGAGGTCGCCCTCGGCGGCGGCCGCCATCGTCTCGGCGTAGGACGCGGCGACGCGCTCGTACTGCGCCGCCTGTTCGCTGGCCTCGGCCTCGGCCGTCTCGGCGCGCTCTCGGGCCCGCTGGGCCTCGGCCTTCGCCGCCTCGACCTCCTCGATCTGGTCCCGGAGCGAGGCGCGCATCTCGTCGATGGTGGCGACGAACTCGCCGAACTCGTCGGTGCGTTTCGTGGTGATCTCGTCCTCGAGTTCGCCCGCCGCGACCTGCCGGATCTGTGCGGTGTTCTCGCGGAGGGTCGCGACCGTCTCCGCCGCGTTGATTGACCCGAGGGTGAGCAGTCCGGCGACGCTGGCGACGACCGTCGAGCCGGCGTCGTTCGTGGTGAGACCGACGCCGGCGACGAACACGGCCGTCACGACGTAGCCGGCGGACAGCTTGAGCCCGTAGCTTCGCTGCAGCAAGCCACTCATCGACGGTTGCTAGCCGATGAGACGCATAAGCGACAGCCTCCGGTTATCAGTCCGAAAACGCACGACAGAGCTATGAATCCAGATCCGGCCGCGCCGCCCGCGACGGTCGCGTCACCCCCGTCGTCCGGGGCGGTCGCGAGCGGACGCGCCGACGCGGACCGTCCGACCGATCCGCGACGCGGTCGGGCCGTCGGCTACGACTCGGCCGACGCCCCGACCGCGTCGGCGATCGCCCGGAGGTCGGCCTTGCGGAACGGGGCGTCGTCGGCCGCGTCGGGTGACGACGCGACGCCGACCCGCGCCCGGACGAGCCGGCGGGTCCGCGCCGTCGACGGCCGCTCCGCCCCGTCGACGTCGATCCCGAGCGCCGCGCGGATCGCCCGGAGCTCCTCTTTCGTGAACGACGCCTCGACCTCCCGCTCGAAGCGACCCGTCGCCGCTCGGATCGCGTTCCGGATCTCGTGGACGGTCCGGCTCACGAGACGCCTCTCGCCCGTCGTCCGTCTCAAGCGTTTCGCTCGGGCCCGCCGCGTCGGTCGGCGCGGTCGGGCGACCCGCCGGTCGGAGCGCGCCGCCGGCGCCTCGTCGTGTCCCCGGAGCACGGGATCGTCCCGGTCGACGACGCGGCCGGCGGTCCCGACGACGCCCACCCGAGCGCCGGCGGTCACTCCGGGTCGCGCTCGACGGCCGACGACCCCCCGTCGACGGGTCGCTCGACGGTCACCCTGGCCTTCCTGATTCTGGTGTCCTCGACCTCCTCGGCCCTGAGGGTCACGTCCCCGTACGCGAAGCGCTCGCCCTGTTCGACCAGGCGGCCGGCGCGGTTGAAGACGAACCCCGCGATGGTCTCGAACTCCTCGCCCTCGGGGAGGTCGATGCCGAGCGTCTCGTTGACCGTCTCGATCCTGACGTCGCCCCTGGCGATCACCTCCCCGTCGTCGACGGTCTCGATGGGGTGGTCCTCCCCGCCGACCAGTATCTCGCCGACGATCTCCTCGAGGACGTCCTCCATCGTGATCAGCCCCTCCGTGGCCCCGAACTCGTCGACGACGACGACCATGTGGTGTCTGTCCTCGCGCATCTCGGCGAGCAGTTCGTCGGCGGCTTTCGACTCGGGGACGTGGAGCGCCGGCCCGACGACGTCGCGCACCTCGAGGTCGGTCGCGCCCTCGTAGTCGACGCCCTCCAGGCTGCGGACGTCGAAGATGCCCACGACGTTGTCAAGCGAGCCCTCACAGGCCGGCAGCCGGGCGTGGCCCGACTCGACACACCGCTCGACCGCCTCCCGGACGGTCGCGCCCGCGGAGACGGCCGCCACGTCGAGCCGTGGGGTCATCACCTCCTTGGCGGAGGCGTCGGTGAACCGCAACGCACGCTGGAGCATCCGGCGCTCCTCCTCGTCGAGGACCCCCTCGCGCTCGCCGGTCTCGATGATGTTTCGGATCTCGTCGCGGGAGACGTACGTCGACTCGATGGAGGGGTTCCCGCCGGTCAGCCGGTTCACCAGCCCCGTCAGGTGGTAGAAGACGGTGATGAGCGGCCACAGCACCGTCTCGACGACCGTCAGCCCCCGGGCGACGCGCCGGGCGTGTGTCTCGGTGTTCTCGACGGCGTAGGACTTGGGAGCGCTCTCGCCGAAGACGAGCACCATAGACGTGATGCCCAGCGACGAGACGACGACGGCCGTGCCGGGGTCGAAGTAGAAGCCGACGACGGTGGTCGAGACGGAGGACATCGTGATGTTGACCATGTTGTTCCCCACGAGGATGGTGACGAGCAGGCGGTGGGGGTCCTCCTTGAGCGATCTGACCGCCCGCGCGCCGCGCAGGCCCTGTTCGACCATCGCGTCGATCTGGTGGGTGGGCAGGGAGAACAGCGCGATCTCCGAGGACGAAAAAAAGCCCGACCCGACGAGCAACAGCAGTATCAGGACGACGCCGACGGCGGTGACGGTCGTTCGTCCGAGTTCGACGCCGGCGACGGGCACGGTGTACTGTAAGAGACCGACCGCAGATACCACCGTGAGCGAGGGTGGACACATACCGCCGTCTACCCCGCGGGCGGGGAAGTAACCCCTGCCGGCGGGCCACCCGTCGGGCGACGGTGAGCGTGCGAGCGCCGGCCGCGTCCCGACCGCGTTCCGTCGCGTCCGCGGCGTGGCTCGCGCGGCCCACCCGCCACCCGCGGCCCCGTCGTGGCCCCCCGGTCACCGGTCGTCACGACGGGGCCGTGGCGAGGCCACCCCACGCCCGTCGGCCCGCACCGTCCGGGGCGGACGCGTCACTCTTCGGGCCGCCACCGTCCGCCGATCTCCGCGCGCGGGTAGTCCTGGTAGGTGCCGTCGAGAAACGTCGTGACGCGGCCGTTCTCCTCGCTGAGCGTGATCACCCACAGCACCTCCTCGCGGATCGAGGTCTCGAGCGCGCTCATGTGTTTGGCGCCCATCCACTCGGCGTACTCGACCCCGTCGTAGCCCTCGATGTACTCGCGGCTGGGGCTGCGGACCCGGACCATCTGCTCTTGGACGGTCCCGTCCCCGGTCACGACGACGGCGCCGTCGCGGCTGAACGCCACGTCCCGGGCGACCTGGGTGAACCGCTCGGGCGACTCGG
>CAZMLQ010000024.1:4011-21541 GCA_964567195.1 uncultured Haloferacaceae archaeon | reverse complement strand
AACCCGGGGCCTCTCCCATGCCAAGGGAGTGATCTACCCCTGATCTACGAGCCCGCGGTCGCACAACGAACTACCCCGGTGCGAATCATAAGGGCTTCGAAACGCCACGCCCGGTCGGGTCCACCCCGACCCGAAACGGTTTACACCCCGACCGACGAACGAACGGTGGGAACGGCACGACCGCAAGTCCGACCTGCCCGTTCGCGCGGGCTTGGGATTGCGGGAGTGCGCCACGAGAGACGGCTGGCGCGTTCTGCGGTCTGTGCGTTCCAACCAGAACGATGGCACGGATGCACACCAGACGCCGCGGCTCGTCCGGATCGGACAAGCCCGTGGCCGACGAGCCGCCGGAGTGGAGCGACGTCGACAGCGAGGCGATCGAGGAGCGCGTCGTCGAGCTACACGAACAGGGTCACGACCCGAGCGTGATCGGGCTGAAGCTCCGCGACGAGGGCGTGACCGGCACGCCGATCCCGGACATCCGGCTCGCGACGGGCAAGAAGGTGACCGAGATCCTGGAGGACCACGACGCGGCCCCCGACCTGCCCGAGGACCTGCGCAACCTGATGGAGCGGGCGATCCGCCTGCGCGAGCACCTCGAGGAGAACCCCCAGGACCACCAGAACAAGCGGGCGCTCCAGAACACGGAGTCGAAGATCCGCCGGCTGGTGAACTACTACCGCGGCGACGAGCTCGACGCCGAGTTCAGCTACAGCTACGAGGTCGCGGTCGACCTGCTCGGGTAGCGCGGTGGCGACGACCCGGCCGGACCGCGCGGCGTCCGACCCGGCGGCGACAGCGGCGGCGCTGGCCGAGGCGGAGTTCGTGCGCGTACTCGCCCGGGCCGGCGGCGACGAGCTCGCGGCGGCGGGTCTGCTCGCCGCCGCCCTGCGCGAGCGCGGGACGCCCTTCCAGGTGCGGGTCCGGGCGTGGCCCCCGGCCGCCGCGACCGAGGGCGACGCCGACACGGCGGTCGTCGGACTCGGCGTCCCGGCGGCGGAGCTGACGCCCGCGCCGCCAGGGGGCGACCGACCGGCCAGCGTCGTCGCCCACGCCGTGGCCCGCGAACTCGACGCGACGCCGGCCCCGACGCTCGCGCTCGCGGGGGCCGTGGCGGCCGGGGTGGAGCCCGGTTCGCCCGAGACCGGGACCGAGCGCCTCGTCGAGGCGGCACGCCGACGCGCCGGGGTCGAGCGCCGACCCGGCCTGGCGCTCCCGACCGACGACCTGGCGACCGGGCTGGCGGCGACCACGCTCGTCCGGGCCCCGTGGTCTGGCGACCGCGAGCGGGCGACCGAGCTGCTGGCCCGGCTCGGGACCGAGCCGACGGCGACGCTCGACGACGAGGCCGCCCGCCGGCTGGCCTCGCTGGTCGCCGTCGAGGTGACGACCGCGCCGGACGCGACGCCGACCGCGGCCGCGGCCGTTGACCGACTGCTCGGTCCGCTCGCCACGCCGGAGGGCCCGTTCGCGACCGTGGGCGGGCACGCCGACGTGCTGACCGGGATCGCGCGCGAGGAGCCGGGCACGGGCGTCGCGCTGGCGCTCGGCGGTCGGGACGGCTACGATCCGGTCCCGGCGGCGACGGCGGCCTGGCGCGAGCACGGCCGCGCGGTCCACCGGCTGCTCGGCGAGGCGACGACGGCCCGCCACCCCGGCGTCTCGGTCGTCCGGGTCGGGGCGACGTCGTTCGGCCGGCTCCGGACCGCCGCGCGACTCCACCTGGCGTTCCGGGCGGCGGAGCCGGTGGCGCTCGTGGTCGGGGACGACCGCGCGGCGGCCGTGGCGGCCGAGCCGTGCGGGCTCGCGACCACGCTGTCGGCGGCGGCCACGGAGGCGACCGGCGACGAGCGCCGGGCGATCGCGCGGATCGACGAGCCCGACGCCGTCGTCGAGCGGGTCCGGGAGGGGATCCGGTGAGCGACGGCGGCGACGGACCCCGGCGCGCCCGGGTCGAGACGAGCCACACGGCGCCGGCGACGGTGGCGGCCGCGCTCGCACCCGACGACACGGACGCGACCCACACCCGTGTCGTCGACGGCGCGGTGGTGGCGACCGTCGAGCGCCCGACGACGGGCGGGCTGGCGGCGACCGTCGACGACCACCTGGTCAACCTGCGGGTGGCCGAGCGGGTCGTGGCGACGACGCAGGCGAGACGACACGAGACGGCCGGCGGAGGTACGGAGCGATCGACCGACGCGGACGCGGACGCGAACGCGACCACCGACACGGACACGGAGACCGAAGACAGATGAGCGAACGTTCAGTCTCGAAGCAGAAACGCGACAAGCGATGGTACACGATCCTGGCCCCGGAGCAGTTCGACCGGGCCGAGATCGGCGAGACGATGGCCGAGGAGCCCGAGAAGGTCGTCGGCCGGACCATCGAGACCACCCTGGGTGAGCTGACCGACGACCAGGGCCAGAACAACACGAAGCTGACCTTCCGGGTGACCGACGTGGGCAGCGACACGGCCTACACGGAGTTCGTCGAGCACGAACTGACCCGGGACTACCTGCGGAGCCTCGTCCGCCGGGGTGCCTCGAAGGTGGACGCGACGGTGACGGTGCTGACCACCGACGAGTACCGGGTGCGGATCCAGCCGGTGGCGTTCACCACCAAGAAGGCCGACCGGAGCCAGGAGCGCGCGATCCGGCGGGTGATGATCGACATCGTCGAGGAGGCGGCCGACGACCGGAGCTTCGAGGGCCTGATCGAGAGCGTCGCCGACGGCCGGCTCTCGTCGGCCATCTACGCCGACGCGAAGACGATCTACCCGCTCCGGCGGGTCGAGATCCAGAAGCTGAGCCTCGAGGCCCGTCCCGAGGAGGTCGCGGCCGAGGAGGAGGCGGCGGTCGACGTCGACGAGTCCGACGTGGCGGTCACCGACTGACCGGCCGGGCTACTCGACCTCGACGGTGCCGACCATCCCCGCGCGCTCGTGGGGAATACAGAAGTAGCCGTGCGTGCCGGGCGTCTCGAAGACGTGGCTGTAGAACTCGCCGCTGGCGACGTTGCCCGCCAGCCCCGCGTTCCACTCGCGGCGGGCGGCGGTCTCGGACTCGAAGCCGCCGCTGGCGAAAAACGTCGCCCCCTCGGGCAGCGCGTCCGCGTAGGCGGTGACGGTGTGGCCCCGCGAACTCCCGTTGTACCAGACCACCTCGTCGCCGGTCTCGACGGTGATCGTCGGCGGGTCGTAGGCGACCGCGGTCATGCCGACGTCGTACTCGGTCCCGTCGCCGGCCGATCCGATCGCGGCACAGCCCGCAAGCGCCGCGGCGCCCGTCACACCGGCCGCCGCGAGGAGACGGCGTCGTCGCATACGATCGCTTGTGGCCCGATGGGTAAATGGCACCCGGTCGCGCCGCGGGGGCGGTCCCGTCGGGCACGGTGGGCCGCGATGGAAAGGGGTAAGCCGGGCGTCGCCGACCGGACGGCCATGGGCTCGCGGCTGAGCGTCCCGTTCCGGTTCGTCGGGCGGCTCGGCCCGGCCGACGCGGTGACGGCGGCGAACGCGGCGCTGGGGTTCGTCGCCGCCGCGCTCGCGGCGTCGGCCCCGGGCCTCGCCGCCCGCCTGGTGCTGGCGGCCGCCATCGCCGACGCCCTCGACGGGATCGTCGCCCGGCGCTACGGCGGGACGGCGGCCGGCCCCCACCTGGACTCGCTGGCCGACGTGGCCTCGTTCGGCGTCGCCCCGGCGCTGCTGGTCGCCCACCGGGCGATGACCGACTGGAGCGACCCGCTCGCGGTCGCGGTCGGGGTGGGTCTGCCCGCCGGCTACGTGGCGATGGGGGTGGTGCGCCTGGCGCTGTACACCGCCTACGACACCGACGACGCGGAGACCCGCGGGGTCCAGACGACGCTCGCGGCCACGCTGCTCGCCGCCGCCACCCTCGCCGGCGTGGTCGGGACCGCGGCGCTCGTCGGGCTCTGTGGCCTGCTCGCGGTCCTGATGGTCACCCGGATCCCCTACCCCGACCTCCACCCGCAGGACGCCGGCGTGATGGGGCTGGTCCAGGTGGCCGCCGTCGTCGGACGGGGCTGGGTCGGTCGCGGGTTCGCCTGGGCCCTGCTCTTTCTGGCGGTCGCGTACCTGCTGTTCGCGCCGCGGGGCTACTGGCGGTAGCGGCCGTCACGCTCACACTCGCGTCCGCGTCCGTGTGTCCGTGTCCGTCGGCGCTCACATCCCCATGTCGGCGGCGGCCTCGGGCACCGGCAGGTCGCCGACCCCGACGCCGAGGCGCTCGGCGGCGTGATCGAGCGCCATGTCGAAGCCGTAGTAGCGCTCGAGCTCGTCGCCGTCCGGTGCCGTCCGGACCTTCAGCATGGCGTAGCCCTCGAGATTCTGGGCGACCGCCGCCCGTCGCCCGTCGCGCTCGAACGAGAGGATCCGCTCCTGGTCGGTCTCCCGGTACTCCGCCGTCACCTCGGTCGCGTCCATACCCCCGACCGGGGCCACGGAGGCTCGTGTCTGTCGGTTCGGACCGCCGCCACGAGACTTTTGACCCGGGAGCGACTCGGACCGGTCGATGTCCGACGACGGTGACGGCGTGAGCACCGGGGAGCCGGTGCTCGATGGGATGTTGCGCGGGGGGCTGCCACGGAACCGGTCGGTGCTCGTCACCGGCGGGCCGGGGACGGGCAAGAGCACGCTCGCGATGCAGTTTCTCCAGGCGGGGCTGGAGCGCGGCGAGTGCGCGCTGTACGTCAGCACGGAGCAGACGATCGAGGAGCTGCGCGACTCGTTCCGGCCGTTCGCGTTCGATGTCGACCACGACGACCTCGCCTACGCCTCCGTCCACGCCTCGCCGGGCCGGACGATCGAGAGCGACGAGCAGGAGCTGACCCTCCAGACGCTCGGCGAGGACGGCCGGATTCTCGGCCAGGAGTTCAGCCCGCCGTTCACCGCCGAGTACGTGATGGAGTATCTGGGCCGCTACGCGCCACGCGACCGGGTGGTGTTCGACTCGGTCTCGGGGCTGTCGGCGATCACCGACCGCGAGGAGCAGTACCGCCGGACGGTGCTCGACCTGATCCGGCAGTTCACCGACGAGTTCGGCGCCACGACGCTGTTCACCGCCGAGTCACACGGCCGGGACGGGACGACGGCCGACTCGGTGTTGCGTTTCACCACCCACGGGGTGATCGAACTCCGGCGCGAGCGCGTCGAGGACGACCCCCACCACTACCTCGAGGTGGTGAAGATGCGGGGGGTCGACCACGACCGCCGGACGGTCGAGACGGAGTTCACGCCCGAGGGGCTGCGGGTGGGGCCAAAGCGACGCTCCCAGCCCCCGGCGCTGAAAAACCACGCCCACCGACCGATCGGGATCGACGGGCTGGACGCGCTCTGTGGGGGCGGGCTGGTCCAGGGCGCGGGCGTCGTGCTCCGCCACGACGGCCGGGCGAACCTGCTGGCCGTCTTCAGCGCCGTGCTCGCGGACGCGTTCGAGACGGGCCACGCCGTGACGCTCGTGCCGACCATCGGCCTGCGCCAGGAGCGGGTGGCGGCGATGCTCGAGACCCACGGCTTCGACGTCGACGACCTGCTGGCCGAGGACCGCCTGCAGGTCATCGACGCCATCGGGGCGTGGGACCGCTCGCTCGAGAACGTGGTCGTGCCACCCGAGAGCCCGGAGGGGTTCGTCGATCCGGTCGCCGCGTTCGACGAGCGGGTCGACCGGCGGTTCTCGATCGTCAACGCCGACGCCCTCTCACACACCCTCGGGCCGGCGGGCGTGCGGACGGTGCGGTACCGTCAGGAGTCGGGGCTGATCGGCCCCGACGACTCGCTGGTGTACGTGTTGAACCCATCGGTCGTCGCCGACCGGATCGCCGCGTTCCACACCGACGTGGCCGAGCAGGTGCTCGAGACACGGATCCACGACAACGGGCTCCAGTACCTGACGCTGCGTAAGTCCCCCTGTGGCTTCGTCGGCTCGACGTCGCTGGTCGAGTACGTCGAGGAGCCGCCGTACATCCGGGTCCAGGGCCCGCCCCAGGACCGGCGCGAGGGCGCCGACAGCTGTCGGTGAGAGACCGCCCGGGCCGTGGCGGATGGTTTTATCACACCCCGCTCGTACTATCCGACCGCTTCGAATGTCACGCGACACAGCCCGTCCGGCCGCGGGCGACGGGGACGCCCTCGAGTGGTGTCACGAGGCCGTCCAGGGCGTCTCGCGCACCTTCGCGCTCACCGTCGACGTGCTCGAGGAGCCGATGTCGTCGTACATCTGTGTCGGCTATCTCGTCTGTCGGGTCGCCGACACCGTGGAGGACGCAGACCACATCCCGCCGGCCGAGCAGGCGCGCCTGCTCCGGCAGTACGACCGGGCGCTCGATCCGGCGGACGGGACCGAGATCGAGGCCTTCGCCGCCGCCGTCGAGCCCCACCTCCCGCCGGAGGAGGACCGGTCCGAGGACTGGGAGGTCGTCGCTCGCTCGCCCCGGATCGTCCACACCTTCGACTCGCTGCCCGCGGACGTCCGCGAGGCGGTGACGCCGCCGGCCCGCGAGCTCGTCCAGGGGATGGCGATGTTCGTCGACCGCTACGCCGACGCCGGCGGGCTCCGGCTGGCCGACCGCGCCGAGCTCGAGGAGTACTGTCACTACGCCGCGGGCACGGTCGGTCGGCTGGTGACTAACCTGCTCGCCCGGGGTGATCTGGCCGACGAGCGCCGGCGTCGGCTCTACGACACCGCCGAGGAGTTCGGCCTGTTGCTCCAGCTCGTCAACGTCGCCAAGGACGTCTACGCCGACTACGCCGAGGAGAACAACGTCTATCTCCCCGCCGACTGGCTCGCGGACGAGGGCGTCCCCCAGGACGAGCTGATCGACCCCGAGCACGAGCGCGGCGCGGCCGCAGTCGTCCGGCGGGTGGCGACCCACGCCCGCTCCTTTCTCGACGACGCACAGGTCTACCTCGAGAGCCTGCCCACCACCGACGGCAACACGCTGGCCGCGTGGGCGATCCCGTTCCTGCTGGCGGTCGGCACGCTCCGCGAACTGCTCGCCCGGCCCGAGGACGCGCTCTCGCCCGCCGGCGTGAAGATCTCGCGCGAGGAGGTGTTCGCCGTCGTCTCGGCCACCACGGGCGTCGAGCGCCGGGACCGGCTGGCCGACCTCCGCCGGGTCGTCTCCTCGACGCCGTACCACCGCGCCGGCGCCGGGGCGGACTGAGGCCGGGTCGGGCCGGCGCTACGCGAACAGCGCGTAGGCGAACAGGAAGCCGAAATAGACCAGCACCAGCAGGCCGAGCGCGACGATCCGGAACCGCCGCAGGTCGGCCTCCTCGTCGGCCAGCGCCGACCGGTAGGCCGCCCGCTCGGACGCCTCGAGCACACCCGGGTGGGCAAGCCCCCGGTGGAGCGCGAGGTGGCGCTCGTCCCCGAACGGCCGACCACAGTGCGCGCAGGTGTGGGTGGAGGCGTCGGGCGGGACGGACACCGCGTCGTGGGGCTCGGGCTGGGCGTCGGTCACGGTCGAGTCAGGTGGCGAGGTACGGCGGGGGGACGTAGGGTTCGATCACGATCCAGAGGCTGAGCGCGGTGTAACAGACCATGACGGCGGTGACGCCGTACTGGCTGCGGACGGCCTGGAGGCGGTCGGGGAAGCCGTCGTAGGCGGCGGCGTGGGCCACCCAGACCGCGAGCAGGTGGCCGACCAGCACCAGCGCGACCTCGACGCCGCCGATCCAGCCGGGCACCACGAGCGCCGGCGGGTTGGCCGGCGGCGAGAGCGGGCTGGCCGCGACGGTCGCGACCGTCGGCGCCAGCGCGAGCGTGGTCGCGAGGTTGTGCGCGAGGTGGTAGCCGGCCGCGATGGCGAGCAGGGCGGGCGCGAACCGCCGCGCCAGCGCGTCGGCCGCGAGGTAGGTGCCGGCCGTCCGTCGGGCGGCGGCGGCGGCCAGCCGGTAGGCGCCGTAGAAGAGCCCGAAACCACCGAGATACGAGCCCAGATAGACCGCGAGCGGCGCCAGGCCCGCGCCGACGGCCGCCTCGACGGCCCCCGCCCACGGCCCGGTCGCGACCAGCCCGTCGTAGGTGGTGACGTAGAGGACGGCGACGACGAACGCCACGCCGCCGGGGGCGGCGACGAGCCGGCGGTCGTCCGCGAGCGCGGTCCCCGGCAGCCGCAGGCGCAGGCGGCCGTCCTCGCGGGCGACGGGCGCGACGGTCCCGTAGGCCCGGAGCAGCCGCGAGACGGGGTCGGCGGTCCCGAACCAGCGCGCCGGCCCGACCCAGACGCCGCCGGCGACGGTCGCCAGCCCGTAGCCGACCACCACCAGCGCGAGCAGCCGGCCGTCGTCGGCCAGGGGTGCGGTCACCTCGATCCAGACCAGCGCGAGCAGCCCGGCGACGGCCGGCCAGGCGCCGAGGCGGTCGGGGTAGGGCCGGTCGAGCGTCGGGAGCGCCCGCGCGAGGGTGCGGAACGGATCGACCGCGGGCCAGCCGTCGCCGACGAGGTAGGTCGCGGCGACGAGCCCGCCCCACCAGACCACCCAGACGAGCAGGACGGCGAGGTTGCGGACGCCGGTGTCGGGGCCGTAGAGGCCGGCGACGACGACGGCCGCGAGCAGGACGACCCCCAGCGCCCGGGCGAGCGCCGCGAGCACGCCGGCCACGGGCACCGACAGGTCGCGCCGCCAGCCGTGGATCGCGGCGATCAGCGAGCGGTCGGTGACGAACGAGGCCAGCAGGAACGAGGCGCCGACGACGGCCCCGCCGGTCGCCAGCACGAGCCACGTCGGGACGACGACGGCCTCGCGGGTTGCGCCCCGGAGCGCGCCGCTGTGGGCGCTCGCGGGGGTCGCGAGCGCGGCGAGCGCAGCCGCGGCGGTCGCGGCGCGGACGGGACGGGACCGGATCACGACCCCGCGTAGCCGGGCGGCGGGCCTGAGGGTTACGGTCCCGCGCCGGCCCGCGGGCGGGCGAGTCGGGAGGATTTTTACCGTCCGACGGCAAGCGCCCCTCATGGGTACCGAAGAGACTGGCGACGAGGGCCACGGCGGCGGGCACGGCCACCACCTGCCCGCGGTCGAGGACTGGCCGCGTGGCTTCGGCGAGGCCTCCTGGTGGCCGTTCGTCACCGCGCTCGGGGCGGCCGGGATCTACGCCGGCGCGGGCCTGTTCATCCTCGGCCGCGGGGACGGGGCGATCGTCGGCCCGACCGCGGGGCCCGCGGCGGTCGTCGGGAGCGTCGGCCTGTTTCTCGTCGGCCTCTACGGCTGGCTGTACCACGCGTTCGTGAGTCACTTCTGGTCGCGCGACGGCGGGGGCTCCGCCGCCGCCTCGCTGCGCTGGGGGATGATCGCCTTCCTCGGCTCGGAGCTGGCGACCTTTGGCGCCGTCTTCAGCTACTACTTCTGGATCCGGGCGGGGACCTGGCCGCCGGCCGGCCTCCCCGACCTGACCGGCTCGCTCGTGCTCGCCAACACGGCGCTGCTGATCGCGTCCTCGTTCACCCTCCACTGGGCCCACGTCGCCATCCGGCGCGACGACCGCCGGCGGTTCGTGCTCGGACTGCTCGTCACGCTCTTGCTCGGCGCGGTGTTCATCGCCGGCCAGATCTACGAGTACTTCGAGTTCATCGTCCACTCGCAGTTCACCCTCACCTCCGGCCTGTTCGGCTCGGCCTTCTTCGGGCTGACCGGGCTCCACGGGCTCCACGTCAGCCTCGGTGCGGTGTTGATCGCCATCGTCACCGTCCGGGGCCTGCTCGGCCAGTACTCCGCCGACCGGCACGTCTCGGTCAGCACCGTCTCGATGTACTGGCACTTCGTCGACGCCGTCTGGATCTTCCTGGTCGTCGTCCTCTACGTCGGCGCCGAGATCGGCCCGTAGCGCGGGCCACGCGCGGGACGCACCCACGTTTATGTAGCTCTCGGCCCGACCGGGAGTCATGACCGACGCGGACGACGGCGCGGCGGGACTCGACGCGATCGATCCGGCCGGGCTCGACCTCGACCTCGACGAACTGATCTCGTCGCTGACCCCCCGCGAGGACAACCGGGAGATCAAGCTCTATCAAAACACCGTGGCGATGGCCTGTCCGGTCTGTGAGACGCCGTTCGACGACCTGGTCGTCTGTAAGGACGCCGCCACGAGCCTCGAGCAGAGCGAGCCCCTCGATCTCTGTGTCGCCGTCACCGAGGGCCGGCCGCTGCTGTTCACCCACAAGCCGTGACGTGATCCGGTGCGACGGTCGTCCGCACCGGCGGCCGCTCAGCCGGCCATCTCGACGAACCGGTTGACGTCGGCGTCCAGCCCCGCGACGACGAGCGTGTCCTCGGCCTCGACCACGAACTCGGGGCCGACGTCGGTGATCAGGTCGCCGTCTCGCTCGGCCGCGATGACGGTGCAGTTGGTCCGTGCACGGACGTCGGCCCCGGCCAGGCTGCGCCCGACCAGCCCGGGCGCGGTGGTGCGGACCACCTCCACCTGGGTGTCGGGCGAGATGACCTCCTCGTCGAGCACCGTCGAGGCGAGCATCCGGCCGCTGACGGTCGCGAGCGCGAGCACGTACTCCGCGCCGGCGCGGTAGAGCTTGCGGACCGAGTCGGTCTCGTTGGCCCGGACGACCACCTCGGTCTCGGGCGCGAACTGCTTGATCGCCAGCGTGGCGAACACCGTCGTCGTGTCGTCGTCGAGCGCGAGCACCACGCTGCGGGCCTCGTCGACGCCGGCGGCGTCGAGCGTGGTCCGCTCGGTCGCGTCGCCGACCACGTCGACGCCGGGGGCGTCGGTCCGGTCGACGAGCGTGGTCGGCACGTCGGCGGCCGCCAGCGCGTCGGCGACGGTCGTGCCCACCTCGCCCATGCCGACGACCACGACCGTCCCGCGGCGCCGGCGGCGGGTCTCGGAGAGGGTGAGCTCCTTCAGCCGTTCGAGCTGGCTGTCCCGCCCCGAGACCAGCAACACGGTGTGCTCGTCGATCAGCTCGTCTGGTGGGGGCGGGGAGACGAACTCGCCGCGGAACCAGGCGCCGATCACGTTCGCACCGGTGTCGCCGATCCCGCTCTCGGCGACGGTCCGGCCGGCGACGTGGCTGTCGCGCTGGACCAGCAGCTCGACGATCTCGAACTCGTCGCCGATCTCGACGGCGTCGCCCACGTCGGTCCTGACGGCGGTGGCCACCTTGCCCGCGAGGCTCTCGCCAAGCAGCCGGCGGGGCATCACCACCTCGTCCGCGCCTGCGTAGCGGTGGTAGTCGGCCGCCGGGGCGTCCTCGACCAGGCTGACGATCCGGACCTCGGGGCCGACCTGCCGGGCCGAGAGGACGATGCTCGCGTTGATCTCGTCGTCGGCGTCGGCCACGACCGCGATCGCCTCGTCGACGTTCGCCGCCTCCAGCACCGGGACCGCCTCGGGGTCGCCGTGGACGACCTCGTAGCCCGACTCGTGGAGCTCGACCGCCCGCTCGCGGTCGGCCTCGACGAAGACGTAGGGGACGCCCGTGGCCTCGAGCTCGTGGACCAGCGTGTCACCGCGGGGGCTGTGCGAGCAGATCACCACGTGGTCGGTCAGTCGGGTCGCGGTCGGCGGGTCGGTCCGCAGCGACTCCTCGACCAGCGGAACCAGAAAGACCGGCAGCGTCAGGAAGATCAGCGCCACGCCGGTCACCTGCATCGCGTCCATCAGCAGGAGCATCCCCGGCTCCGTCCACTGGCCCGCCGTCTCGCCGTAGCCGGTGGTGGTGAACGTCTCGACGACGATGTGAAACGACTCGAGCAGCGTCACGGACCGGCCCTGGAAGGTCGCCATCCCCCAGCGGTAGAGGACGGTGTAGCACGCGGCCGCGACGGCGACGAGCACGAGGTAGTAGCCGACGCGACGCCGGGCGCTCGCCCCGGTCAACGGGGCTCGCAGCCCCAGCGGCGACTGCATCGTCGAACGGCTCGCCCCCGGCGCGTCAAAAGGCCACCGACACGACACGGCCCGGGCGCGGGCGCTTTTGTCCCCGGCGCGCCGAGGTCGTCCGTGGGTCGTCGACGCGACGCCGCGCTCGCCGGGCTCGTCGGGCTGGCGGCCGGGCTGGTCGGGCTGGCCGTGGGGGCGCCCGCCGATCCGGGCGTCGTGCTCGCGGGCGCCGCCGCGAGCCTCGGGCTCGAACTCGGGCTCGCCCGCCACGGGCGGCTGGTCCGCCGGCTGTGGGCCCGACCGGCGGTCCGTGCCGGCGCGCTCCTCGCCGCGCTCGCCGCCGTCGCGCTCGCCGCCGTGCTCGAACCGCGGGCGCTCTGGGCCGCCGTCGGCGGGACGGTCGCGTACCTCGTGGTGCTCGGGCTCGTCGCGCTCCGGCGTCGTCGCGACGCGAGGCCGTGGAACTAAGCGGCTGGCACCCCTCTCCACGCTGTGAACGAGAGCGGTGCGGTCCGGTCGCTCCGCCGGCGCGTCGTGGGTGTCGGGGCCGTCGCGTGGGTCGGCCTCGTCGTCGGCTACGCGCTGCTGTCCGGGGTGGCCGCCGCCCGCCCGTGGGCGCTCGTCGCGGCGGCGGTGGTGGGGGCCGAGCTGGTCTATCTCCGCAGTCACGTCGGCGCGAACCGGACGAGCCACGACGCGCCGCTTCGGGCCCGGCTCGGCGTCGCCAACCTCGCCACCCTCGGCCGCGGGGCGTTGCTCGGCGTCCTGGCCGGCTTCGTCACCGTCGCCTGGACCGATGGCCCGGCCGCGCTCGCGTGGGCGCCCGCCGGGGTGTACGCGCTCGCCGCCGCCCTCGACTACGCCGACGGGACACTCGCCCGGTCGGTCGGGGCCGAGTCCCGCCTCGGCGAGCGTCTCGACGCCGAGTTCGACGCCCTCGGCATCCTGGTCGGGGCGGTCGTCGGCGCGGCCGCCGGGCAGGTGCCGGTCTGGTACTGCGCCGTCGGGCTCGTCAGGTACGCCTACGTCGCCGCCCGGTGGCTCCGACTCCGGCGCGGACTGCCGGTCGGACCCCTGCCACCCCGGGCGAGCCGGCGGGTGCTCGCCGGCCTCCAGATGGCCTTTCTCGCCGCCGCGCTCTCGCCCGCGCTCGTCCCGGAGGCCGCCTACGCCTACGCCCCGCTGGTCGGGGGCGCCTACCTCGTCGGCTTCCTCCGGGACTGGGGCCACGCGACCGGGCGCCTGCCCGCGGCGCTCACTCCGCCCGCGCGAGCAGGTCGAGCTGGTGGGTCAGGTAGGTGAGCCGGCCCGCGGCGACCGCGGCGTGGCGCTCGCGCGCCCAGTCCGCGACCTCGTCGGCCGCGCGCGTCTCCGTCTCCGCGACCGCCCCCTCAACGATGTCGATCACGTGGTGACAGAAGTAGGCCTCGTCGGCCGGGTACGGCGGCGTCACCACCCAGTCCGAGCCCCCGGCGGCGACGACGCGCCCGCCCGCGGCCGGCACGGCGTCGAACAGCGCCCGGCCGGTCCGGCTCCCGCCCGCCCGGTCGGGCGCGTCCATCGTCCCGTGGTAGGCGTCGAGCACCCGGCGCTCCCGGTCGGCGTCCGGCACCGGCCGGAAGACCGTCTCGCCGTCGAAGGTGATCGGCAGGTAGGCCAGCCCGCCGGGCGCGAGCGCGTCGAACAGCGCCGGGAGCGCGTCGTCGAGCTCGAACAGATCGAGCACCGCACAGCCGACCACGAGGTCGGGCGCGGGCTCGCGCCCGGCCAGCGCCGCGAACGCGTCGCCGGTCGCGAACTCGACGGTCGCCTCGCGGTCGCCGTCGGCCAGCCGGAGGGGGTCGGCCGTCGTCCCCGCCCCCTCGACCGTCCAGCCGGCCCCGGCCGCCCAGTCGGCCGTCCGCTCGCGCGCCGCGGTCACGTTCGCCGCCCGCGCGTCGACGCCGACGTACCGCACCGTCGCGGGCAGGCGGTCCCACGCGAGCAGACGCCGGAGCATCGAGCCGACGCCGGGACCGATTTCGAACAGCTCGAGCGGGCTCGCGAGGCCGGCCGCGAGCGAATCGAGCGTCGGCCGGTGGAGCGCCCGGTCGTCGACGCTCTCCTTCGCGGCCAGGTAGCGCTGGAACGAGTAGCTCGCGGGCTCGGCCGCCGTCGGGTCGTCGGGCGCCGTGGGCACGGCGGAACGAGGGGCCGGCGGCTCTAAGACCTGCCGCCCGGCCCGGGCTCGGACTCGCCTCCCGCCTCGCGGAGCGCCGGATCGAGCGACCAGTCGTAGTCGGCGTAGGAGAGCCGCGGGGCGGCGTCGGCCGGCAGGGCACCGTGGGCGCGACAGAACGCCCTGATCCCGTCGGGGCCGCCGAAGTCGCCGCGGTACCAGCCAAAGAGCCGGGGGACGATCGCCCGGTCGGCCGCGGGATCGTACGACACCTCGCTCGCGAGGTGGCGCCGGGTCGCCGCCCGGAGGTCGTCGTCGAGGTCGTCGGGCCCGTAGCCCAGGACCGCGGGACAGGCGACGGCCCCGCAGTTCAGCGCGAAGTGGATCCGGGGGTCGAGCGCGTCGACCCGGTGGGTCCGCTCGAAGGCGTCCGGTCGGGGACGGGGGAGATAGCCCAGCCCGACCGCCAGCCGGGAGCGCCGGAGCAGGCCGTGTTCGACATCGTTCGGGCTGAGGGGGTGGCCGGCGACCGTCACCGCCGGACGAGCGAAAAACCGGAGCCGGCGGAGGGGACCGAGCGCCCCGGGCGACTCGCGCAGGCGGGCGGCGACGGCGGCGTTGTAGACGTTGAGCCAGAACGCCGTCCGGTCGGCGTCGGTCGCGAGGCGGGCCGCGAGCCGGTCGCCGTCGAGGCCGGCCAGACGCGACTCGGCGGCCGCGACGCCCGTCCCGTCGCCGGCCCGCGCCACCCGCAGGTAGCGCCGCGAGAGCGCGATCGGCTCCGGCTCCGCGGCCGAGCCGCCGTCGGCGTCGGCGTCGACGGACGGGGCGGGCGGTGACACGTCAGGCCGGAGGCGGCCGGGCCTGAAAAGGGCTCGGCGGGCGTGCGTGTGAGGCCGCCGGAAGCTATTTCACCGGCTCGCCGGGAGAGTCGGTGAGATGGACGGCGAGCGAGCGGCGGCGATCCGCGAGTGGGAGAGCCGGCCGGCCGGGGAGGGCCACGAGGGGCTGGGTCGGCTGGCCGGCGAGGGGTTCTCCGGCGCGGTCGAGGCCGGCGGGACGTGGGCGCTGTTGACGAACGGCCGGATCGTGGGCGTCGTCGACGGATCGATCGACGGGATCGACGGCCGCTCGCTCACCGCCTAC
Organism: uncultured Haloferacaceae archaeon; assembly: GCA_964567195.1. Classification (GTDB taxonomy): domain Archaea; phylum Halobacteriota; class Halobacteria; order Halobacteriales; family Haloferacaceae; genus CAZMLQ01. The sequence continues at coordinate 6,379 of CAZMLQ010000024.1, read as the reverse complement.
GCCGCCCCCGACGACGCGGTCCCGCTCCTGTTCGCCATGCAAGAGCGGGGCGGCGAGACGCGAGCCAGCTACTACACCGGCGACACCCCGCTGGAGGACGCCCACCGCACGCTCGAGGAGGGCGGGTTCACCGGCTACGTCGAACTCTCGGAGAACGTACTCTCGGGCGACTACTACGTCGTCTACCACGGCGGGCGCTCCTCCGCGGTCGCGTTCGTCGGCGCCAGCCGCCGGCCGCTGTTCGGTGACGAGGCGTTCGAGCGCGCCGCGGGCGAGGTCGGCATCTACGAGGTGATCGACGCGCCCGTCGAGGTGACGGAGATCCCGGGGGTCGAGGGCGCGCCACCCGCCGTCGCGACGGGGCGGGACGACGAGCCGACGGACGCGGGCCCGGTGGCCGACTCCGCCCACGACGACGAGACCGACGCCGCCGGGACGGGCCCGGACGACGGCGGCGAGACCGACGCGGCCGACGGTCCCGACGACGCGGAGACGGCCGGCGCGGGTGGCTACGGCCCCACGGGAACGGGCCGGTCGGGGACGGTCCGCGGGAGCGAGGAGATCCGCGTCGGCGCCGGGCTCGGAGGCCCCGAGGAGCGCGACGACGGGCCCGAGCCCGAGCCCGGGCCGGACGCGGGCGCCGAGCCCGTCGAGGCGACGACGCCGATCACCGAGTCCGAGCCCGAGCCCGAGCCCGAGCCCGGGTCGGAGCCGGCGGGCGAGTCCGAGCCCGGGTCCGAACCGGCGGACGGACCCGAGACGGACGCGGGCGTCGAGCCCGCGGGGAACGCGGCGACCGACGGCGAGCAGGCGACCGACGCCGGGACCGCCACCGGGGCGGACGCGGCGACCGGCGGCGAGCAGGCGGCCGGGCCGGCCGAGACGGTGCCGGCGGGCGAGCTCGACGCGGTGCGGGCGGAGCTGGAGGCGGCCCGGACGGAGCGTGACGAGGCGCTGTCGGCGGCGACGGAGCTTCGCGAGGAGGTCGACCGGCTCGGGGCGCGGATCGAGGAGCTGGAGGCCGAAATCGAGGCCCACGAGGCCGCGGCGGCCGAGCGCCGGACGCCGGCGGGGCCGTCGCTCGGGGCGGCCGAGGCGCTGTCGGGGACGAACCTGTTCGTGCGCTACCGGTCGAAGGGCGAGCCGACGCTGACGGCCGCGGCGGCCGGCGAGGCCGAGCGGGCGGCCGTCGAGGAGAACCTCCGGCTGGAGAGTCACACCACCTTCGAGACCGAGGGCGCGACCGTCGACGGCGAGCCCTTCGAGAGCTTCCTCGAGTCGTCGCTGGCCTACCGCTTCGCCGACTGGGTGGTCCGGGACCTGCTCTACGAGCTCCGGACGACGGGGGGTCCGGCGTCGATGGAGAAGCTGTACGAGGCGATCCCGGAGGTCGACCGGATCGAGCTCGACGGGACGGTCCGGACGGGTGGCGACGGCCCCGACGACGAGACGAGCGCCAAGGGGCGCTTCGACGTCGTCTTCCGGAACCGCATGGGCGATCCGCTGGTCGTCGCCGCGCTCCACGACGCGCGCGATCCGACCGCGGCCGGCGCGGTCGAGAGGCTGGTCGACGACGCGCGCGCGGTCGCGGCCGGCTCGGAGCCGTTCGGGACCGCCCTACACGTGACGACGAGCTACTACGAGCCGCCGGCGCTGGAGTTCGTCCGCGAGACGACCGGTGGCGGGTTCCTGAGCCGGAGCCGACACCGGAGCTACGTCCGGCTCGACAGACACCACGGCTTTCACGTCTGCCTGGTCGAGGCCCGTGCCGGCGAGTTCAACCTGAGCGTCCCCGATCTGTCGCCGTAGCGGCGGGCGACCGGGCTACGAGTCGGTGACCTGGGCCTCGGCGGCCTCGTCGAGTTTCATCTCGTCGAGCTTGGCGACGATGTCGTCGAGCTTCTCGTCCAGCTCGTCGACGAACTCGGCGGTGCGGTCGGTCGTGATCGCACCCTGGCTCGACGGCTCGATCAGGTTCTCCTCCTCGAGCACCCGCAGCGAGTAGCGGACCTTGTGGTGGGGGTACCCCGTCTCGTTGGACATCTTCACGATCCCGATGGGCTCGTTACCGATGACCATTCGCAGGACCTGGAGGTGACGCTCGAGCATGTCTACCTCCTTCTCCAGCCGGTCTATCATGGCACTTGGTAACTCGTCTGTCCAGGGTTTAAGCTTTGCCGTCGACGCCGCCACGTGACGTAGGGCTCCTCAGTGGCCGTCGGATTAAGCGTTCGGATGGCGGGGCCCCAACCGTAACGCGTTTGGGCGGGGGCAGGGAACGGGCGGCCGTCAATGACCGTCACCATCGTCGGCGCCCAGCTCGGCGACGAGGGCAAGGGCGCGCTCGTCGACTGCTGGGGCGAGGGTG
>CAZMLQ010000024.1:0-4001 GCA_964567195.1 uncultured Haloferacaceae archaeon | reverse complement strand
GAACCTGGAGATGCCGCTCGAGCATGTCTACCTCCTTTTCCAGTCGATCTATCATGGCACTTGGTAACTCGTCTGTCCAGGATTTAAGCTTTGTCGTCGATCTGGCACGGTAACGTGCCCCTCCTCGACAGCCGCCGAATTAAGCGTTCGGGCCGCAGGGGGCCCAACCGTAACGGGTTTGAGCGGGCGCGCGGAACGGATGGCCGTTCATGACCGTCACCATCGTCGGCACCCAGCTCGGCGACGAGGGCAAGGGCGCGCTCGTCGACTGCTGGGGCGAGGGTGCCGACGTCGTCGTGCGCTACCAGGGCGGCGACAACGCCGGCCACACCGTCGTCGAGGCGGGCCGGGAGTACAAGCTCTCGCTGGTGCCAAGCGGCGCGGTCCGGGGGACCGTCGGACTGCTCGGCAACGGCTGTGTCGTCAACCCGCGGACGCTGTTCGACGAGATCGACGGGCTGCGCGAGCGCGGGCTCGAGCCCGACGTGCGCGTCGCCCGCCGGGCCCACGTGATCATGCCCTACCACCGCGTCCTCGACGACGCGGAGGAGGAGCGAAAGAGCAACGACGACCTCGACGCCGGCACGACCGGGCGCGGGATCGGACCGACCTACGAGGACAAGGTCGGCCGGCGGGGGATCAGGATCGGCGACCTGCTCGATCCCGGCGTGTTGTGCGACCGTCTCGAGTACGCCGTCCCGTACCGCCGGGCGCTGTACGAGGGGGTGCTGGGCGGCGAGGCCGGCGAGGCGTTCGACGTCGACGCGCTCCACGAGGAGTACGCGGCCTACGGCCGCCGGCTGCGCGAGGAGGGGATGACGGTCGACGCCGGCGAGTACCTGGTCCGGCGCCACGAGGCGGGCGACCGCCTGCTGTTCGAGGGCGCCCAGGGCGCGAGTCTCGACATCGACCACGGCGTCTACCCCTACGTCACCTCGTCGAACCCGACGGCGGGGGGCGTCTGCACCGGCACCGGCGTCGGTCCGGGGCTGGTCGGCGACGGCGAGGTGGTCGGGATCGTGAAGGCCTACCTCTCCCGGGTCGGCACCGGCCCGCTGCCGACCGAGCTCGAGGGCGACCTCGCGGCCGAGATCCGCGAGCGCGGCGGCGAGTTCGGCACCGTCACCGGCCGTCCCCGCCGGATCGGCTGGCTCGACCTGCCGATGCTCCGCCACGCCGCCCGCGTCAACGGGCTGACCGGGCTGGCGGTCAACCACGTCGACGTGCTCGCCGGGCTCGACGCGGTGCGGGTCGGCGAGGCCTACGAGCTCGACGGCGAGCGGATCGAGACGATGCCCGCGACGACCGAGCGCTGGGGCGAGTGCGAGCCGGTCTACCGCGAGTTCGAGCCCTGGCCGGCGGTCGACTGGGACGCGGTGGCCGCCGAGGGCTACGACGCCCTCCCGGCCGGCGCCCGCGCGTATCTCGATCACCTCCGCGAGGAGGTGGGGGCGCCGATCTACGCCGTCGGCGTCGGCCCCGACCGGAGCCGGCGGATCGTTCGGACCGATCCGTTCGAGCGGGACGGCTGACCGGCGCCGTCCGGGCGAACCGCTTTTGCCCGCGGGTCGTCTCGGAGCCCGTATGAAGGAGTCACTGCTCGAGATCCTGCGCGATCCGCTCGACAAGGGCGAACTCGAGCTGGAGGTCGACGAGCGCGACGGCGACGAGATCCTGTCGGGCCGGCTGGTCGGCACGGGCACGGGCGAGGTCTACCCCATCGAGGACGGCATCCCCAACCTCCTGCCGCCCGATATGCGCGAGGACTGACCGGGAGCTTCTTTGCTACCGCGGCCGACACCGGGGCCGTGACGGGGTCGTTACCGGTCGAACTCAACCGCGACCGCCTCCACGAGATCCGCGTCGTCGACGAGTTCGAGGCGGACGGCCCCTTCGCCGTCGATCTGATCAACGAGGGCGAGGCCGTCCACGTCCACCTCAACGTCGAGGGCGACCTCGCCGCCGTCGCCGGGCTCGCGGGGAGCAACCACTACGTCGAGGCCGGCGCCACCGAGTCCGTCCCCGTCGACCTTCCGCCGGTCGACGAGCCCGTCTCCGGCCGGCTGACCGTCGCCACCGGCTACGGCGCCGAGACCGTCGCCGTCGCCGTCACCCTCGTCCCCTGGGCCGACGACGACGGCGTGGCCGTCGACGAGGAGCTCGCCACCCCCGCGACCGCGACCGCGACCGACCCCGAGGCCGTCGCGACCGACGACGGCGGCCGGAGCCGGCCGTCGGTCCCCCTGCTCGCGCTGGTCGGGGGCGCCGTCGCCGTCGCGGTGGCCGCCGGCGTCTACGGCCCGACCACGCCCGTTCTGGTCGGCGGCGGGGTGGTGATCGGGGCCACGCTCGCGGCGCTCGTCGCCGCGCTCCGGTAGGGCGGCCCGGCGGACGCGGCCCTAGTGCTCGTCGCCCCCGTGCTCGTCGTCGGCCGCGTCCGTGGGCGTCCCCGAGAGGTTGCCCGCCTCGTCGAAGCGCTTGGCCCGGAGGTAACGCGCCCGGTAGCGGTTGGCGTCGTCTTTCACGTCCGCCTCCCGCACGTCGCCGGCCTCTCCGTCGGCGACGGCGTCGACGATGGCCTCGACCTGTTCTTTCTCGCTCGGCGTCAGCTCGAACTCGTAGGTCCGGGCCGCCTCGCGCTCCAGCGTCGTCCACCGGCGGGCGGCGGCGACGACGAGCGAGCACGGCTCCCGGCAGGGGAACGCCCCCTCGCCGCGCTCGGCGTCGAGCGGGTCGTCGGCGCTCCGGTCCCACTCGCGGCGCTTGAGACACTGTGAGTCCACACAGCAGGCCTCGGCCACCCACTCGACCGCCTCCTCGGGCAGCTCCGAGACGATCCCGTAGATGCCGGTCTGTCGGGCGGCGGTCTCGTCCCAGTGGGTGACGTCGAGGTCGCCCTCGCGCTCGCGGTGCCAGTTGGCGACGGTCGCGGGGTAGACCACCTCGACCGCCTCGACGAGGTCGCGCGCGCCGAGATCCGGACACGCCCAGCCGGTCGGGAGGCTGGGGGCGGTCCGGAGCGGCCGGTAGCGCCCCCGGTCGTCGTAGGTGGTCGGCTCGCGCAGCGCCAGCGGGTCGTCGTAGGTGGTCAGCTCCGCCGCCGGCGTCCCGGCGTCGGCGGCCGGTCGCAGGTCGTACCGCCGCGCCCCGGGCGTCGAGGCGTCGGCCGCCAGCCGCGCGCTCACCACGAGGTCGCCCCACTCGCGCTCGATCCCGCCCTCGCGAAGCGTTGCGTGGCGCTCGGAGACCGGGCGCTCGTCGGCAGCCTCAATCCACCGGAGGAAGGCGTAGCGGTCGGGCGAGCGGTCCGCGACCGTCCGGCGCCAGTGGTACCAGTTCGCGACGTACGGGCCGTACTCGGCGAGCGCCGCCCGCAGGTCGGCCGCCGCGACCGTCTCGGCGCCGGCGGGGGTCCCGACGCGAAAGGCGTCGCCGTCGGTCGGCTCGATCCGGAGCCCGTCGCACTCGACGCCGTCGGGGGCGGCCTCGACCAGCGCGTCGAGGGCGTCCGACACGCGCTCAGTCACCCGTGGCGGGGTCGGCCGCGTCGGTGTCGGTCTCGTCCTCGGCCGCCGCGTCGCCGCCCACCCGCGCCCGGACGCGTTCGATCGCCTCGCCCACGTCGGCGCCGGCGTCGGCCGCGCGCTCTAAGATCACGTCGGCGGTGAGCCCCTCGGTGCCGACGGCGCCGGCGTACCAGACCCGGTGGCCGTCGACGGTCGCGGGCACGTCGTAGCCGTCCCGGTAGTCGTCGGTCAGCCCCATGTCCTCGGGGATGTCCTCCTGGGTGTGGAAGCCGTCGGCGATAAACAGCGGTACGACCACGACGTCGGGCGAGTCGAAGTACTCGGTCAGGTCGTCGACCTCGGGCTCCTCGTCCATGTACAGCGCCCGGACCTCGTCGAACCGGCCGGTCTCGCGGGCCCGGTCGGCGTGGTACTCGATGGCCTTCGCGGAGTTCTCGTTGCGCTCGGTGCCGTGGCCGACGACGGCGAGGCCGA
>CAZMLQ010000023.1:0-22254 GCA_964567195.1 uncultured Haloferacaceae archaeon | reverse complement strand
TGATCGAGTCGGCGTTGTCGACCAGCATCTCGGCGGTCATCTCCGAGAGCGCGCCCGCGTACTCGCTGTACTCGGCGGCCTCGAGCCGGCTGGCGAGCTGCCAGTCTTTCACCGCCGTGTAGTTCGAGACGATGTCGGCACAGCCGGCGGTGGTGAGCGCCCACGGCGCCTGCGCCAGCAGTTCGGTGTCGGCGACGACCGCCAGCGGCGGATCGGCCGCCACCGAGTGGCGGGTGTCGCCCTCGGGGATCGAGGAGCGTCCCGAGACGATGCCGTCGTGGCTGGCGGCGGTCGGCACGGAGACGAAGCCGATCCCCAGCCGGTCGGCCGCCATCTTGGCCACGTCGATCGGCTTGCCCCCACCGAGCGCGACCAGCGAGCCCGCCTCCTCGGCGCGGGCCGTCTCGACCAGCCCCTCGACGGCGGCGAAGCTGGCGCGCTCGATCCGGACCGTCCCCGCGACGCCGTCGAACTGCGCCCGCACCCGCTCGCCCGCCAGATCGTCCGGCGTCGGGCTGGTCACGACCAGCGGCCGTCCCGGCAGCGACAGGTCCGCGACCGCCTCGCCCACCCGGTCGAGCACGCCGTGGCCCACCACGACGTTCCGGGGGAGCCTGATCCACGTCGACTTGCCGAACATACCCGTCGTGGAGGCCGGGGGTTGATACCTCTGTCCGTGACGGGCCGGCCGGTCAGAGTGTGGCGCCGACCGCCCCCGCGGCGTCGGCGAGAAAGAGCGCGCCGGAGCCCGCGAGCACCAGCGCGCTCAGCCCGGCCACGACGGGCGCGAACGCGTCGATCCGCCGGCCGGCCGCGACCAGCGCCGCCGGGAAGCCGACGATCCAGACCAGGATCCCGCCGAACAGCCCCGCGACCAGCGCCGGGCTCCCGGTCGTCACCACCAGCGCGCCCGCGAGCGCGTCCCCGACGTAGGGCGTGTACGAGAGCAGGTCGAGCCGGCCCGGATCGAGCAGCTTCACGCCGACGGTCAGCCAGAACAGCACCTGGTACGGGTTGGTCAGCGCGAGCACGAACGCCTTCCGGAACCCCCGCGAGTCGGGCGCCGACGCCGGGCGCCCCGCCCCGTCGGTCGTCGGGGCCCCGTCCACGGCGGCAGCCTCGGAGGACGACCCGTCGGGGACGGGCTCCGTGCCGGCGGGGGCGTGCTCCCCGAACGACCCACCCGCCGCCAGCGCGTCGCGGGCCGCGCCGGCGGCGAAATAGAGCATCAACAGGCCGCCGGCGGCGACCATGACAGCCCGAAGCGTCGGCGACCGGCCGACGACCGCCGCCACCCCGAGCGCGGTCAGGACGAGAAAGACCGCGTCGGCGCTCATCGCGCCGAGTCCGGCCCGGAACCCGGCGAGTCGGCCCCGGAGCACCGACTCCTCGGCGATCACCGCGTTCATCGGGCCCGGCGGGGCGGCCAGCGCCAGCCCGAAGGCCACCCCCGCCAGGAGCGAGGTGGCGAGTGTCACGCCCGGGTCCAGCGGCGGCGCCGACTAAAGCGTCGCGTTCGACTCAGACGCCCTGTCCCATCAGGTGGCTGCGCAACACGTCCGGCGTCTTCAGGCCCGCCGCGGGGTTGACCAGCACCGCCGTGCGGTCGCCGGGCTCGTCGCCGGCGCGCTCGTCGGCCCACCGGTCCAGCGCCGCGGCGGCGACGCCGCCGGCCGCGCCGACCTCGACGCCGGTCGTCGCCGTCGTCGCCACCGCCCCCTCCAGCGCGTCGGCGTCGGGGACAGCACGCACCCGGTGGCCGGCGTCGGCGTCACACAGCAGTTCGATCGCGGCCCGCCCGCCCGCCGGGTCGGGAATCTCGAGCTCGCCACAGATCGTATCGGGACGCTCGGGGACGGCCGGCGCGTCGGCACCGGCCTCGACCGCCTCGACCACCGGCGCACAGCCCTCGGGCTGGGCGGCCAGCAGGGCGGGCGCCCGGTCGCACAGCCCCAGCCGGACGAGCTGGTCGAACCCCCGCGCGAGACCGACCAGGAGCTCGCCCGTGCCGACGGGGACGGCGACGACGTCGGGCGCGGTCCAGTCGAGCGCCGCGGCCACCTCGTAGGCGACCGTCGCCGCGCCGGCGTGGCGGTAGGGGGTCTCGAACGCCCCGAGCGGGGTGTACTCGGCCGCGAGATCGTCCTCGAGCGCCGCGACCGCGTCGGGGTAGCGCCCGCCCGCGACCCGCATCTCGCCGCCGTGGACGTTGACCAGCGCCTTGACCGGGAACGGTGCCCGCGAGGGGACGAAGCCGTACGAGCGTAGACCGGCGCGGCCGGCGTAGGCCGCCGCCGACTGGGCGGCGTCGCCCGCGGCCGCGAGCGCGACCGGCTCGGCCCCGCGCTCGGCCGCCGCCGTCACCGCCAGGGCCATCCCCCGGTCGACGACCGAGCCCGTCGGATTCCGGCCCTCGTCTTTCACGAGCACGCGCCCGAGACCGAACTCGTCGGCGAGCGACGGCGCCGCGACCAGCGGCGTGGCGCCCTCGTCGACCGAGACCACCCCGTCGTCGGCCGCGAACGGGAGCACCGCGTCGAAGCGCCACATCGAGCCCTCGCGCCGGCCGGCCGCCTCGACGGCCGCCGGATCGACCGCGTCGAGGTCGTAGACCGGGTCGAGCGGTGCCGCACACGCCGGGCACCGGCCGACCACGCCGTCCCCGTCGGCGTCGTGGGCGGCCCCACAGCCCGTACACGCGAAGCCGGCGAACGCCGCCGTCCGTTCCATGGGTAGGGCTGGTGTGCGAGCGACTAAGCCCTTCTCGTCGACGGTCGCGGTGCCCGCGACCGCCGGCCGGCGTCGCCACCGGAGCGCGGGAGTTTTGTCCACGGCGCGACCAGCTCCGGTCGTGCAGCGATCCGTCGTCGTCGCCGGGGCGGGGCTGGCGGGGCTGGTCGCCGCCCGGCGGCTCGCGGCCGCCGGCGCGGAGGTGACCGTCCTCGAGCGCCGCGGGACCGTCGGGGGCCGGGTCCGGACCGAGCGGGTCGACGGCTTCACGATCGACCGGGGCTTCCAGGTACTCTTTCCGTCCTACCCCGCCGTCCGGACCGAACTCGACCTCGACGCGCTCGATCTGCGTCGCTTCCGGCCGGGGGCGGTGATCGCCCGCGAGGGCTCGCGGTCGGTGCTCTCGGACCCGTTCCGGGACCCGCGGGCGGCCGTCGAGTCTGCGCTCACCCCCGAGGTGACGGTCGGGGACAAGCTCCGCACCCTCCTGCTCCGGCGCGAGCTCCGGGGGCTGAGCGAGGAGGCGGTCTTCTCCGGCCCCGACGAGTCGATCCGGTCGTACCTCCGGGGGCGGGGCTTCTCCGAGCGCTACCTCGACCGGTTCGTCGCCCCCTTCTACGGCGGAATCACGCTCGATCGTTCGCTCGCCACCTCCAAGCGGGTGTTCGAGTACACGTTCGGCCGGCTGAGCGAGGGGCCGACGGCGCTGCCGGCCGACGGGATGGCCGCCGTCCCCCGCCAGCTCGCGGCTCGCGCCCGCGAGGCCGGCGCCCGGATCCACACCGGCACGCGCGTGACCGCCGTCGAGACCGACGGGACGGGCGTGACCGTCGCGACGACCGACGGCGACCACGCCGCCGACGCCGCGGTGGTCGCGACCGACCCGCCGACGACCCGCTCGCTGACCGGCGTCGCCGCCATCCCGACCGAGGGCGTGCCCTCGACGACCGCCTACTACGCCGTCCCCGAGCACGCCCGCCTGCGCTCGGACCGCCGGCTGGTGCTCAACGCCGACGACGCCGAGCCCAACGCCGTGGTGCCGCTGTCGGCCGTCGCGCCGAGCTACGCCCCCGACGGCCAGGAGCTTCTCTGTGCCACCTTCCTCGGGGCGGACGCGCTCGATCGGCCCGCGTCGGAGCTGGCCGCAGCCACCCGGTCCGCGCTCCGGTCGTGGTACCCCGAGCGCGGCGATCCCGGCCTCGAGACGGTCGCCGTCCGACGGATCGAGTTCGCCCAGTTCGCCCAGCCCCCGGGCGTCCACGACGACCTGCCCGACGTGGGGGCGCCGCCGGGGCCGGTCTATCTCGCCGGCGACCACACCGAGTGGTCGTCGATCCAGGGCGCGATGCGGAGCGGGCGGCGGGCGGCGGCCGCGGCGGCGGCCGATCCGGCCTGAACCCGGGTCCGAATCCGTGTCCGTGTCCGTGTTCGGGGCCGGGATCGATCAGAGCAGCCGACGGAACCGCCCGAGCGGCGGGAACGCCAGCGCGTCGTCGGCGTCGGGGTCGAAGACGACCGGCCCGAGCGCGTCGGCGTCGGTCACCAGCGGCGAGTCGAAGTCGGCCGCGCCCATCCCGTTGACGGCGACGCCGGGCGCGAGCGGGGTGAACGCGGGGAGCACGAGCAGGTCGCCGCCGCGGTGGGCGCCGGGGCCGTAGAGCAGACAGGGCCGGCGTCGGCCCTCGATCTCGATCGTCGGGTGGTCGTGGCCGATCACGTACAGCGGGGCGTCGGCGGTGACCGCCTCGTGGCCGTGGGCGACGAGCGTCTCGTCGGCGAGGCGGTAGCGGTCGTGGACCCGACCCGCCCACGCGGCGGCGAGGCCGGGGTCGTGGTTGCCGGCGACGAGGACCGGCCGGGCGCCCGCGTCGCGACAGGCGCGGGTCAGCCCGCGGAGGGCGTCGACGGCGTCGGCCGAGGGGCCGTCGAAGCGGTGACAGACGTCGCCGGCGAGGACGACGGTTCCGGGCGCGAAGCGCTCGAGCGCACCCGTCAGCCGGTCGCGGAGCGCGGTCCGCTCGCCGAGCGGGAACTCGACCGCACTGGCGGCGGCGCGGCCGAGGTGAACGTCGGCCGCCACCAGCGCGTCCGCGCCGGGGAGGTAGACGGCGCGGTCGCCGACGCCGAGGCGTCGACCGTCGAGCTCGACCGTGGGGTCGGGCTCGGGCTCGGGCTCGGACACGCCCGCGAGGAGGGCGCGTGCGGGCTTGTGGCTTGCGGGGAGCGACCCGCCGTCGAACGGCTTTTGAGTGCGCCTGTCGTGGACCGACCATGGCTCGCGCCCTGGAGGACAAGCGGACCGCGACCCGGCTCCGGGTGCTCGTCGAGATCGCGGACCGCCAGCCGGCGGTCAGCCAGGGCGAGGTGGCGGAGGCGGTCGGGCTGACCAGCCAGGCGGTGAGCGAGTACACCCGCGAGCTCGTCGCGGAGGGGCTGGTCGAGAAGGAGGGCCGCTCGCGCTACCGGGTGACCAAGGAGGGCGTCGACTGGCTGTTCGGCGAGGCCCGGTCGATCCGCCGGTTCGCAGACCACGTCACCGACGACGTGCTGGAGAGCGTCGGCCAGGACGCCGCCATCGCGACCGCGCCGGTGAGCGCCGGCCAGACGGTGACGCTCTCGCTTCGCGAGGGGCTGCTCCACGCCACGCCCGGCGGCGAGGGCCCCGCCACCGGCGTCGCAACGACCGACGCCGGGGCGGGCGAGGACCTCTCGGTCACCGGCTTCGAGGGCGTCATCGACATGGAGCCGGGGACGGTGACGGTCTACCAGGTTCCTCCGGTCCGGTCGGGCGGGAGCGGGGCCGTCGAACCGGCGGCGCTGGCGGCCGCCTGCGAGGACGCCGCCCTGGTGGTCGCGGCGGGGGTCGAGGCGGTCGTCGCCTGCCGGCGGGCGGAGGTCGAGCCCGCAACCACGGTCGCCGCGGGGGCCGTGGCCGCCGAGGCCGCCGCCCGCGGGCTGGAGGTGGCCGTCGTCGCCACGACCGACGAGGTGGGGCGGGTGACCGACGCGCTCCGGGACGGCCAGGCCGCCTACGAGGTGACCGAGCTCTGAGCTAGTCGGCGTGACTCCGGGCGGTCGCGTAGGCCGCTCGCACCCGCTTGAACAGCTCTCTGTCGCCCCCCTGGTCGGGGTGGACCTCCTTCACCCGCTCGCGGTAGGCCGTCCGCACCTCGTCGGCCGTCGCGTCGGGCGCCAGCCCGAGTTCGGCGAACGCGTCGGCCACGGGCGCGTCGACCTCGGCCACCGCGTCCGGCCCCCCGACCGCCGGCGTCTCGAACGGCAGCCGACGGCCGAGCGCCCAGCCCGGGAGCTCGTGTTCACAGAGCACGGCGTGGTGGCCGGCCGAGTCGAGCCGGAAGTAGAGCTTCGGGTCGAAGGTGATCGCCACGTCGCGCTCGGGCAGATAGAAGGCCACCCGCCGGCCCGCGAGCTCGCGGTCCTCGACGAATCGCTCGTCGATCGCCCGCAGGTAGGCACGGATCTCGGCCCGCCGGCGCTCGCTGCCGTCGTTGCGGGCGCCGGGGCGCTCCCGGCGCGGGGCGTCGGGAAAGAGCCGACCGCCGACGACGAACACCCCGGCGACGACGGCCGAGGCGAGCGCGCCGAGCGCGAGGCCGGCGAGCAGCCAGGGTGGAAGCGCCGTGACCGGGGCCGGCGGGAACACACAGGACAGTTCGGGGGCGGCGGACAAAAGCCCTCGCCACCGCCGCCCACCGACCGCCTCAGCCGATGTACCGGAGCTCGTCGTCGGCCGCGGGGCCGCCGGCGCCGCCCTCTTGCATCTCGCGGAGCCGGCCGACGACCTCCTCCATCTCCTCGGCGCGCTCCTCGAGCGAGCCGAAGTCGACGTCGAACCCGAGCAGGTCGCCGAGCACCTCGAGCACGGCCCGGGCGCTGCGGGGGTCGACGAGGTAGCCGCTGGTCTCGCCCATCAGACAGGCGGCCGTCATCCCCCGGCGGGCGCCGAGCCCGAGCACGAGCCCCGAGACGCCGACGATGCCGCCGGCGGGCTCGTCCTCGCGGAACTCGACGCCGGCGTCGACGAGCGTCTCGATCGTCGTGTCGTCGGTGACCGCGCCGAGGACGGTGTACTCCTCGACGAGTTCGCCCGTCGGCACGCCCCCGAGCGCGAACGCCCGCTCGACGCCGAACTCCGCGGCGACGTCGAGGAAGGCGTCGGTCAGGCGGTAGTGGCCGGCGTTGCTCTGGGCCTGGTGATCGCCGGTCAGCACCAGCAGATCCTGTCCGTCGGCGGTGACGGCGTGGAACTCGGCGTGTACGAGCTCGGCCACGTCGTCCTCGACGACCACCTGCGGGGGGAACTCGTCGGCGTAGACCCGCCGGACCAGCTCGCCGTCGAACTCGTCGAGCAGGTGCTCGGCCGCCAGCTTCCCGACGTGGCCCACGCCGGGCAGACCCTCGACGAGGACCGGCTCGTCGAGGTCGGCGGCGGCGACCACCTCGGTCTCGATGCCGTCCATGGGCTATCCGTGGCCGCGCCGCTTAAGAGCGCGTCGGTACTCGCCGTTCGGGTCGGCGGGATCGAACGGCGCGGGCGCGCTGTTGACCGCGTCCGCGCCACAGTCCGGACAGCTGTCGCCGAGCGTGTAGACCGGGCGGTCGTGGCGGTCGCGCCAGGCCACACAGACCCCGATGTCCGAGCGCGTCACTCCTCGTCGGTGCGGCGCTCGCGGTGGAACTCGCCCTCGCCCCCGGCGGCCGCGATGCTCTCGCTCGCGCGGTCGGCGCTGGCCTCGAGGTGGTCCTCGGCCGTCTTGTAGTCGGGGGCGCGGACCGAGATGCGGTACTCCGGCGAGCCGACGTACGAGACCGAGAGCTCGACCTCGTCGGGGATCTCGCCGTTGCCCTCGGCGGCCTGGATCGCCTCGCGGATCCGGTCGACGCCGTCGCCGGTCGGACAGCGCAGATCGACGTAGCCGGTCACGGTGACGTAGGGGACCGAGACGTTCCGGCGGGCGGTGTCGACGATCGTCTCGACCTCCTCGGGCTCGAGGTCGGCGTCGGTCAGCGCCTCGCTCCCGTGGATCGCCGCCTCCTCGAACGCGTCGTAGAGGGTCTCGTACTCCGCGAGCAGGGCGTTGGCCACCGCGCCGTACTGCTCGTCGCTGACGTCCTCGCCGAACGCGAGCGTCATCCAGTTGTCGGCTTTCTGCTCGTTTTTCCACTCCTGGATCTTCTCCTTGCGCTGGTGCTCGTTGACGTCTTTCAGCGAGAGGTCGATCTGCTGGGCGTCGCGGTCGACGCCGAGCACCTTCGCGACGACGGTCCGGCCCACGGTCACGTGGTCGCGGACGTTCTTGATCCAGCCGCTGGCGACCTCGGAGACGTGGACCAGGCCCCGCTTGTCCTCGTACTCGTCGAGGTCGACGAACACGCCGAACTCCTCGATCTCGTCGACCGTGCCCACGACCAGTTCGCCCGTCTCGGGCCAGCCGCTGTATTTCATACCGCCCGGTTGGGCGCTCGCGCGAATAAACGTACCGTGACCGCGCGCCTACCGTTCGCCGACGGTCCCGACGACCTCGCCCTCGATCTCGGCGAGCCCGCCCGTCGGGCGCGCGAGCGTGCTGCCACAGACCGCACAGCTGACCGTCGTCGACGCCTTCGAGAACAGCGTCTGCTCGTTGCCACAGTCCGGACACTCGACCCGGGTGAACGATCCCGCCATCTTACTCCTGGAACTCCAGGCGGCCGGCGCGCCAGCCCTCGCGCATGTGTGCCTTGCCACACTCGCTACAGCGGTAGTTCAGGTGGGTCTTTTTCGTCGGCTTGTCGCCGCCGGGCACCTTCGAGAACTTGCCGGCGTTGCCGATCGTGGACTTGCCGCGTCGCTCCTGGCGGTCGGCCCACTTCATCCCCGTCTCGCGGCCGCGACGGACCTTCTCCACCTCGTGTTCGTGGTGGGTGTCGCAGTGGGGGCAGTACGTGTTCATCCGGCGTGGCATCTGCATGGTTTGACGCCGGTTCGACGCCGACGTTCAAGAACCGTTCGGTGTCGACCGGCCCGCGAGGGCGAAGAGCGCGGCGCTGGCGACGAGCACGACCGCGAGCCCCGCGAACGCGGCCGTGTAGTCGATCCGACCGGCGACGTAGCCGACGTAGGCGGGGCCGGCGCTCGCGACGCCCGTGCCGACCGCCCGGACCGCACCCAGGTCCGCGCCGGCGTCGCCGTCGCCGGTCGCGGCCATGAAGAAGGCGTCCATCACCGGGAAGACGGCCTTGTAGCCCGCCGCGAGGAGGGCGACGCTCGCGAGCGCCGCGACCGGCCCGTCGGCGACGAGCAGACCGCCCAGCGCGACCGTCGCGACCGAGAGGCCGCCGGCGGTGACCGCCGTGCGGCCGATCCGGTCGCCGAGCAGCCCCCCGAGGGGCTTGGCGGGGATCCCGACCACGAACAGGACGGCAAAGCCCGCGGTGGCGAGCGTCGGCGAGAGGTCCGTCGCCGAGCGGAGGAAGGCCGGCAGGAAGCCGGTCAGCCCCCGGACGACGAAGCGAAAGAGCGAGTACGCGACCAGCAGGCGGGGGAGGCCGTCGGCGCCGGCGAGCCGACCCGCGGTCGCACGCACCGCGAGCGACGGGACCGTCGCGGTGTAGGGCTCGCGGTTCCACCGGTCGACGAGGAGCGCAACGGCGACCAGCGCCGCCGCGACGGGGAGAAAGGGCGCCCGCCAGGTCGCGACCGCGAGCGCCGCGACGGCGACGGCCGAGGCCGACAGCCCGCCCACGTCGGCACAGGCGGTGAACACGCCGAGCGCGCGGGCCCGGCGCTCCTCGAAGAGGTCGGCGATCCGGGCCCGGGCGGGGATCGAGAACGCCGCCCGCCCGACCCCGATCGCGGCCCCACCGGCGACGAGCACGGCGTAGGCGGGCGCGGCCCCGACGGTCGCGAACCCGACCGCTACGAGGACGAGTCCGGGCACGACGAGGGTCGCGCGCGAGAGGCCGTCCGAGAGTCGGCCGCTCGGGTACTGCGCGAGCGCGTAGACCGCCCCCATCGCCGAGAGGAGCAGCCCGGCCGCGAACGGCGTGATCGAGAGGGCGGCGATGATCTCGGGGAGGAAGGGCGGCAGGAGTCGCCGGCCGGTCTGGACGGTCGCCCACCCGGCCGAGAGCGCGAGCAGGGTCAGCGTCGCGTGGTCGCCGACCGCCCGGCGGACGCGGGCGACGGCCGCTGGCGCGGCGGTCATCGCGGGCGAGACGGGCGCGACGGGCCGGGGGCCGAGGCGGGCGGGGCGTGGACGACGGCGGGCGACACAGCCCCCCTCGACCGCGAGCAGCCTGTTAAACGGTGGGGGTCCGGCAAGACGGCGGGGGTGCGACCGACACGCTCAAGCCCCGACGCGACCGAGTTCGCGGGCGTGTACCACCTCATCGTCGAGGGCGATCCGGGGATCCGGACCGGGGCCGTCGTCGAGCACGACGGCGAGGAGCGGATCTGTTTCGCCATCCAGCGCCAGGGTGACTACCACGGTCCCGACGAGGTCCAGCTCTGGTGTACGGTCGGAACCAAGGACGAGCGCGAGGCCTTCGAGAAGCGACGGTTCGTCTCGCACTGGCTCGACGTCGAGACGATCGACGCCGAGGCGCTGACGATCGTGCGACGGGCGGGCGATCTCGCGGTCTAGCCGGTCGCGCGCACCCGGTAGACGGTGACCGTCTCCGTCCGGACGACGACCTCGGCCTCGACGCCGGCCGTCGAGCCGAAGCCGAACGAGTCCCGGCCGTAGCGCGCCCGCTCGGCGGGACCGACCCAGACGTAGCGCACGTCGTAGGCGCGCACAAGCGCGGCCCGGCGGTCGGGCTCGACGTAGGCGGCGTCGACGTCGCGGACCCGTTCGAGGTAGGCCGCCCGCCCGCGGTAGCCGATCTCGTGGGCCCAGCCCGCGACCGTCGGCACGCCGGTCAGGCTGGCCGCGGGGCTGGAGTTCCAGTCGTACATGCCCGGCGGGGCGGGGTGGGAGCCGCCGGGCCCGGGGGAGAGGCTGGTCGCGGGCGCCGAGAGCAGCGTGGGCTGGCCCTCGAGGCGGTCGAGCCGGCGGATCGCCGGCGCGGCGTCGGGGTGGTCGGCGGCGACGAACGCCGTCGCGTCCAGGGTCGGACCGCCGGGGGCCTGCGGGCCGGCGTCGGCGTGGCTCGACAGCGCCAGCCCGGCGTAGAGCCCGGTCGAACAGACCAGGGCGACGGCGAACGCGATCCGGAGCCGCCGGCGACCGACGGCGCCGAGCAGCCGGCCGGGGCCGGGCCGGTCGTCGAGGTAGGTCGCGAGTCCGATCCCGCCGGCCACGCCCCAGAGCACCCACACCTGCGCGTACGTCTTGAAGACGGTGTTCATCCGCAAGGGTCCGGCGCGCTCGACGACGTAGACGACCTCGACGAGCCCGACCAGCCCCGCGCCGGCGACGGCCAGCACCGCGCCGTAGCCCACGTCGTCGGTGAACCGGCCGGCTGCCCACGCCAGACAGAGGAGCGGACCGACGACCGGGAGGACCGCGAGCCCGGCCGAGAGCCCGACGACGACCGAGAGCGCGACCGCCGCGGCCAGGAGCGCCCGGCGACCGGTCGTCCGGGCGAGCAGCGACGCCCAGAGGACGGCGAGGACGGGGCCGTGGACGAGCAGGAGGGGGCCGAGCGGGCTTCGCTCGTCGGGCGCGAGCAGGGCAAGCGAGCGCGACGAGGCGGCCGCCGGGCCGAGCAGGAAGGGGGCGGCGAGGGTGGCGCCGACAAGCCCCGCCAGCCCGGCGACCCCCAGCGCGGCGACGGGACGGACGAGTTCGGCGGGGACGCTCCGCGCACCCAGCCGGCGGTCGACGGCGCCGGCGAGGCCGGGCGGGAGGAGCGTCCACGGCGGGGCGGGCGCGAACGCGGCGGCCAGCCAGAGCAGGCCGAAGACGGTCGGGAAGCTCCAGGTGTCGACGACGGCGACCAGCCCGGCGAGCGCGGGGACGGCGCCGAACGCGAGCAGGCGCCGGCGGCGGCGGTCGACGGCCGGCGCCCGGTAGTAGGCGTAGCCCAGCGCGGCCGCGAGCACGAGAAACGGCGTCCCCATCATGTGGGCGTGGAGGTCGCCGTTCAGCCACGCGAACAGGGGGAACTCGTTGATCGTGCCGGGGATCACCCGGGAGGCGTCGAAGTAAAAAAAGCCCCGCGAGTCGGCCCGGACGGCGGCGGGCGTCCGGCCGGTCGCCACGGCGACGGCCCCGACGAGCGGGTCGGCGAGCGGGGCGGGGAGCGAGCGGAGCAGGAGCCGGCCGGCGGGCGCGAGGTTCGACGCCAGCCCGACCAGAAAGACCGCACCCGCCCCGGCCAGCCGGCGGTCGGTCCCGCGGGCGACGCCGACCGCGGCGGCGAGCTCGTAGGCCGCGGCGAGCAAGGCGCCGTAGAACGTCGCGAGCGCGAGGTTGTACGCGAGCCGCGGGGGGACCGCCGCCAGGTCGGCGAGCGCGGACGCGAGCAGGTGTCCGCCGTAGTAGTACGCGACCGACTCGCCGGCGAACCAGACGTCCTCGGGGGGGAGCCGGCTCGTCCGGGCGAGTGACTTCAGCAGGCCGAAATCGAGGAACTTCTCGCCGCCGAGCGGGTGGACGGCGGGGTCGAGCGACCGGATCCAGAGCACGAGGACGAAGCCGGCGAGCGCGACCGTCGCGGCCTGGCGGACCGCCCGCGGATCGAGCCGGGCGGGGAGGTCGGCGAGCGAGAGCCGGCCGGCCCGGAGCGCCGAGCGATCGAGCGCGCAGGCCGCGGCCACGGCGACGAGCGCGAGCAGGCCGGCGACCGCGGCGACGGGACCGAACGCGACGTGGCCGACGACGTAGGTTCCCCACCAGACGACGGCGAGACCGACGGGGAGCGCGAGACCGGCGCCACGGCCGTCGACGGGGAACAGCCGGGCGGCGACGGGGAGTGCGAGGCCGGCGACCAGACCGACGACGACCAGCCAGCGGACGACGGGCCACGCGGCCACCATACACGCCCGGCCACGGGCGGCGGGCATACGCCTTATGATAAGGGCTAAGACGCCGGCCGCCGGGGATCGAGGTGTGAGCGGGGAGCGCGCGGGCGACCGGCCGCCGGCCGACCGGACGCGGCTGATCGCCGGCGGCGCGGGCGGGCTGGTCGCGGTGCTCGGGTTCACCGCCGTCCGGGCCGCGGTCGCGGCGCTCGGGCTGTCGACGGACTGGACGCTGCTCGCGATGCCCGCGTTCGGGCTGCTCGGCGCCGTGAGCTTCGTCTGTCTCTTCTCGGCGTTTCTCCCCTCGGCCGGCCGGGCGGACGGGCCCGAGACGCCCTGACCGCCCGGCCGGAGTCGGACCGCTTTTGTCGTCGGTTCCGGTACGGCGTGTATGCCAAGCGTCGGGACCGTGGTGCCCGCCTACCGGCCCGACGAGGACCGCCTGGTCGCGTACGTCGAGGCGCTGGTCGCGGCGCTCGACCCCGCCGTCGTGCGGATCGAACTCGACGACCCCGACGACCGGGTCCGCCTCGACGGGCTACCGGCCCGGGCGACGGTGAACGCCGTCGCCCGCCGTCGGGGAAAGGGGGCGGCCGTCACCGCCGGCTTCGAGGCGCTCTCGACGGACGTGTACGCGTTCGCCGACGCCGACGGCGCGACGCCCGCGGGCTCGATGGCCGACGTGGTCCGGGCGGTCGTCGACGGCGAGGCGGCGCTCGCGGTCGGCTCGCGGCGCCACCCCGACGCCGAGGTGCTCGGCCACCAGACGTTCGCCCGCCGGCTGCTCGGCGACGGCTTCGCGTGGCTGGCCCGCCGGCTGCTCGACCCGGCGCTCTACGACTACCAGTGCGGGGCGAAGGCGCTCGACGCCGAGACGTGGGCCGCGGTGCGCGAGGGGCTCCACGAGGCGGGGTTCGCGTGGGACATCGAGCTGATCGCGCTGGCGGGCGCGCTCGGCCGCCGGGTGGTCGAGGTGCCGGTCCGGTGGGAGGACGCCCCCGGCTCGACCGTCGAGCCCGTCTCGACGTCGCTGGCGCTGTTGCGCGGGCTGGTCCGCTCGCGCCACCGCGCCCGGCGGCTCCGGGACGACGGCCTCCAGGCACACGTCGCCGGCCAGCTCGCCGACCGTGGCCGACCGGCGCTCGTCGACCGACCGGGCGTCGGGGTCGAGGCCGATGAGTGAGGGCGGTCGTCTCGACGCGCTCCTCTCGGGCGTCCGGCTCGGCCAGTTCGTCTCGGTCGGCGCGCTCGGGGCCGTCTTCGACAACGCCGTCCTCGTCGCCCTCCGGCTGGGGGTCGGCCTACCCGAGATGGTCGCGAAGGCCGCCGGCGTCGAGACGGCGATCGTCGTGATGTTTCTCGCCAACGAGCACTGGACGTTCGCCGAGGCGGGGGGCTCGGGACGACGGGCCGTCCTCGGTCGTCTCGGCCGGTCACACGTCGTCCGGGCGGCGGGCGCGGGCGTCCAGCTCGTCGTCTACTGGCTGCTCACCCAGCGTCTGGCCCTCGAACTCGTCGTCCGGGGGACCGACCTCTGGTTCCTGGTCGCGAGCCCGATCGCGATCGGGGTGGCGATGGGCGTCAACTACGTCGCCGAGAGCCTGTTCACCTGGCGGGTCGGGGGACGCTGACACGGTCGAAACCGCCACACGACGGCCGAAACACAATCCTTAACAGTCCGCCGGGGTTCGATTCCGGTAGCGGGATGGGATAGCTAGGAGATTCCGCCGGGCTCATAACCCGGAGATCGGTGGTTCAAATCCACCTCCCGCTACTGCCTCTCGTCCGCCGCCGAACGGCGCGGCCGCTCAGAACTCCACGTTCGACGTCGATCCTCGGTCGACGGGGTCACGCTCTACCGGACCGCGACCGACGAGCGCGAAGCCGTCGTCGACGAGGTGGACGGCGCCGTCGCGGACGGCCACGTCGAGCCCGTTGAGTACCGCGCCCTCGCAGGGGCCGAACGTACAGACGCCGGTGTCGGTCTCGAACATGGCGCCGTGGTTGGTACAGACGAGTTCGTCGTCCCGGACCGGCGCGCTCGAGCCCTTGTCCAGCCGGACGTCGGTGAGATGCTGGCAGTAGTTGAGCCAGCCCCGCACCCCGTCGTCGGTCCCGATCAGGATCGCCTCGCGCTCCTCGTCACCGTCGACCGGCCGGACGGTGAACAGAAGCGTCGTGTCGGCCGCCACCTCGTCCGTCGAGGCGATCCGCGTCCCGTCGCCGGCGTCGTCGTGGCCCATCGGTTCGGGCTACCGACGCGGGCGGCTAAAGCCCGTCGTCCGCGCCGCCGTCGGCGTAACACCGGCGCTCGACGAGGCGGTCGTAGAGCCGAGCCAGCAAGCGGGGTGACGGGGGCGCCGGGGATCGCCTCGCCGTCGACGTGCGAGACGGGTCTGATCTCGCGGGTGGTGCCGGTGACGAACACCTCCCGTGCGGCGCGGAGGTCGGCCGGCTCGGAGCGGCCCTCGGTGACGGGAAGGCCCTCCTCGCGCGCGAGGTCGGGGACGAGCGACCGCGTGACGCCGGGCAGTCCCGGGCCGTCGATCCGGGGGTGTGGAGACCCTCGTCGCGGACGACAGAGAGGTTGCGCGTCGTCCCCTCGGCGACGTGGCCCGCCTCGTCGCGGACGACCGCCTCGTCGGCGTCGCTCCCGCGGAGTTCGAGCCGGGCGAGCACGCCGGCGACGTGGCTGTGTGTCTTCGCGTCGGCGGGGATCGCTCGGGGGGAGATCCGGCGGGTCTCGACGGTGCGAAGCGCCGTCGGGCCGTCCCAGGGCTCGGTCCCGTCGACGCCGCCGCGGAGGAGCGGCCGGACGGTCACCACCACCGTCGGATCGGTCTCGTCGGCCGGCGGCGGGGCGAGGCCGCCGTCGTCGACGCCGCGGGTGACCGAGAGCCGGACCGCGGCGTCCGCGAGGTCGTTCGCGTCGAGGGGCTCGCGCACCCGTTCGCGGCGGTCGGACGCGGGCGGGGCGTCGAGCGCGAGGTGCTCGCAGGTCCGCTCCAGGCGGGCGGCGTGGGCCGCCCACTCGAACGGCCCGCCGCCGTAGATCCGGACGGTCTCGAAGCCGGCGTCGCCGTAGCGAAAGCCCCGGTCGCGGACGCTCACCGTCGCACGGTCGGCGGGGACCAGGTCGCCGTCGACGTGGTACCGGCGCGTCACTCAAGCCGGGTGCGGGCGCGCTCGATCCAGCGCGCGATCCGCTTCTCGGAGATGTCGGAGCCGTCGGCGAGCCCGGCGGGGTCGGCGGCGGCGAGATCGCCGACCGTCTCGACGTCGAACCGGTCGAGCCGGGCGGCGTAGGCAGGGCCGATCCCCTTGATCGACTCGACCGGCTCGGTCGCCCCGTCCGCGTCGGCGTAGCGGGGCGACCCCGCGGCGTCGGCCTCCGGCCCGTCCTCCGGGGTCGACTCGTCCGCGGGGGCCTCGTCGGCGGTCGTGCCGTCGGGGCCGGCGTCGGCCGCCGGTCGGTCGGGCTCGCCGCCGGCGCGGGTGGCGGTGGCGGTGTCGGCCTCCTCGGCCGTGTCGACGCCGTCCGTCTCGGCCCCGCCCGACGAGCCCGGCGTGTCGGTCGCGTCGGCGGGCGCCTCCCGCCCGGGCTCGTGCTCGACCGAGACGGCCGACTCGGGAGCGCCGGCGCGCGCGTCGCCGTCCCGCGATCGCTCCTCTCGAAGGCCGAGAAGCGACAGGACCCTGTCGAGTATGCTCATCTGGCGACCTATCGATCCCGACGCCCGAAAAGGGCGCGGTTCTACAGGCGCTCCCGGAGCGCGGTCTCCATCGCCTCGACCGGGGCGTCGCGTCCGGTCCAGCGCTCGAACGCCGCGACCCCCTGGAGCAGGAGCATCGTCGCGCCGTCGACGGTGGTCGCGCCCGCGGCGGCGGCGTCGCGGAGCAGCCGGGTCTCGACCGGGGTGTAGACCGCGTCGAGGACGGCGAGGTCGGCGTGGAGCAGGTCGGCGGGGACGGGGCTCTCGTCGCCCTCCATCCCGACGCTGGTCGCGTTGACCAGCAGGTCCGCCGCGGGCACCCGGTCGGCCAGCGAGTCGAGGCCGCCGGCGGTCGCGTCCGGCACCTCGTCGGCCAGCCCCTCGGCGCGCTCGACGGTCCGGTTCGCGACGTGGACCGCGGCGCCGGCGTCGGCGAGCGCGACGGTCGCGGCCCGGCCCGCGCCGCCCGCGCCGACGACGACCGCCGTCCGGCCGTCGAGTTCGACCCCCGCGCGCTCGAACGACCGGCGGACGCCCGCGGCGTCGGTGTTGTGGCCGGTCGGGGGCTCGGTCCCGAGATCGATCGTGTTGACCGCGCCGATCCGGGCGGCGAGCGGAGCGGGATCGACGTGGTCGAGCACCGTCCGCTTGAACGGGATCGTGACGTTGAGCCCGGCGATCCCGAGCGCGGCGGCGCCGTCGAGCGCGCGCGCCACCGCGTCGGGCGCGGGCTCGAAGGTGACGTAGCGGGCGTCCATCCCGAGCGCCTCGTAGGCCGCCTCGTGCATCGGCGGCGAGAGCGAGTGGCCGACGGGGTTGCCGAGCAGCCCGAAGACGTACATTCGGTCGGGTCGACGGCGGGGCCGGACAAAAAGTGTGCGCGTCGTGGGGCCGCGCCGGATATATGGGGCGGTCCGCGCAACGACCGGCCATGCCGCGAGAGCCGACGTTCGAACTGTACCGCGACGAGGCCGACGAGTGGCGCTGGCGCCTCGTCGTGCCCAACGGGAACATCATCGCCGACGGCGGCGAGGGCTACGCCTCGAAACAGGGCGCCAGGCGGGGCATCGAGAGCGTCAAGCGGGTGGCGCCGGAGGCGTCGGTCGTCACGACCCCGGACTGATCGGCGCCGCGACCGGCCCGTTGGCCCCCGTATCGGCCACGAACCGACGCCAGAGGGACCGACGCCCGCGATCCATCGCTCCGGCGGGCTGGGCGGCGTCCGCGGGGCTCGCGCCCGCTCGCCGCCGTCGACGGCCGCGAGCCAGATAGCTTGTGATTTATGTCCGGGCCGGGTCACCGTCCGGACGCCAGAGAGAAGAATGAGACACACGGCAACCGACGCCTCCGGACCCGGGGGCGTCCGCGACCGACCGAGGTGTCGATGAGACGGTCCGCCGGCGTGCTCGGTGCGCTGGGCGTCGCCGTCGCGCTGACGCTCCCGTGGATCGTCACCTGGCTGACCGGATCGGCCGACGGGCTCTCGACGGGGACGGTCGTCGCCGTCAGCGGGCTCTCGGTGCTCGGCGCCTCCTTCCTGCTCGCGTGGGGCGCCGAGACGGCCGAGAAGGACGTTCCCCGGGCGTTCGCCATCGCGGTCCTCGCGGTGCTGGCGGTCGCGCCGGAGTACGCCGTCGACGCGCTCTACGCGTGGAACGCCGGCGTCTTCGCCGGGACCGAGCGCGGGATCGAGGCCGGCAACCTCGCGGTCGCGAACATGACCGGCGCGAACCGCATCCTCATCGGCATCGGGTGGGCGGGGGTCGCGCTGTTCACCGTCTACCGGAGCGGCTCGACCGACGACCCGTCGGTCGAGTCCCGGGCCGGACCGCTCGCGGACGTGGTCTCGCTCGACCGCGACGTCGGACTCGAGATCGTCTTTCTCTTTCTCGCCACGCTCTGGGCGTTTCTGGTCCCGTTCAACGGCGGGATCGACGCCCTCGACATGGCCGTACTCGTCGGGCTCTACGCCGCCTACATCGGCGTCGTACTGCGGGGCGACGTCGACCCCAGCGAGGCCCACGTCGGCGTGCCCGCCTACCTCCAGACGTTCGCCGGACCCGTCCGTGCGGCGGTGGTGATCGCCCTGTTCGTCTACTCCGGGCTGACCATCTTCACCGCGGTCGAGCCGTTCGCACACGGGCTCGAACTGCTCGGCGAGGGCGTGGGGATCCCCTCCTTTTTCATGATCCAGTGGATCGCGCCGCTGGCCTCGGAGTCGCCGGAGCTGATCGTCGTCGTCTATCTCGTCAACAAGGCCCGCTCGACCGCGGGATTCAACGCCCTGATCTCCTCGAAGCTCAACCAGTGGACGCTGCTCATCGGGACGCTCGTGCTCGTCCACTCGATCGCGCTCGGGGGCTACGGCGCGCTCGCGTTCGACCAGAAGCAGTCGGGCGAGATCTGGCTGACCGCCGCCCAGTCGTTTTTCGCGCTCGCCCTGCTCGTCGACTTCGAGATATCGGTGCGCGAGGCGCTCGCGCTGCTCGGGCTCTTTCTCTCGCAGGTCGGTCTGGAGTTCCTGCTGATCAGAGGGCTGCTCGACGTCGGGCTCACGGACTACCAGCTCCTGCTCGCGTTCACCGGGCTCTATCTCGTCCTCGGGACGGCGCTGTTCGTCGCCCGGCGGGAGGCGCTCGGTCGACTCCTCCGCCAGACGACCGGGACCGTAAGTGCCGCGCTCTCGCGGTCGGGCGAGCGCTCGACGGGGGCCGACTGATGGGGACGGGATCGCCCGCGTCCGGAGCGGGGGTCGCGATCGGACGCGTGCTCGTCGCCGTCGACGGGAGCGAGCCCGCCCGTCGCGCGGCCGGCCACGGGATCGCGATCGCGGCCCGCTTTGGCGCCGCCGTCGAGGTGGTGACGGTCCGTCCGGACGCCGACGAGCCCGAGCGGGGCCGCGATCACGTCGAGCCGGTCGTCGAGCGGGCGGGCGCGCGAGGGGTCGAGGCGACGGCCACGCTCCTCGACGGCCGGCCGGCGGCCGCCGTCGCGCGTCGGGCCGCGGCGAGCGGGGCCGACCTCGTCGTCGTCGGGCGCCAGGGCCGGCGCGGGCTGGGCGCGCGCCTGCTCGGCAGCGTGACCGAGCGGCTGTTGCGCCGGAGCGACGTGCCGGTGTTGACCGTGCCCCGGAACGCGCCGCCGGGCGACGACGAGGCGGCGCCGTACGACGACGTGCTCGTCACCACCGACGGGAGCGAGGCGGCCGCGGGCGCGGGGCCGTACGGCGCCGCCGTCGCCGACCGGTTCGACGCGGCGTTGCACGTCCTCGCGGTCGTCGACGTGCTGGCCGAGGCGGGCGTCTTCGACGCCGGTGGCGTCGACCGGGCGTACGTCGACCGGATCGAGGACCGCCTGCGCGGGGCGGTCGAGGACCTGATCGACGGCGTCGACGCGTCCGGCCTCGACGTCCGTCCGGCGGTCGTCCACGGGACCGCCCACGAGGCGATCGCGGGGTACGTCGACGAACACGGGATCGACCTCGTGGCGATGGGCTCGGTGGGCCAGTCGAACCTCGCGGGCCAGCGCCTGGGGACCGTCACCGGGCGGGTGTTGCGGACCGTCGACCGGCCGGTGCTCGTCGTGACCGACTGACCGGCGCGGGCGTCGATCCGCGCCGTTTTGTCGGTCGGCCGCGAGGGACGGGCGTGATCGGTATCGTCGTCAGCCGCGCCGACCGGGCCTCCGAGCACGTCGGCGAGCGACTGCTGGATCTCGCAGACTGGACGAGCCACGACGACGACTCGCGCCCGGCCGCCGACGGCGGCGGGCGCGTCCACCGGACCGCGGGCGCGGAGCTCCGGCGCTTCGACGGGCTCCACGTCGAACTCGCGGACCCCGCGGCGGCGTTCGACGACCCCGACCTGCTCGTGGTCGTCTCGCGTCACTCGGGCGAGACGGGGGCGCTGCTGACGGCCCACCACACCGGCAACTTCGGGCCGGCGGAGTTCGGCGGCGAGCCCGGCCGGTTCGCCCGTGCGGCGCCCGGTGCCCACCGCGCCGCGGTCGCCGCGCTCGCCGAGCACGCCCCGTCGGGCTACGAGGTCGGGGTCGAGTGTACCCACCACGGCCCGACCGCGGTGGACGTGCCCTCGCTGTTCGTCGAACTCGGCAGCGGCCCGGACCGGTGGGACGATGCCGCGGGCGCCGAGGCGGTGGCCCGGGCGACCCTCGCGCTCCGCAGGGTCGACCCGGACGGCGACCGCGCGGTCGTCGGGCTGGGCGGGGGCCACTACGCCCCGCGCTCCGAGCGGGTGGTCCGCGAGACGGGCTGGGGCGTCGGCCACGTCGGCGCCGACTGGGCGCTGGACGCGATGGGCGATCCGGCGGCCAACGCGGCCGTCCTGGAGCGGGCGTTCGAGCGCAGCGGGACCGACCTCGCGCTGATCGAGGGCGACCGCCCGGACCTCGTCGCGGCCGTCGAGTCGCTCGGGCGCCGGGTCGTCGGGGAGACGTGGCTGCGCGAGACCGACGGCGTCGCGCTCGCGCTCGTCGACCGGCTCGAGGACCGGCTGTGTCCGGTCGCCGAGGGGCTTCGCCTCGGCGAGCCGGCGACCGCGCTCGGAGCCGAGGCGACGCCGGCGATCCGTGCCCTGCCCGACGACCTGCTCGGCGCGGCCGCGGCCGTCGATCCCGAGGCCACGCGCGAGACGGTCGCCGGGCGCGCGGTCGCGTTCGAGACCGAGCACGGCGGCTCCCGGCCCGCGGGTCGGGCGGCGTTCGCGGACGGGACGACCTACGACGCGGTCGTCGGGGCGCTCGCCGGCCTGCTGGGCGAGAAGTACGACGCCGTCGAGCGCCGCAACGGGACGGTGGTGGCGAGACGCGAACGGTTCGACCCGGAGCTGGCCCGGACCCTCGGCGTCCCCGAGGGGCCGGCCTTCGGCCGCCTGGCCGCGGGCGAGCCGGTCGAGGTGAACGGGCGGACGATCCCCCCGGGCGAGGTGCGGTCGGAGACGGTCGACCGGTTCCCCGTCTGAGGCCGTTCGGCCGTCTCGGGCCCCGAGAGCCGTCAGACGGGCGTCTGACACGGGGAGAACAGTAATGAGCCTCGACCCGGAACGCCGTGCCAGAGATGGACTCGATCGTCGACAACGCGATAGACGAGGCCGAGGTGGACCCCGAAGCCGAGGCCGAGGACGCGGGGGATGGGACCCGGGCCGTCGACGGCGCGGAGGAGCTCGGACCGGGTGGTGCCGGACCGACGCCCGACTCGGACTCGTCGGGCAAGATGAGCAACGACGAGCTGGAGTCGGTGCTCCAGCGCCTCGAGACCAACATCACCGTCGTGGGCTGTGGCGGGGCGGGCGGCAACACCGTCAGCCGGATGGCGAGCGAGGGGATCACGGGGGCGAAGCTGGTCGCCGCGAACACCGACGTCCAGCACCTGGTCGACGTCGAGGCCGACACCAAGATCCTGATCGGCGAGGAGCGCACCGGCGGACGGGGCGCAGGCTCGGTCCCGCAGGTGGGCGAGGAGGCCGCGATCGAGTCCCAGGAGGCTATCACCGACTCGATCGAGGGCTCGGACATGGTGTTCGTGACCGCCGGGCTCGGCGGCGGGACCGGCACCGGCTCCGCCCCGGTGGTCGCACAGGCCGCCCGCGAGGCGGGCGCGCTGACGATCGCCATCGTCACGACGCCGTTCACCGCCGAGGGCGAGGTCCGCCGGACCAACGCCGAGGCGGGCCTGGAGCGCCTGCGCGACGTTGCCGACACCGTGATCGTCGTGCCCAACGACCGCCTGCTCGACGCGGTCGGGAAGCTCCCGGTGAAGCAGGCGTTCAAGGTGTCCGACGAGGTGTTGATGCGCTCGGTGAAGGGGATCACGGAGCTGATCAC
>CAZMLQ010000022.1:0-22662 GCA_964567195.1 uncultured Haloferacaceae archaeon | reverse complement strand
ATGCCCGAGGGCAGCGTCGCCGGCAAGGACGTGCTCGTCGTCGACGACATCGCCGACACCGGCGCGTCGATGCGTCGCGCCCACGAGTACGTCGCCGCCCGCGAGCCGGCGGCCGTCCGGACCGCCACCCTCCAGCTGCTCGACACCAGCGCGTTCACCCCCGACTTCGTCGGCGAGCGCCTCGCCGAGTGGACCTGGGTGGTCTACCCCTGGAACTTCGTCGAGGACCTCTGTGACCTGCTCGTCGGCGTCCTCGAGCGCGACGGGGGCGGGCCGGCCGGCCGCGAGCGCCTCCTGACGCTTCTCGAGCGCCACCACGGGCTCGGCCGGATCGAACTCGAGGTCGCCCAGCCCGGCCGGCTCGACGAGGTGCTCGCCGAGACGGTGCGTCGCGGCCTGCTCGTCCGCGAGGGCGAGGACGCCTGGCGGCTCGCGGACGCCGACTGACGGCCCGGGCCCAGAGCTTATGTGACGCCGCGCCGCCGGACCGGCCGTGTCGCTCCCCGACGCCGAGGATGTCCTCACCTACCCGCTCGCCGCCGACGACTGGCCCCGGACCGTCGTGATCGGCGGCCTCCTCACGCTGTTCTCGCCGCTCGTCCTCCCGCTCTTTCCGCTGTACGGCTACGTCCTCGACGTCGCCCGGGCCGGCCGGCGCGGCGACCCCGAGCCGCCGTCGGTCGCGCTCGACGACCTCGCCCGGCTCTCCGTCGAGGGGCTGGTCGCCGTCCTCGTCGCGCTCGTCTACGGGCTGCCGGCGCTCGTCGTCGGCGGGCTCACCGTCGGCGGGGCCGCCCTCGCGCTCCTGACCGGCTCCGAGATCGGCGTCGGCGTCGGGCTGGTCACGGTTCTGGTGGGGGGCCTGCTCGCGACCGCGCTCGCGCTCGGCTCGGGCTATCTCGGCGTCGTCGGTGTCGTCGCCTACGCCGTGACGGGCGAGATCGACGCGGCGTTCGACCCCGGCCGCCTCCGGACGGTCGCGGGCGACGGCGGCTACGCCGTCCACTGGCTGGTCGGGGTCGTCCTGATCGTCGCCGCCGGCGCGGTCGTCGCCGCCCTCCCGATCGTCGGCGCGCTGGTCGGTGCCTTCCTCGGCTTCTACGCCCAGGTGGCCGCCGCCCGGCTCTGGGGGCGGGGCTACGCGCTCGCGACCGACGAGACGCCCGACGGCGCGCCCGGAGCGGGCGCCGACGACCCCCCCGGCGCGCCCGGGGCCTAAACTACCTCTCGTCGGCCCAGTCCTCGGCCGGCCGGATCCAGAGATCGCCGAACAGCCGGTCCTGATCGAGCGCGACGACCCCGCGCCCGGCGAGAAAGAGCAGGGCGAGGTAGGTGTGGATCGGCGCCCCGCCGGCCGCGCGCACCTCCGCGAACAGCGTCTCGTCGCGGCCGGCGTCGAAGCGCTCGGCCAGCGCCCCCCGCACGGTCGCGACCGTCTCGTCCATCTCCTCCGTGTGGGTCGTCCCCGTCACGTCGGCGGCCGTCGGCTCGTCGTCGGCCCGGGAGGCGCTCGCGGCGGTGTAGTCGACCGTCCGCGCGCCCCCGGGACGGCCCGTCGTCGCGCTCGTGTCGTAGGTGCGCGAGGACTTCCACCAGTCGTCGCGCTCGGCCTCCCGGAGCTCGCGCACCAGCTCGTCGAGGGTCTCGGGCGAGCCCCGCGCGCGCTTTCGCTCCAGACGCCGGTCGAGCTCGTCGTCGAGCGCCGCGATCGGATCGCCGCCGC
Organism: uncultured Haloferacaceae archaeon; assembly: GCA_964567195.1. Classification (GTDB taxonomy): domain Archaea; phylum Halobacteriota; class Halobacteria; order Halobacteriales; family Haloferacaceae; genus CAZMLQ01. Next base: position 20,939 of record CAZMLQ010000022.1, on the reverse strand, counting down.
CTCCGCCCCCGGGGTGGCCGCCGTCGGGGTCGCCCCCGGCCATCGCCACCTCCCACGGCTCGGGCCCGTCGGGCTCGTCGGGCTCGTCGGACTCGAGCATCGCGTCGCTTTTCATCCGCAGGAGGACGCTCGCGTAGAACAGCGCCCGCCCGGAGGTGCGCAGATCGGTCTCGTCGAGCCGGTCGAGGAAGGCGTCGGTCACCGCCACGATGTCGATGTCCCAGGGCTCGATCTCGCCCTCCTCGGCCAGCCCGACCAGCAACTCGACGGGCTCGACCTCGTCGTCGGTCGCGGCCCCGTCGGCCGCGCCCGCCGCCGGATCGGGGAGGGTCGCGCCGACGCCGTCGGGCGGCTCGGTCACCGGCGCTCACTCCCGCCGTCGGCGGCGCGCTCGGCCGTCAGGTCGATGCCGGTCACCGCCGAGACGTTGTCCTCCTGCATCGTCACGCCGACCGCCCGCTCGGAGCGCTCCAGCAGCGCCGACCGGTGGGAGACGACGACGAACTGGGCGTCGGCCGCGAGGTCGTCGACCAGCTCGCCGACCCGCTCTGCGTTCTCGGCGTCGAGGAAGGCGTCGACCTCGTCGAGCGCGTAGAACGGCGCGGGGTCGTGGCGCTGGATCGCGAAGACGAACGCCAGCGCGGTCAGGGACTTCTCGCCCCCGCTCATCGCGTCGAGGCGCTGGACCGGCTTGTCGCCCGGCCGGGCCTTCATCGTCAGCCCGCCCTCGAACGGGTCGGTCTCATCCTCGAGGTGGAGCTCGCCGGTCCCGTCCGAGAGCCGGTCGAAGATCTCCCGAAACTGGGCGTCGATCGCCTCGAACGACTCCATGAACGTCGAGCGCTTCTGGGACTCGTAGCGCTCGATCCGCTCCTCGATCCCGTCGCGCTCCTCGACCAGCGTGTCCCGGCGGGTCTCGAGCTCGGCCAGCTCGTCGGCCACCTCGTCGTACTCGTCGATGGCGAGCATGTTGACGGGCTCGATCGCCTCCATCGCCTCGGTCAGGCGCTCGATCTCGGCCTCCACCTCGTCGTGGGACGGCACCGCCTCGGGGTCGTACGCGCCCACCTCGTCGGCGAGCTGGTCGATCTCCCACGAGAGACGCTCGGCCTCCTCCTCCAGCTCCGCGACCTCGCTCTCTGCGGTCGAGACCCGCTCGGCCGCCCCGTCGCGCTCGGCGCGGGCCTCGCGGAGCTCGTCGGTCAGCGCCTCGCGCTCGGCTTTCAGCTCCGCCAGCTCCTCCTCCAGCGCCTCGACGGCCGACTCCTTCTCCGCGAGGTCGGCCTCGCGCTCCTCGATCCGGCCCTCCAGCGTCTCGATGCGCTCGCGGGCCTCGGTGGCGCGCTCCTCGGCGCGCTCGACCGTCGCGGCCAGGTCCTCGACCGCCTCCCGGGCGTACTCGCGCTCGACCTCTAGCTCCTTTCGCCGGGCGTCGATCTCGTCGCGCCGGTCTTCGAGCTCGTCGATCTCGGCCTGGATCGACTCGGCGCGCTCGGTCAGCTCCGGCACCCGCGAGTCGGCGAGGTCGGCCTCGACGGCCTCGATCTTCTCGGCCACGGCCTCGAGCTCGCGCTCGCGCTCGGCCAGGGCCTCGTCGATCCCGGTCGTCTCCGACTCGACCTCGGCACGCTCGGCGCGTAGCTCCTCGAGCCGGTCCTCGAGGCTCTCGACGCGCTCCTCGGCCTCCGCGAGCGCCGTCTCGGTCGACTCGATCTCGGTCTCGACCTCGGTGACGCGCTCGGCCGCCTCGCTCGCGCGGTCGCGGGCGTCCTCCAGATCGGACTCGACGCCACGGAGCGCGTCGCGGCGCTCGCGCCGGCGGTCCTCCAGCGACCCGATCGCCTCGGCCACGCGCTCGAGCCGGCCGCCGCCCGACTTCGAGAACGAGAACCGCGAGCCGCCGCCGCTCCCGCCCGTCATCGCGCCGCTTTGCTCGACCAGATCGCCCTCGAGCGTGACCAGCCGGTGCTCGCCCATCAGGTCGCGCGCGGCGTCCATCTCCTCGACGACGAGCGTCGAGCCCAGCACGTACGAGAAGACGCCGGCGTAACGGTCGTCGTACTCGACGAGGTTGCGCGCGAAGTCGATCACCCCCGGGTGCGAGGGGGTCCGGGGCAGCCCGCGGTCGTTCATCTCGGTCAGCGGGAGGAAGGTGGCCCGTCCCGCCGACCGCGACTTCAGGTGGTCGATACAGGCCGCGCCGACGCCGTCGTCGTCGACCACGACGTTCGCCAGCCGGCCGCCCGCCGCGGTCTCGCAGGCGACCGCGTACTCGGAGCTGACACTCCCCAGGGCGCCGACGGGCCCGTGGACGCCGTCGATCCCGGCGTTGCGCACGGCGGTGACCGATCGGGGCCACGAGTCGTCGCCGTCCCGGCTCGCCCGGGCCTCGAGCTCGGCGTACTCGTCGCGCTTGCCCCGGAGCTCGTCGTCGATCTCGTCGATCTCGGCCTGGATCGACCCGCGGCGCCCGCGCAGCTCCGCGACCGCCTCCCGGGCGCGCTCGTGGTTGCGCTCGGCCGTGTCGAGCTCCGAGCGAAGCGTCGACAGCTCCCGTTTCAGCTCGGGCACCCGCTCGCGGGCGGTCTCGAGCTCCGAGCGCGTCTCCGACAGCTCCGAGGAGCGCCGGCGGGCCTCGTCGAGCAGGCGGTCCTTCTCGCGCTGGCGCTGTGCGCGGGCCTCCTCCAGCGTCGAGCGGCGGGACTCGAGCTCCGCGAGCTCCGCCTTCAGCTCGTCGTACTCGGCGTCGACGTCGTCGATCTCGGCCTCGACCGCGGCCAGCTCCTCGCGGCGTTCCTCGATCTCCGAGACGACCGACGCTCGCTCGACCTTGCTCGAGCGCAACTCGGCGTCGAGCTCCTCGATTCGCTCGGTCTTGCGGTCGCGCTCGACGTAGGCCTCCCGGCGGTCGGTCTCGGCGTCCTCGATGCGCTCCTCGGCGGCGTCGATCTCGCCCTCGAGGCGGCTGATCTCGCCTCTGATCTCCTCGATCTCGCTCCGGATCCGCAGCTGTTCGTCCTCGCCGGTGCGCTCGATCTCGCGGGTCAGCGACTCGTGGTCGGCCTCGAGCTCGTCGACCCGGGCCTGGCGCGTCTCGAGGGTCGCCCGGCGGTCGGCGAGGTCCTGCTCGCGGGCCTCGATCCGCTTCTCGACGCCCTCGAGCCGGCCGCGCTTCTCCTCGAGTTCGGCGGCTTTCAGGTAGCTCTCGTACTCCGCGCGCTCGTCGCGCAGCGACTGGTACTCGAGGGCGGTCTCGCGCTCGTCCTCGAGGCGCTCGAGCCGGTCTGCCTTCTCCTCGATCCGGAGGTCGGCCTCGCCGATCCGGCCTTCGACGGTCTCGAGTTCCTCGAACGCGTCGGCTTTCTTCGCGTCGAACTCCGCGACGCCGGCGATCTCGTCGACGATCTCGCGGCGCTCGCGCGGGGTCATGCTGATGATCTCGGTCACGTCGCCCTGCATCACGACGTTGTAGCCCTCGGGGGTCACCCCCGCCTGCGCGAGCAGGTCCCGCACGTCCGAGAGGTTGACCGACCGGCCGTTGAGGTAGTAGTAGGAGTAGTAGTTCTCCTCGGTCTCTTTCACCCGGCGACGGACCTCGATCGTGTCCACGTCGCCCACGTCGTCGGTGCCGGCGGCGTTGACGACCTGCGCCCGGTCGAGGGTGCGGTCCGTGTTGTCGAGTGTGACAGTCACCGACGCCTCGTTCGGCCCCGCGTCGGCCGCGCCGTCGCCCGCCCGCCCGGGGTTGTAGATCAGGTCCGTCAGCTTCTCGGCCCGGATGCCGCGGGTCCGGGCCAGCCCCAGCGCGAACAACACCCCGTCGATGATGTTCGACTTCCCCGAGCCGTTCGGCCCCGTGACGACGGTGAAGTCCTCGTAGAACGGGATCGTCGTGGGCCGCCCGAAGCTCTTGAACTCGTCCAGTTCGATCTCCGAGACGTGCATGGCCCGGCGGCGCTCAGGCGACGATGATGTCGCCGCCGTCGTCGGAGTCCGAGCCCGAGCCAGAGCCCGCGTCGGAGTCCACGCCCGACTCCGAGTCACCGTCGGCCTCGACGGCCCCGGTCTCGTCCCCGTCGGTCGGCCCGTCGCCGTCGGTCGCGGCCGCGGGGCCGTCGCCCACGCCCGTCTCGGCTCCGACCGCCCGGCGCCCGCCACGGGCCGGCTCGTCGTCCTCGGCCGCCGCCTCGAGCTGTCGGAGCCGCTCGCGGGTCTCGACGAGCTCCTCGGTCAGTCCGTCGACCGTGGCCTGTAGCTCGGCGACCCTGGATTCGAGCTCCGCCACTCGATTGCTCATGACCCACACGGGCGGCGCCGGCTTCATAAAGCTACGTCAGACGCCACACGGTCCCGTCAGCCTTTAGCCGGTCGCCGTCGAACCGCGGGCGATGACCGCCCGGGCGCTCGAACGTGGCGAGCTCGCCGTCGTCATCGGGCTGGAGGTTCACGTCCAGCTCGAGACCGAGACCAAGATCTTCTGTGGCTGTTCGACGACGCCCGCGGCCGACGAGGCGCCCAACAGCCGGACCTGCCCGGTCTGTCTCGGGCTGCCGGGCGCGTTGCCCGTGCTCAACGAGGCCGCCGTCGACGCGGCGATCCGGGTCGGCAAGGCCCTCGACGCGACCGTCGCCGACGAGACCCGCTTTCACCGCAAGAACTACTTCTACCCCGACCTCCCGAAGAACTTCCAGATCTCGCAGTACGACGCCCCGATCTGCCGGGAGGGCGCGCTCGAGATCGCGGTCGAGGACGAGCGCCGGACGGTCGGCATCCGGCGCGCACACCTGGAGGAGGATCCCGGCCGGCTCGTCCACGAGGGCGGGAGCGTCGCGGACGCCGAGTACACGCTGGTCGACTACAACCGCGCCGGCACCCCGCTGCTCGAGATCGTCACCGAGCCCGACTTCCGCTCGCCGGCCGAGACCCGCGCCTTCCTCGCCAAGCTGGAGGAGACCCTGGAGTATCTCGGCGTCTTCGACAGCGGCCGCGACGGCTCGCTCCGGGTCGACGCCAACGTCTCGATGGTGCCCGCCGACGAGATCGGCCCGGACGACGAGGTCGACGCCGCGACCCTCGAGACGGCCAACCGGACCGAGGTGAAAAACATCTCGAGCCACAGGGGCGCCGAGCAGGCGCTGGCCTACGAGGTGACCCGCCAGCGCAACGCGATCCGCCGGGGCCGGGGCGTCGACCAGGAGACCCGCCACTGGGACGAGTCCCGCGCCATCACGGTCTCGATGCGCTCGAAGGAGGCCGAGAAGGACTACCGCTACTTCGGCGAGGCCGACCTGCCGCCGCTCCGGCCGGCCGCCCGCGCCGAGGCGGTCTCGATCCCCGAGCTTCCCGACGCCCGGCGCCGGCGCTTTCGCGACGAGTACGGCCTGAGCGAGGCGGCGGCGGCGAAGCTCACCTCGACGCGCGAGGTCGCCGACTTCTACGAGGACGTGGCGAGCGCGTTCGACCCCGACCTCGCCGCGACGTGGGTGGCCGACGACCTGCTGGGCGAGCTGAACTACCGCGACATGGCCGTCACCGACGTGACGGACCGCCTCGACGAGGTGACGCGGCTCGTCGAGCTGGTCGCGACCGACGAGATCACCGCCAAGAACGCCCGCGAGACGGTGCTCCGGACGATGCTCGACGAGGGACTCGCCCCCGACGAGGTGGTCGAGCGCGAGGGGCTGGGCAAGACCGACGACGACGCGGTCGCGGCCGCGGTCGACGTGGCGGTCGCGGAGAACCCCGACGCGGTCGCGGACTACCACGCCGGCGAGGACGGCGCGCTCAACTACCTCGTCGGCCAGGTGATGGCCGAGACCGGCGGCAGCGCCGACCCCGAGACGGTCAACCGTCTGCTCCGCGAGCGTCTGGCCGAGTGAGCGCCGGGTCGGCCGGCCGGTGGCGCTCGGGTCGGCCGATCGGTCGCTCGCGTGTCCGACACGCGCCCGCGCCGTCCGGCGGTTTCGGCCGCGAAAGCTTTAGGCGCGCATCGGTCCTATCCGCTCGCGATGAGCAGCGGTCCCGAGCTGATCGTCACCGAGAAGGACAACGCCGCCCGCCGGATCGCGGAGATCCTGAGCGGCGGGTCGGCGTCGATCGACCGGGTGGCGGGCGTCAACGTCTACGAGTGGGGCGGACGGCGCTGTGTCGGGCTCTCGGGCCACGTCGTCGGGGTCGACTTCCCACCAGAGTACGCCGACTGGCGCGACGTGGAGCCGGTCGAGCTGATCGACGCCCCGGTCGAGAAACGCCCCACCCAGGAGGGGATCGTCCGGGCGCTGCGGCTGCTGGCCCGCCGGGCCGGGCGCGTGATCGTCGCCACCGACTACGACCGCGAGGGCGAGCTGATCGGCAAGGAGGCCTACGAGCTGGTGCGCGAGGTGAACGAGACCGTTCCGATCGACCGGGTGCGGTTCTCCTCGATCACCGAGCGGGCGGTCCGGGAGGCGTTCGACGAGCCCGGCGAGCTGGACTTCGATCTCGCGGCCGCGGGCGAGGCCCGCCAGGTGGTCGATCTCGTCTGGGGGGCGGCGCTCACCCGCTATCTCTCGCTGTCGGCCCGTCAGCTCGGCGAGGACTTCATCTCCGTCGGTCGGGTCCAGGGCCCGACGCTGAAGCTCGTCGTCGACCGCGAGCGCGAGATCGAGGCGTTCGAGCCCGAGCCCTACTGGGAGCTGTTCGCCGACCTCGCCGGCGGGGCCGACGACGCCGACGCCTTCGAGGCGCAGTACTTCTTCGACGACGACGGCCGCGAGGCCCAGCGGGTGTGGAACGAGTCCGACGCGACCGCCGCCCGGGACGTGCTCGCGGGCGCCGACCGGGCCCGGGTGGTCGAGGTCGAGCGCCGGCGCCGGACCGACGAGCCACCGACGCCGTTCAACACGACCGCGTTCATCCGCGCCGCGGGATCGCTCGGGCTGTCGGCCAGCCGGGCGATGAGCCTCGCCGAGGAGCTCTACACCGACGGCTACGTCACCTACCCCCGGACGGACAACACCGTCTACCCCGAGGACCTCGACCCCGACGAGCTCCTGGCCGCGCTGTCGGCGGGGCCGGGCTTCGGTGACGACGCCGCCGCGCTTCGCGAGGGCGCCGTCGAGCCGACCGCGGGCGACGAGGAGACGACCGACCACCCGCCGATCCACCCGACGGGCGAGCTTCCGACCCGGAGCGACCTCTCCGAGGACGAGTGGCGGGTCTACGAGCTCGTGGTCCGGCGCTTTCTCGCGACGGTCGCCGAGCCGGCCGAGTGGGAGGATCTGCGCGTCGTGGCGACCGCGACCGACGACGACGGCGACGCCGTCTCGCTCAAGGCCACCGGCCGCCGGCTGGTCGAGCCGGGCTATCTCGACGTCTACCCCTACTCCGGGGCGAGCGAGAGCCGGCTGCCCGACCTGACCGAGGGCGACGCGCTCTCGATCGCGGGGGTCCGGCTCGAACGCAAGGAGACGCGCCCGCCGGGCCGGTACGGCCAGTCTCGCCTGATCGAGACGATGGAGGAGATGGGCATCGGGACGAAGGCGACCCGTCACACCACCCTCGAGAAGCTCTACGACCGGGGCTACGTCGAGGGCGACCCGCCCCGGCCGACCCGGCTGGCCCGCGCGGTCGTCGAGGCCGCCGAGGAGTTCGCCGACCCGATCGTCAGCGAGGAGATGACCGCCCGCCTCGAGGCGGACATGGCCGCGATCAGCCGGGGCGAGCGGGAACTGACCGACGTGACCGCCGAGTCCCGGGCGATGCTCGGCTCGATCTTCGAGCGCCTGATCGACTCGAGCGACGCGGTCGGCGAGCACCTCCGCGAGTCCCTGAAGGCCGACCGCACGCTCGGGCCCTGCCCCGAGAGCGACCACGACCTGCTGGTGCGCGAGGCCCGCGACGGCTCCCGGTTCGTCGGCTGTGACGGCTACCCCGACTGCGAGTACACGCTGCCCCTGCCCTCGACCGGCCGGCCGATCCTGCTCGACGAGACCTGCGACGAGCACGACCTCGCCCACGTGAAGATGCTCGCCGGCCGCAAGACGTTCGTCCACGGCTGTCCGCGCTGTGCGGCCGCGCGCGCCGACGCCTCCGAGGACCGCCTGATCGGTGCCTGCCCCGAGTGCGGTGCCGACGGCGACGAGGGCCTGGCGATCAAGCGCCTCCGCTCGGGCGCCCGGCTGGTCGGTTGCACCCGCTACCCCGACTGCGAGTACTCGCTGCCCCTGCCCCGGCGGGGCGAGATCGTCGTCGAGGACGAGCGCTGCCCCGAGCACGATCTCCCCCACCTCCAGGTGGTCGACGACGGCGACGACGGCGACGACGGCGACGACGGCGACGACGGCGACGACGGCGACGACGAGCCCTGGGCGCTCGGCTGTCCGATCTGCAACTACCGCGAGTACCGGGCCCGGCAGGCGGGCGGCGAGCTCGAGACCGTCGAGGGGATCGGCGAGGCGACCGCCGAGAAGCTGGCCGCCGCCGGCGTTGAGGACGTCGCGAGCCTGAAAGCCGCCGAGCCGGACGCGCTCGCCGACGCCGTCGACGGGGTCGGCCCCGACACCGTCCGGGACTGGCAGGCCAGGGCCGACTAGTGCGTCGGCGCCGCCGGACCGACCCCGCGGGGCCTCTACGCCGGCGTCGTCCGCGTCGGCGCGGGCGATGCGGTCGTCGACCTCGTGGCGCTGGTGCGGGTGCGGGCGAGGACGGGCGGCCGAGCGGTCAGTCCCGGTAGCGCCACCCGAGCGCGACGCCCAGGCCGAGCGCGGTGAGAAGCGCGACCGGAAGCGCCAGCGGGCCGAGGCTCGAACCGACGGCGCCGACCAGCGCAGGTGGGCGCCGGGTCGCGGTCCGGACGGCCCGCTCGGCCGCCTCGGTCCCGGCCGTTCCCGTCTCGGGTGTCGGCGTCGGTGTCGCCGCGGCGGCCGTCGTCGCTCCCGCCGCGTCCGTCTCGACCCTCGGGGTCGCGCTCGCCGGCGTGGCCGGCCCGTCGCCGACGACGAGCGTCGTCCCCTCGGCGGCGCCGACCCGGTAGGTCGCGCCCGACTCGTCGGCGAGTTCGTCGATCCGGACCGAGAGGCTCGCCGTCCCGTCGACCCGGCCGGCCACGGTGACGGTCGCCACCGTCACCCGACCCCGGTCGGCGGTGTCCATGATCGCGGCGACCACGCGGGCCGAGTTGCCGTCGGGGGCGACCGCGACGTTGGAGAGGCCGGCCCCGCCGGCGACGGTCGCGTCCGTGACGGTCGCGGCGTCGCCCGTGGCCACGGTCACGGTCGCGTTGACGGCGCCCACGCCGCCGGCGGCCTCGGTTACGACCACCGCGACGGTCGTGGTCCCGTCGACCGCGACCCGCTCGGCGTCGGGGACGAGCCGGACCGTCGTCTCGCCGGCAGCCGCGGTCGGAGGGGCGAGCGCGGCGGTCGCGAGCACCGCGAGCGCGAGCCCGCACGCGAACGCCCGGGCCGCCGCCTCCCGGCGATCGGAGGTGGTGGTGGTGTGGGTGGGCACCGTCACGCTCACTTCAGCCGACCACCTGCTCGAACAGCGCCTGGACGTCCACGACGTCGAACGACCCGTCGCCGTTGAAGTCGTAGAACTCGGCGTTCTCAGTGATCTCGGGGCTGTTCCGGCTGTCCCACAGCGTCTGGACGTCGGCGACGGTCACGTTCCCGTCGCCGGTGACGTCCTCGTAGGTGCCGTCGGCGTCGGGATCGGACGGCAGCCCGGTGCCGTCGGGGACCGTCGGGATCTCGACGACGCTCAGGCTGGCGTCCTCCGTCGACTCGACGGCGTAGCTCTCGCCACTCTCGTCGCCGATGGCGCTCACGCTCGGGGTGACGCCGACCGAGCCGGCCGCGGTCGCCGCGACGACGACGGTGCCGATCGTCACGTTCCCGTCGTCGTTCGTGTCGAGCAGCGCGGCCTCAAGGATCGCCGACGACCCGGTCACGTTGACCGACGCGGTGCTGAGGTTCGCCGCGTCCGTGTCGGTCCCCGCCGCGATCGACGCGTCGGTCACCGTCGCCACGCTCGGGTCGTCGACCGAGACCGTCGCCGCGAACGCCCCGACGCCGCCGTCGACGCCGGTCACGACCACGTCGTAGGCGTTGGTCGATCCGGCCGCGATCTCGCCGTCGCCGTCCGCACCGACGAGGACGACCGAGACGTTTCCGTCGCCGGTCGCGTTCCCGTCACTCGGCGGCCCGGACGGGGGCGTGGTGTCGGTGTCGGCGACCGTCACGTCCACGCTGTCGGTGTCGGTCTCGTCGCCGTCGGAGACCGTCACCTCGAAGCCGATCGTCGTCGTCCCGTCCACGTCGGGCGCGACGAAGGTCGGCTGGGCGGCCGTGGCGTCGGAGAGGCCCACGCCCGGGCCGCTCGTCTGCGTCCAGGTGTAGCTCAGCCCGTCGCCGTCGGGGTCGCTCGATCCGGACGCGTCGAGGCCGACGGTCGTCCCCTCGTCGACCGACGCGTCGGCGCCCGCGTCGGCGGTCGGCGGCGCGTTCGCCGGCGGTGCCGCGGCGGGCGCGACCGTCACGGCCACGCTGTCGGTGTCGGTCTCGTCGCCGTCGGAGACCGTCACCTCGAAGCCGATCGTCGTCGTCCCGTCCACGTCGGGCGCGACGAAGGTCGGCTGGGCGGCCGTGGCGTCGGAGAGGCCCACGCCCGGGCCGCTCGTCTGCGTCCAGGTGTAGCTCAGCCCGTCGCCGTCGGGGTCGCTCGATCCGGACGCGTCGAGGCCGACGGTCTCGTTCGCGGTGACCGCCTGGTTGGTCCCCGCCTCGGCCTCGGGGGGCTGGTTCGGCTCCTCGACCGTGATCGTGGCCGTGCCGGTCGAGGTGACGGTGTACTCGTTGGCATCCTCGTCGGCGAACTCGAGCTCGCCGTTGGCGACATCCGGCGGGTCGGTCAGCTCGACGTCGGTCGAGCCGGCGGCCGTCGCCTCGACGGTGACGGTGGCGACCGTGATCGAGCCGGTGTCGTCGGTGTCGTCGACCGCGTAGCCGCCCTGGACCGACGAGTTGTCGTCGGCGAAGATCGGCCCGTCGACGAGCCCCGGATCGGTGCCCAGCTCCAGGGCGACGATCTCCGCGACCGCGGGGTCGGTCAGCTCGACCTGGAGCTGCGAGACCGCCACGCCGCCGTCGGCGTCGTCGAGGACGACGTCGACGGTCGTCGTCTCTCCGGGCGCGAGCGTCGCGTCCGCGGCCGTCACGCTGATGCTCGTCTCGCCGGCCGCGCTCGCGACGCCGGCGGTCGCCGAGAGGGCGACCACCGCCGCGAGCAGGACGGCCGTGATCCGTGCGCCTGCTGTCGTGTCGTGTCCGTACATTGTGTGTGTCGTCTGTCGTCGGTGTGTGATTCGTTCGCGAGGGCCCGGGCGTCCGCGACGCGGGGTGTCGTGGGCCTCCGGAGTGTGGGCCGCGGACGGGGGTCGGGAGTGATCAGCTCCCGCCGGCCACCTCCACGAACAGCGCCTGGACGTCGGTGAAGCCGATCGAGCCGTCGCCGCTGAAGTCGAAGGCGTCGACGTTCGACTGGACGGTCTGCCCGTCCGCGTCGACGAACAGCGCCTGGACGTCGGTGAAGCCGACCGAGCCGTCGCCGTCGACGTCCTCGTAGAGGCCGTCGCCGTCGGGGTCGGTCGGCGCGCTCTCGAACTCGCCGACCGGTCCGGGTCCGGTCTCGGCCGGCTCGACGGTCACCCCGAACGTCTCGTTCGCGGTCGCCTGACCGTCGTCGGCGACGACCTCGACGGTGTAGGTGCCGGCGTCGCCCGCGCCGGGCGCGAGCGTCACCGTCCCGTTCGAGAGCGTCGCGAACCCGGGCGCGTCGCCGAGCGACAGACCCGGCGCGTCACCGTCGGGATCGCTCGCGGTCACGTCGACCGTCACCGTCTCGTTCTCCGTGACGGTCCGGTTCGCGATCGGGTCGACGGCCGGCGCCTCGTTCGTGTCGAGCGACTCGACCTCGATCGCGGCGAGTTTCGCGTTGTCGTTGACCGCGCCGAACGCGACGTTCAGCGTGCCGTCGGTCACCTCGACGGTGTAGCTCTTGTCGGTCGCGTTCAGCGGGCCGACCTCGGAGAAGACGTCGTACTCCGAGAGCACCTGCTCGCCCTCGACGGTCACGTCGAACAGCCGGTCGTTCTCGTTCGTGCCGTCGGTCGGGCCCGTGGAGTCGGGCGCGTCGCTCGTGGCGACCCCCTGGAAGATCTCGGCGAACCGCAGCGTCACCTGGTAGGTGCCGTCGTCGACCTCGGCCGCCAGGTTCGGCGGGGCGTCGGCCCCGTCGCCGCCGTAGCGCTCGGTCTGGTAGAGCGGGTCGTCGTCGGTGTTGCCGACGGGCTCGCCGACGTCGTACGTCGGGCCGCCGGCGAGGGCGTCCACGTCGGTCCCGGCCAGGTAGGTCGTCCCGTCGGCGGCGGTGTAGTTCCCGCCGCCGGCGTTGACCGCGAGGACGACCTCGCCGTCCTGGTCGGGCTCGTCGACGTAGACCGCGAACGACTCGGTCGCCGTCGCGGTCCCGTCGTCGACGGTGACGGTGAGCTCGTAGGTGCCGACCGCGCCGGCCGGCGGTGCGACGGTCAGCGTCCCGTCGCCGGTCGCGGTCACGAACGCCGCCCCGTCGGCGGTCGCGGTCAGGTCGTCGCCGTCGGCGTCGCTCGCGGGAACGTCGACGGTGACGGACTCGCCCTCGGTCACGCCCAGATCGGTGATGGCGCCGACCGTCGGCGGGCTGTTCTCCGCCGGGGCCTCCTCGACGAGGTCGAGCACCACGTAGTCCGACGTCGGACCGGTGTCGCCCTCGGGCTCCCCGACGACCGCGACCAGATAGTTCTGGCCGCCGGTCGCCGTCGAGTTGGTCAGCGTGACGTCGAACGACGCCGTCCCGTTCGCGCCGGCCGCCGCCGAGGAGTAGGCGACGTCGACGAGCTTGTTGCCCTCGTAGGGCTCGATCTCGACCGGGCTCGGGACGTCGCTCAGGTTCAGCTCCGCCTCGGCCCTGAGAAGCGTCACGGTCGCACCCGGGGGCGCCCCCGTGACGGTGACCGTCTGGTTCGCGTCGGTCACGGTCGCGGCCGTGTGTCGGGGGGACAGCGACGCGTCCGAGAGCGCGACGCCCTCGACGCCCAGCGCCGGGTCGGGCTCGTCCGCGTCGGGCCCGACGACCGCCTCCGCGCCGCCGGCGCTGCCGTCACCGACGAGGGTGCCGGTCACGAGCCCGTCGCCGGCGCCGACGGAGACGGTCCCGCCGGCGAGCTCCAGCCCGCTGATCGGACCGGCGGCCTGCGAGCCCAGGTCCGTGCTGCCGATGCTGGTCGGATCGTTGTCGATCGAGAAGCTCGCCGTCTCGCCCGGCTCGAAGCCCGAGAGCGTGACGACGAGGCTGTCGTAGCCCTGGTCGTCGTCGACGCCGTTGTGGACGTTCGTGTACTCGACGTTCTCGACGGTGACGTCGCCGCCGTCGAGGGTGAACTCCTTGCCGACGTCGTCGCCCGCGGTGTTGAACGGGTCGTGGACGACGTCGGGCAGCAGCGTCTCGTTCAGATCGACACGGAGCGTCGTGACGTTCGTCTCGCCCGTGTTGGTGATCTGGTAGGAGCCGCTCCCGAACGTGCTCGTCTCGATGTCGCCGTCCGGGGTGACCGCCACGGACGCGCTCGTCGTCGCGGCGGGCGCGTCCGCGGTCTCGACGACCTCGATGCCGTTGACCTGTGGGTTCTCCGCGGCGCCGTGGAGGAAGGTGACGTTCAGCGTCCCGTCCTCGGGCGTGACGGTGACCGTCTCCGTGGCCGCCGTCTGGTCCCCGTAGCTCTCGACGATGTCGAAGTCCTCCAGCTCCTGCTCGCCCTCGACGTTTACGCCGAAGACGCGGTCGCCGGCCTCGCTGGTCCCCTGGAAGCCGTCGTGGAAGTGGAGCCGGAGCTCGTAGGTCGCCCCCGGCTCGACGGGGAACGCCCACCCCATCTCCGGGCTCGTCTCGGGGTCGTACCGTTCGGTCTCGAAGACCGCCGTCGGCGTCCCGTCGGGCACCGAGTCGTCGACGCTCTGGACCGGGTAGGGCTGGGCGTCCGGGATCTGTCCGCCGTCGGGTGGCGTCGTCGCCAGGTACTGGCTCGGTGCGCCCGACGTGTCGGCGCTCCAGTCGGGGCCGCCGTCGACCGCGATGGCGGGGCCACCGACGTTGACGCGGTACTGCACCGCGTCGCCCGTCGCCGGCGCCCCGACGCTCACCGTGGTGGTGGTGGACGCGTTCGTCCCGGCGTCGTCCGTGACGGTCAGGGTCACGTCGTACTCGCCGGCCGCGTCGAAGGTCGTGGTCGCCGTGGGGCCGGTGGCGTCGGTCTGACCGTCGCCGTCGAGGTCCCAGGCGTAGGCGGCGACCGACCCGTCGGGATCGGTCGACCCGTTCGCGTCGAGGGTCACCTCGTCGCCGGCCGTCGGCGACGACGGCGAGACCGAGACCGACGGGCTCGGGGCCTGGTTGTCGGCCTGGCCCCGCGGGACGGCCTCGAGCTGGACGAACGTCGCCGTGTACGGGTCGTCGGTGCCGAAGCTCCCGGCGTCGAACGACGTCGAGATGACGCCGAACGCGAGTCCCTGGTCCGGATCGTCGAGCCAGGCCGACGGGACGCTGGTGTTGCCGAGCGTCCCGGTCTGGGTGCCGTCGAGGCCGCTCCCGACGATCTCGTACCGCGCGACCGCGGTGTCGTTCCCGGGGTAGACGTCGAGGTAGAGGTCGACGGTCTTCCCGCTGCCGACCACCGCGGGCACGTCGGGGTTGTCGACGGTCTCGAACGAGCCGCCGGTCTCTTTGGCGAACTGTATCCCGCCGGTGGCGCCGTTCGCGGAGGTCACCAGCTTGAGGTAGTTGTCCTGGTCGCCGGTGCCGACGAACAGGCCCTGGGACTGGAAGTCCTCGGGCGTCGCGGCGAAGGGGCTCTCCAGGGTGGTGTGGATCGTCACCGGCTCGTCGGTGACGTTCAGCCCGGACTGGAAGGCGTACTGCTGGTCGTTCTGGTCGTTCACCGCGTCGCCCGGCGGAACGTCCTCGATCGTGAGGACGGGTGCCGCCGCGCCCGCGATGACGTTCGACTCGTCGTAGCGGGTCTGGTAGTCCGAGCCGTTCGACATCAGACCGGTGAACCCGAGATCGAGGATCGTCCCCGGCTCGGAGGCCTTCTGGAACGTGTACTCGACGGGCGCCGTCGTCGTCGTCCCGTCATCCGGATCGACCGGGAACGGGTCGGTCGTGTCCGGCGTCCCGTCGTCGTCGTCGTCCGGATCGTTCAGGTTCGAGACCCCGTCGTCGTCGAAGTCGTCGGGGGTCGACGAGCCCGAGCAGGGATCCGAGCCCGCCTCGTTCTCGTCGGCGTTGGTGTAGCCGTCCCCGTCGGCGTCGCCGTCGGAATCGTACTCCGGCGATCCGGGATCGTCGGCGGTACACTGGTCGCCGGGCTGGCCGTCGCCCCCGAAGTCGGCCGGCTCGTAGACGTCGATGTCGTCGCCGCCGAAGTCGGCCACCCACACCGTCCCGGGGTAGGCGCCGTCGTCGCCCTGCGCGGTGACGTCGAGGGGCGTGTTCAGGCCGGCGGAGAACTGGTCCTCCGTCTCCGCGACCGCCGCGCCGCCGTCGGCGAAGGTGGTGTAGTAGACGTTGCCGTCGAAGCTCGCCGCCAGCAACGCACCGTCGAGGGCACCGCCGAAGTTGTCGGCCGTGTAGACGCCCAGCCCGTTGGTCGACGCGCCGAACGTCGTCAACGCGCCGTCGTCGCCCGGCGCCTGCCAGTCACACTCGACCGGGTTGGCCGGCACCTCGACCGGCGAGTTCTGCGAGAAGTCGACCAGTAGCTCACCGGCGTCGTCCTGGAACCCGCCCGCGTAGACGTTCGCCCCGTCCGGGTTCGCCCGCGTCGGGTTCGCGTGACCGCCGTAGTAGCCCTCCTGGTCGACGTGGTGGAGCGGGTTCGCCCCGCCGCCGCCACCGTCGTTGATCTGGTTGGTACACTGATCGGTCCCCTCGCCGACGGGCTGGTCGCCCCAGCCGCCGTTGTGGCCGTTGTCGATGGTGTAGAGGTCACCGTTGGGCCGGATCACGACGTCGTAGGGGTTCCGGTAGCCCGGCGAGTACACCTGGACGGGCCCACCGTCGACCAGCTTGGCCATGTTCTGGCCGTCCAGGCCACCGAACGGCCCGCCGTTCGGGGCGTTCGACAGTCCGGGGTTCAGCGTCGGGATGTCGTACAGGTACTGTGCGTACGTGTCGCCGTTCTCGTCGACGGCGTCGTTGGGCTCGTTGTTGGCCTCGATCTGTGCGACGTCGATCTCCAGGATCGCCGCCGAGAGGGCGTACTCCGGCAGGTACGACAGCTTGTCGCCGGGCGCCCCCTGGTTGGTGTGTCCGCCGGAGGCCACGTAGAGGGTGTCCCCGCCGTCGGCGATGGCCAGCCCGTTTGTGGCGTGGTTCTCCTCGGACCGGGGGAGCCCACGGACGAGGATCGTGTGGTCCCAGCCCGTCTCGGTCTGTGTGAGCCGGGAGACCACGCCGGAGTTCGTGTCGAGACTCTGTGCCGGCGGGTTGTCGTTCCCGACCGAGATCCGCGGGTCGCTCGAGGTGACGTAGATCACCGGCGTCTCCGCGGTCCCACCGACCCGGATGCCGGTCACCTGGCGCTCGTCGTCGGGCCCCCCGAACGAGCCGTCGTCGTCGTGGTTCGGAATCGCCTGGATCTTCTCGATCGTCTCCGTCCCGGTGACCGCGTAGTCGCCCGGCCCCTCACGGCTGACGTTCAGCGCGAACACCGTCCCGTCCTGGTCGGAGACGTACAGCCGGCCGTCGGGTCCCCAGTCGATCGAGGTCGGGTTCGAGGTCGAGAAGCCGCTCAGCTCCGTGTGCCCGAACTCGATCGGGACGCTGCTCGATCCCTCGCCCGACAGGCCGACCGTCAGCGGAGCGGTGGTGTTCGGGGCGTCGTGGCTCACCTCGAGGGTGGCGGCCTTCGCCTGGGCGCTCGACGGCGCGAACGTGACCGTGACGTCGGTCGACTCGCCGGGATCGAGCGTCACCGACCCGGAGAAGTCGGTCGAGAAGTCGGCCGCGTCCGCGCCCGACACCGAGACGTCGTCGACGGTGATCGACGCCGCGTCGGCGCTCTCGCCCTCGTTGGCGAGCGTCACCGTCCCGGTCGTCGAGCCGTCGACGACGGTCGTCCCGAACTCGACCGTGGACGGGCCCGAAAGTACGCCGGGCTCGGGACCGGACTCGACCACCTCGATCGCCGAGAGCTTCGCGTTGTCCGTCTCCGTGCTGAACGAGACGTCGAGCGTCCCGTCGCTCGGTGTGATCTCGACCGTCTCGACGGTCGCCGTCGCGGCGTCACCGGTCTCCGCGACGACGTCGTAGTCGTCCAGCCGCTGGTCGCCCTCGATCGAGACGTCGAAGACGCGGTCCCCCTCGTCGGCGCCCTGTGCGGCGTCGCTGCCGGCGACCCCGTGGAATATCTCGGCGAAGTAGAGCCGGACCTCGTAGCTCTCCCCGGCGGTCACGTCGAACGACCACGACTGGTCGCCGTAGCGCTCGGTCAGGTACACCTCCGAGGGCGCCTCGGTCGGGTTGTCGACGTCGCCGGTCGAGAGCTCGCTGGCCGTGTAGGTGCTTCCGCTAGAACTGAACTGACTCCCGCTCTCGTCGCCCGTCCAGTCCGGTCCGGCGCTCGCGCCGACGCTCGGGCCGCCGGCGTTCACCCTGTAGAGCACGTCGCCCGGGGCCGCACTCGCCGGGTCCGACAGTGCGACGACCCCGGCGACCGGCGCGAGCACGGTGACGACCGCCATCACGACCGCGAGAACCGTCCGCCCGTCCGCCTCCCACTTCGGTGGTGGCATCTCCACCCACACCCCACCCTGGCTCCTCGTTGTATTGGGGTGCCATCGCGGCCCTCTCGGGCCGCGAGACGGCCGACAACCGGCCGCCAGACCGGACTTAACGAGCGCCAAACCGCCGGACAGCGGCGGTATCGTCGTCGACTCCCCGATCGCCCGACGACCCACCGCGGCCCGTCGACTAACCCGTCGATAAGCCCGCGCGGTCGCCCCCCGCCACCGGGACGGAATCTGTCGAACAGCTAATTACTTATCTGCCGACGGTCGTCAAGGTCGCGTATGGCGGAGTCTGGGGACGGGGTAGTGAACTCCCGTAGCGACGGCGACGGCCGCGGTGACGACCGCGACACCGGCGGCGGGTCCGGGGCCGGGGGACGGACGCGCGATCTCTCCCGGGACGAGGTGTTCGACCTCCTCAGCAACCGCCGGCGTCGGTACGCCCTCTATCACCTCCAGTACGGTCCGGACGAGACGACCATCGGGGCGCTCGCCGAACAGATCGCCGCCTGGGAGCACGACACGACGACCGAGGCGGTCACCTCACGCCAGCGAAAGCTGGCGTACAACTCGCTCCAGCAGCGCCACCTGCCCCGTCTCGCCGACCACGGCGCGGTGGCGTACGACGCCCGGGCCGGGACGGTCCGGCTCACCCGGCGTGGCGAGGCGATCGACCTCTATCTCGACTCGTCGCCGTCGTCGACGCCGGCGGCGCCACGGTGGGCCGGCTACCTCCTGCTCGCCGCGGCGGGGGGCCTGCTCTCGCTCGCGCTGTTCGTCGGCGTCTCACCGCTCGCGGCCGTCGAGCCGGCGACGTGGCTGTTTCTCCTGTCGGTCGCGCTGGCCGTGGTGACCGCCGCTGACGCCCGTCGACGGCTGGATCGCGGGGCCGGTCGCGACGGAACGCCGCCCGAGGTGGAGCGCGAGCGACCGTAGCGGGACGGTCGGCCCGGACTGATCGCGGGGTTTATACGATCCACGCCGGCTCGTACATCCGATGACGACGCCGTGGGCGGACTGGGACCACGTGCTGAAGATCGACCCCGACAAGGAGCTGGCCGGCGACGAGACGTTCGCCGACGTCTGTGCGACCGGGACCGACGCGATCGAGATCGGCGGGACGACCGGGATGACCGCCGAGAAGATGTCGCGCGTGGTCGAGGCCTGTGCCGCACACGACGTGCCGCTCTACCAGGAGCCGTCGAGCCCCGGCGTGGTGATCGAGGACGACGCCCTCGACGGCTACCTCGTGCCCACGGTGTTCAACGCCAGCGACGGCTTCTGGATCACCGGCGCACACAAGGAGTGGGTCCGGATCGAGGACGGGCTCGACTGGTCGCGCACCCACACCGAGGCCTACGTCGTGCTCAACCCCGAGTCGTCGGTCGCGACCTACACCGACGCCGACTGCGACCAGTCGCCCGCCGACGTCGCCTGCTACGCCCGCGTCGCCGAGCGGCTGTTCGGCCAGGAGATCGTCTACGTCGAGTACTCGGGCACCTACGGCGACCCCGAGGTCGTCTCGGCCGCGGCCGACGCGCTCGAGGAGACGACGCTGTTCTACGGCGGGGGGATCCACGACCGCGAGACCGCGGCCGAGATGGGCGCCCACGCCGACGTGGTCGTGGTCGGCGACCTCCTCCACGACGAGGGGGTCGACGCGGTCGCCGAGACCGTCCGGGGCGCGAAGGAGGCCTAGTCGTCCGCGGTCGGGCCGGTGGTCGCCGCGCCCGCGCCGCCGTCGGCGTCGGCGGCGGGACGCGCGGTTGCGTCCGCCTCCGCGTCCGACGCCGTCCCGGCCCCCGCGGGGATCAGCCGCGCCCACAGGTCGGCGGCGGCGACGGTGGCGTGGAAGCCGACCGCGGCGGCCGCCAGCCCGCCGACGACCGGGAGCGCGCCCAGCGCGGCGCCGACGAGCCGCCCGACGAGCAGGAGGCCGGCCCCCCCGAGCCAGGCCCGTGCCGTCGTCCGACGGCGGGCAAGCGCGAGCGTCGTGGCGTCGAAGCCGGCGCCGAGCCGGCCGGTCCGGGCGACCCGCACGGCCGCGACGACGGCGAGATAGCCCCCGGGGATGGCGAGGAGGCCCCCGAGGAGGGCGACGCCGGCGCCGATCCCGAGGGTGGGCGCGGCGGCCGCGAGCGGGAGTCCCCCGACGGACGGGCTCCGGAGCGCGAGCGCCAGCCCGCCGAGCCCGCTCGCGACGCCCGCGCCGCCCGCGAGGACGAGCCCGGCGGGGAGAGCGCCGTAGGCGACGCCGACGAGCCCGAGCCGGCAGCCCTCGACCGCGAGCGGCCGGAGGTCGTCGAACGTCGGTTGCTCGTCGGGCGCCCGGAGGACGCGGGCCGCGTAGCCGGCGAGCAGGACCGCGGGGAGGACGAGCCCCGCGGTCGCCACCAGCAGGGTGCCGAGCAGCGCGGTCCTGGCCGGGTCGGGCTCCGAGCGGTCGAGCGGACGGGTCAGCGCGGATCTGATCGCGTCGAACACGGGCCGGATGGTCCCGTCCCGGTACGTAAGCTCCGGGGCGGAATCGGACCGGACCGAATATACGTTCGGCACGCCCAGCGAACGCCGTGAGAGACCGCACGCACGCCGCGGACGCGACGCCGGGCGAGACGGTCACCGTCGCCGGGTGGATCCACGAGATCCGCGACCTCGGGGGCATCGCCTTCCTGATCGTCCGGGACCGGACCGGTCGGATCCAGGTGAAACTCGAGAAGGACGGCGCCGACGAGGCGCTGGTCGAGCGGGCGCTCTCGGCCCGTCGCGAGAGCGTCGTCACGGTGACCGGTGCGGTCGAGGCCGAGGAGCGGGCCCCGACCGGCGTCGAGATCGTCCCCGAGTCGCTCGAGGTGGTGGCCGAGGCGGACCCCGAGCTCCCGCTCGATCCCTCGGGGAAGGTGGCGGCGGAGCTGTCGACCCGCCTCGACAACCGGACGCTCGACCTGCGCAAGCCCGAGGTGAAGGCGATCTTCGAGATCCGCTCGGAGGTGTTGCGCGCCGTCCGGGAGTACTTCCGGTCGGTCGGCTGTACGGAGATCAACACGCCGAAGATCGTCGCCACCGGCACCGAGGGCG